>DASPTY010000100.1:0-4118 GCA_035623175.1 Candidatus Limnocylindrales bacterium | reverse complement strand
CAGGACGAACAGTTGTTTCTTGTGCCACGACATTTTGGGTGAGTCGTTAAGGTAGGGTTTCGCTGCCTGGACTGGTGCTGCTTGCAGCGGTCGGATGATGACTGATTTTGCTTTCTTGTTTTCCAGCTCCTTAAGCTTGGTCTCAAATGTCTCGCTGCCAAAAAACTCCTCGGCTATCGTGAGCGCGATTCCTTTCTCCGCCGTCCGCAGTTTGTCTTTCCTAAGTCCGGGGAGTTCCACCTCGCGGTCAAGCCAACCAAGACAAGCCCCTAATGCGCCAACTGCGCCGAATGCAGTTACAAGCAACAAAAAGCCGAAAATAATCCACTTCTCGACCGCGGTTACTGAATCACTCGACAATACTGTGGCCGTAGCGCCCAGACCGAACACGAACACAACTCCGCAGAACACACCCACGAATAACTTTTCTGCTGTGCTTAGCGGTTTCCCTTGATCCAAGCGCCGACGCAGGAGGTATCCCCAAGGAATAAACGCCAACATGTGTTCCACCAGTGAGGATTGAGCAGCATCACTAGCACTGATGGTATCCGAGTTAAGTAGAAATTGGAACGCACGCACTGTACCGGGTCCCTTATTTTGTTTGACTATCGTTGTGATTGCTTCCTAACCTGAGCTGGAGAGGAGCGTGCCACATGCGCGAGGAAGCTTTGAAATACTTTGCGGCCAGTTTCGAGGATGAAATGTACAAGGTCATCGAAGTTGTTTACGTCGTCCACGATCAAACATGGTGTCGAGTCGACGTTTTGAAGAGCCATTCGACCCCGGACGCTAACCCATTTTTGACACGTTGCTACAGGGAAGAGGCTGTCGACGACAAGCGGGTTTTGACATTTCACCGGCTGCCGGACACACATGCCCGGAGCGCAAACGGCGCATTGCGTCAAGCGTTCGGATTTCTGAACAGGGAATGGGGGAAAGGGCGGGACGTTTCCAATATTCGCCGTAGTATTAATACTTGATCGCTGACATCCGATTACCTCTTCTTTTCTATTGACAAATCCAGAATTTTACTGTATAGTACTTGACGCGGAGGTGGAAAGGTGTCCCTGGCTCCGTGTCACAATCCAGGTCATTAACTCTAGCCCTCCCCACACGCTTTTTCTCCCCGCGATCCTCCGCGCTAACCCTCTTCCCATTTTCCAATTTCCATATTCTCTTTTTTGTTCTCTTGCCACTCGCTCGTCCTGAGCGTAGCCGAAGGGCCACCCACAACTTGCCACTGCCCTCCCCGTACCGTACATTTCTGTATTTCCCGTACGCCCTCTTCCCTATCCCCTTTCTTTTCAAAAAGTTTCGCAGTCGTACTGAAAAAACACCAGGGGGTACACCCTGTCCCGAGCGCAGTCGAGGGGCCCTCTTGCTAGGAGTTTCAAAATGAAACGCAGTCAGAAGCAAACAGCAGCCACATCCTCCAAATCCTCTACTTCCTCCCCTTCCCCTGCCTCCTCAACTTCCTCCAAGGTGGCTTCCGCGCCGCCGACTCGCCCGCGCTGCAAGCACGTCTCCCGCAACGGACGCGCCTGTCGCTACCGTGCCTGGTCTACCCTTCAGCCGTTCTGCAAATACCATCTCCCGTCTGACTCTCCGGAAGCCTTCTACGCTACTCTGCACCGCATGGCCCAGAACTTTGACAAGCCCGATGGGGTGACCAACGTCCTCTTCACCATTTTCTTTGCCCTGGTTGAAGATCGCATCTCCGCGCGTAAGGCCGGCCTCCTCACCTACATCTCCCAGACCATTCTCCATTCCCAGCGCGCCACGACTTTCTTCCGGAAGTGGGAGCGCGAAGAGGAGGCCGACGAGCGTTGGAACCGGCCCTACTCCAACGATTCCCCTTCGGCGGAAGCAAGTGCACCTCAACTGCCTGCGAACTCACCTGAGGCTCCCGCCCCCGCGGGCACCTCGTCGAGGGAACCGGCCCCTTCACTTGATTCTCAGTCCGCCGCAGCTCCACTTGCGGATCCGCCCGTGCCCCCCGCCGACCCAAAACCCAAGCCCAAGAAGCCAGCCCCTTCGCCCGTGGTGGACCTCAACCATTTCTACCCTCGGGACGCTACCCTCCCTAAGAGCCTGCAAAACCCAAACTCTCTCGCGCCGCCTCCTCCCAGCCGCGAAGAACTCGATCGTCGCCGAGTCCGCTTCGATCGCATCCACGGCATCCGCTCCTCCCCCGTGACGCGCAGTTATCCGCACGAGGAAGACCCCGACTGGAAGATCATCAATGGCAAGTGAGTCTTTTCGCTGTACGAAGAGCCAGCCCGCTTCCCGGACACCTTTGTTGAAAAGAATCCCCGATTCGCCTTGCTGCATCAGAGGGGATATGCCACCATTACTACTTCTCCCTGGCTTCGCTCCTGCCGGCGAGTCCAGAACTGTCCCGGGCCGGTGAAATGCCAAAGACTCTAAACCTCTATCTCATCAAACCATCGCAGTATGACGATGACGGCTATGTGGTACGTCACTGGCGCGGCGTGCTGCCGAGCAACACGCTGGCGTGCCTGGCCGGCCTCACCGAGGACGTCATCCAGCAAAAGCGCCTGGGCGATAAGTGGAAGGTCAAGGTCCACCTGTTCGATGAGACCGTGGACAAAGTTCCGGTCAAGCGCATTTGCCGTTCGCAGCGCTGGGGCTTGGCGAAGAGCATCGTGTGCCTCGTTGGCGTGCAGACGAACCAGTTTCCGCGCGCGTGCGATCTGGCGCATCGCTTCCGCCGCGCGGGCTTGACCGTGTTGATTGGCGGCTTCCATGTCAGCGGCTATCTGGCGCTGCTCAAGGAAATTCCGGCGGACATCCAGCAGCTCATGGACGCGGGCGTCACCGTCGTGAAGGGCGAAGTGGAAGAAAGCTGGGGCGACCTTCTGCTCGCCGCGGTGAATGGGCAGCTTCAGCCCATGTACGATTTTCTGAACAACAAGCCCGATCTTTATACCAAGCCGATCCCCGCGATTCGCCGCAAATACTTGCGCAAGTTCGCGGCTTCCAATTTCGGCACGCTTGATTGCGGCCGCGGCTGCCCGTTCGAGTGCACTTTCTGCACCATCATCAACGTGCAGGGCAGGAAAATGCGCTTCCGTTCCGCTGAGCACATCGCCGAAGCCATTCGCCGCAACTACCACGAAAACGCCATCACCTTTTATTTCTTCACCGACGACAACTTCGCGCGGAACAAAAACTGGGAGGCCATTTTCGACGCGTTGATCCGTCTGCGCAACGAGGACAATATCCCGGTCAGATTCATGATGCAGGTGGACGTCCTCTCCTGGAAGATTAAGAACTTCGTCACCAAGGCGCGCCAGGCCGGCTGCATCAACGTGTTCATCGGCATGGAGAGCGTGGACCCGGGGAATCTCGCGGCGGCCGGAAAGAAGCAGAATCAGGTCAGCGAGTATCGCCAGCTCATCCAGTCTTATCGCGACTCCGATATTTCCGCGCACGTCGGCTACATCCTGGGCTTCCCATTCGATACTGTGGATTCCATCCGGCGCGACCTGAAGTTTTTGATGGAAGAAGTGCAGCCGGACCACGCGTCTTTCTTTATCCTGATGCCGCTGCCCGGCTCGATGGACCACATCCATATGCTGCAGCGCGGCGAGTGGATGCACCCGGACTTCAATCTGTACGATTCGCAGCACGAGGTCACGCGCCATCCGTATTTGAAAGACGGCTCGTGGAAAGAGACCTACCTGGAGGCGTGGCGCACGTTCTACAGCTTGCCGAACATGCGCGCGATTTTGCAGCGCGGCTCGCGTGCCAACTACTGGAACAATTTCCTGCGCTTCGTCTGGTACAAAAATTCCATTCAGACCGAAGGTCGCCACCCCATGATGTGCGGCTATTTCCGGCTGAAGGGACGCACTACGCGCCGCCCGGGCTTCCCGATTGCTTCCCCTTGGGCGTACTACCGCACGCGCATCAAGGAAGTCTACCGGGACCTCCGCAGCATGTTCCGCATCCTCGCCGAGATGGAAGAACTCTGGCTGCAGACGCGGCATCCGTCGGCCGCCGAGCAGCGCGTGGTCGAGGAGTTGGCGCGGCTGCGCGGCAAGTACGGACAGATCAAGCTGGCGGATCTGCAGGTCGCGTTCCAGCGAGCGAAA
>DASPTY010000099.1:0-4179 GCA_035623175.1 Candidatus Limnocylindrales bacterium | reverse complement strand
GCGCGTTCGGCTGGTCACCTCTGCGGCCATCGGTCATCGATGCGCTGAAGGATGCGCTCGGCTGTAACAATTGCGTCGTAGATCGTGGCTTGATAGGCCGGGGACCGTGGCTCGGCAGGTATCTGGGCTAGTTTCCGGGCTGCCAGAATCGCGGCGGCGATGAGCAGCACGCGCTTGCGGCCTTCGTCCATGCGGGTATAATACACTGTTCGCCTTATGTTCGCCTATGGCACTGGAACATTCCGCAATGCCGGACTCAGCGCTCGCATCCAGCCCTTCCGTCTCGGGGCGGTCGAAAGGTCCACCGTCACGATTGGAGGTTGAGCGACAGTGCTGCTCCGCAGCTCGCCGGCCACAAGCGACCTGTGCCCAATGACGGTCCTCGGTTCAGGCACTTGGCTTACCGGGGGGAACCAGCACGACCTCAAGGTCGCGCGCGCAAGACAGGCTCTAGGTGCTGGCTAGGGACAAGACGCGGATGGATCGGGATGGCCGAGTTCCAAGACTGGGGCTTTTGCTTGTGGGCCTAACTCTTCAAGGCGTCGGCAGTAAAGAAGAGATTGGGCAGATCACGATAGCTCGGTGCAGGAGCTTCTATCGGTGGTGTGTCAGCCCGTAGGTCACCGCCGCTCCCGACGCACAGGCGTCGACAATCGGTGTCAGGCGCTCGAGCCGATGGTGTCCGGTCCGATGGAAGATGTAGCTGACGCCCATCACCCCCGCGGTTTCCCCAACGAAATTCAGGGCTAGCGTCGCGGTGCTGCCGGTAAACAGGCGGGTGACCGGATTCAATTCCTTGCCCCCATCTTGCAGGTTCGAGTAGGTGACCGCGAAATCCGCCGTGCTCGAGGCAGCCACCGTGGCGAAGAGGATCCGGTTCTCCCGATCCCAAAAACGATGGCTTGGAGCTGCAGGCAATGCCTGGGGTTGAATTGCCGCACTCGCGAAGCCGCCCTCAAGCTCAGCCGAATCGTCCAAGAGTGCAGACGTCTGCTGCGAGAAAGCCGCCCCGCATAGAATCACCAGGGCCAGCGAGATTGCGATGAAAAACTGGAGGACCGGGCGCGAGTAGACCGACAGTTTAAACTTTAGTGACGGGGTCAGGTTGTCCATAGAGACCGGTTTAGATTGTCCATCTGTACTAGCACTATCGGATCCGAATAGGTGCGACAATGGCCAGTTTGTGCCGGTAATCGACGGGAAGGTCACCTAAGTTCCTGGCCGGGCTGCATCCGGCCTTTAGTTTCCTGGGTTTCCGGAGTGCAACCCTACGAGGCGAGCGTAGAGGGCGCGTCCTTCGATTACGATTGTTATTCGGCTTCGGGTACGACCGTTTGGCGCGCTATAATCTTTGCGGTTCTTGCGAGATACAGACTGTTACGTATCCGGCGCTACGGTGCAGCTAAAGTTGGGCAAGTTGTTCATTCGGCAATCCCTTAGGGCCTCGACGAGAAGCTAGAACCGGAATTGCGTACTCCAAACTCGACTTATCGGAGTCATGGCATGTCCAGTGTTTCCCAGGAAGTAGGTATCGACTTACAACAATTTAAGAACAAACTGCAGTCTCGTACGGCGCAGGTCGGCATCATTGGCCTTGGGTATGTGGGATTACCGCTGGCTCTCTTGTTTAACGAGCAGCGTTTTCCGGTAACCGGCTTTGACATTGATCGCAAGAAGGTGGACATACTGACGGGGGGAGGGTCGTATATCTATCGGATTCCTCCGACCGAGATCGAGGCAGCGCGCCAGAGTGGCTTTTCAGCCACCGTCGATTTCGCCCGCCTGCGAGAAATGGACGCGATCGTTATCTGCGTTCCCACTCCCCTGAACGAATATCACGAACCCGATCTTAGTTACATCACCTCCACAGCTGAATCGATTGCACCGCACCTCCGCGCGGGACAGTTGATCGTACTCGAGAGCACTACCTATCCGGGCACGACCGAAGAAGTACTGGTTCCTATTCTTGAAAGGGGTAGCCACGGACTGAAGGCTGCACGAGCCAAGCAGGCCGGGGGAGGCTTCTATGTTGCCTTCTCTCCCGAACGCGAAGACCCGGGGAACCAAACGGTGGCACGATGTGACATTCCTAAAGTTGTGGGTGGGCTCGACCCCGGCGCTGCAGAATTAGCCGCCGGATTATATGGATCGGTTTTCCATCGCGTGGTTCTGGTTTCCTCGCCGGCTGCAGCGGAAATGACCAAGTTACTGGAAAACATTTATCGCTGCGTCAACATCGCTTTGGTCAATGAACTAAAACTGTTGTCGTTGCGCATGGGGATCAACATCTGGGAAGTAATCGAGGCCGCGTCCACGAAACCATTCGGGTTTCAACCGTTTTATCCGGGACCGGGGCTAGGAGGGCATTGTATTCCGATCGACCCGTTCTACCTCTCCTGGAAAGCAAAAGAATTTGATTTTCGCACCCGCTTCATTGAACTGGCAGGTGAAGTGAACCTGCAGATGCCCTATCACGTTGTGGCCTCCGTGGGTGCGGCCCTGAATGAACGCCGGAAGACGATCAACGGTTCCAAAGTACTAGTCCTCGGCATAGCCTATAAGAAGGACATCGACGACTTGCGCGAGTCTCCGTCACTCACCATTATCGAGCTGCTGCAGCAGCAGGGTGCGGAGGTAAGCTATCACGATCCCTATTTCAAATTTGTCGGCCGGGGACGTAAATACGATCTGCAAATGAACTGTGCCAGCCTGGACGACCTGGGTAAGTACGATTGCGTGCTGATTGTAACCGATCACTCCGATTACGACTATCCCAGAATCGTACGCGAGTCACAGTTGGTTGTAGATACGCGCAACGCTACCAAAGGAATCACTGCCAAGAACCTGGTCAGATGCTAGACCGAGTCGATCGCAAACTTGCACTTACTGACTCGGAACCACGACTTCCGCCTGGTTTGAGTATTTGCTTTCCTGCCCCTTTGAGTTCACCGCAGTGATCACGTAAAAGTAGGTATTTCCAGCGGCCACCGATGTGTCCGAAAAAGTGGTCGCCGCATCTGTCGCTGAATTGATCCTCGTGTAGGGACCGCCTCCGCTATGGCCTCGATAAATGTTATAGCCCACCACTTGTGAGGTGCTCGCGTTCCAAGAAAGCATCACCACCTGCTTTGGCGCAACCCCGCTACCGGCCACAGACTCGGATACCTCTGAATCTGAAGCATTACTTGCGAACGACAGGGAAGCTGACGCCTTCCCGCTTTGCTGCGGCGTAAACGTGACCGTGTAATGGACGCTGTGGCCGGCCGCAATCGTCACCGGCAGAGACAGTCCGGTAACTACAAACTCCGAACTACTGCTGGTGACGGATTTGACTTTCACACTCCCCTCCGTAGCACTAAGTGCCCCCGTACGACTCGCACTTTTGCCCACGGTCACGTTGCCGAAGTTCATGGCTGCAGGAGCATCGTTTAGCTGTCCTTCTGATGTGCCCGTGCCACGCAGCTGGATTACTAAGGGTGCATGCACGCGGTCGGAAAAGGTCAGCTCACCGCTCACGCTACCGCTGGCCTCGGGCGTGAACTCAATGGCGAAGGTAAAGCTCTGTCCGGCTTCGAGAGTCAAAGGCGAACTGAGCCCGGTGACCGTGAATCCGGCGCCTTTCAACTCCTGGTCGGAGATGGTGACCGATGAAGCCCCGATGTTGGTGAGTGCGATCGGCAGCTTGGCGCTGTCCCCCGTCTGAACGTTTCCGAAAGTAAGACTAGGGGGGGTCGCTTTGAGCACTAGCTGCGGCGGCTCTGACTTCTTTACACCCGAGCCATGAACCCGAAGAGACAACCGTGCATCCTTAGCACTACCTGCGAACCACAGGACAGCCGACGCCGCTCCACTTTGTCGCGGCGTAAACGTGACCGTGTAATGGACGCTGTGGCCGGCCGCAATCGTCACCGGAAGCGACAGTCCGGTAACCACAAACTCCGCACTGCTGCTGGTGACGGAATCGACTTTCACACTCGCCTCCTCAGCCGTAAGTGTCCCCGAACGACTCGCAGTCTTGCCCACGGTCACATTGCCGAAATTCATGGTCGCAGGAACATCGCTGAGGCGGCCCGCGGCCGTGCCCGTGCCACGGAGCGGGATTACTAAGGCTGCGTGCTCGCGCTCGGCAATTGTCAACTCCCCGCTCACGGTGCCAGCTCTTGGGGGAGTGAACTCAAT
>DASPTY010000098.1:0-10344 GCA_035623175.1 Candidatus Limnocylindrales bacterium | reverse complement strand
GACCCATCTCGGCGGATACAACTTCAGGAAGAAGTAGAGGAATGGCGGGATCAACAAACGCTCGGGAAAGGTCTTCGCCTGAAGGAGCACCATCAACGATGCCATGTCGAATCGTTCGCTCTCGGCGCGGGAAACTAATCTCCGCAACGTGTCCGGCGCATGTGTGATATCTGCGTCGGTAAACCAGAAATAATCTGCAGAGAGCGGCTCAGCTTTTTCGACACCTTGCTGCAAGGCCCACACTTTGCCAGTCCAACCCGGCTGAAGAGGCGCAGCCTCTACGAGGCTTACGCGCTCGGCCGCGCCGGCGGATCTTGCGGCATCTTGCGCCAAAGTGGCCGTGCCGTCTTCGCTGTGATCGTCCACGATGATTATCTGGAATTCTCCGGGGTAATCCTGGGAGGCCAGCGATTGCACCGTGCGGGCGATAGTCTCGGCTTCATTTCGCGCGGGCAAAACAGCCACAATTCGGGGCCAGCTCGGAAGGGGAGGGTGAACGGCCAGGTCATCATTGAATGGGCGAAGTTGCCAAAATGCGCCACGGAAGAAGGTGAGGATGAGCCAAATAAGAAGGGCTATTGTTGCCAGTGCAAGCAGAATGAGGGAAAAGGCAGGCATCGCATTGAACGGAGATGATTTCAGTTACAGGATACGAGTTCCCGCAGGCGCTGACAATTTCTCTGTTCGAGGAGAGGTCTTTTGCGGGAGGATAGAAGACAAAGAAGGCGAACCGTGCTTTTGGCGCTCATCACCATTGGAATAGTTCTCGGCGCGGTGGGATCACTTGTATACATCATGGGGCGCCCCAATCGTTATACGCGCATGACAGATCAGGAATTCGAGGAAGACACCAAGGAAGGAGCCGGCTGGGGCGCTGCGATTATTGGTATGGAGCGAGCGCTGCGGCGACGCGAAGCCGACTTCGTCATCGAGCAGAAGCTTCGCGTAGAGAAAGACGCTACGCCCTCCGGCGATAAGCCTCACCCGGAGGTTGCCCAGAAAGTCGATCAAAAGCCCAAGGATTAGGCGAGGTCTGCTGCGCGAATGGGCAGGCGGCGCACTGGCTTGCCCGTGGCGGAGAAGATTGCATTGCAAACCGCAGGCGCAATTGGAGGTGTTCCCGGTTCGCCCATTCCCCCAGGGCCATCCTGGCTCTCTACGATGTGCACTTCCATGTGCGGAGTCTCATCCATCCGAACCAGGTCGTAATCGTTGAAATTGCTCTGTTCGACTCGGCCATTGGCGATGGTGATTTCGCCCTTCAGCGCTGCGGACAAGCCGAAGACAATCCCACCTTCGACCTGTGCGCGGATGGTTTCCGGGTTGACGTAGCGCCCGCAGTCCACCGCCGCGACGACCTTATGCACGCGAACCGTTCCCGCCTTGGGATTCAGGCTAATCTCCGCGACTTCCGCCACGAAACTCCCAAACGACTCGACCACCGCTATTCCGCGATAACGCCCCGCAGGAAGAGGCTTGCCCCATTCGGCTTTTTCGGCTGCCAGATTCACCACGCCGAGGAGGCGCGGCTCTTTCGCCAGCAGCACACGGCGGAACTCCACTGGATCTTTCCCTGCCGCACGGGACATTTCGTCGAAAAAGCATTCCGAGATATATCCATTATGCGAGTTGCCGACCGAGCGCCAGAAGCCGACCGGCACCCCCGGCTCCGTAAGCAAGTACTCCACAAGGAAATTCGGCACGCCGTACTTGAGCGTAACAATCCCCTCCACGGCAGTCTCATCGATTCCATTTTTTACGGAGCCGGGGAAGAACCGCGACATGATTGACGGTCCCACGATCTTGCTCTTCCATGCCACGGCATTGCCCGAAGCGTCGAGGCCTCCGGTCATCTTGACAGCGAGCGCGGGCCGGTAGAAGTCGTGCTGCATGTCGTCTTCCCGCGACCAGGTAACCTGAACGGGCGCGGCCATCGCCTTGGAGAGCTCCACGGCCTCGGTAATGAAGTCCTGCTCGGCCCGCCGCCCAAAGCCGCCGCCGAGGTACGTCGTATGAATGCGAACTTGCTCGGGTTTCAGCCCGGCGATTCTTGCGCCGGTCATCTGCGAGAAGGTCTGAAATTGCGTGGGGGCATAAATGTCGCAGCCGTCGGCGCGCACATCCGCTGCACAATTCATCGGCTCCATGGTGGCGTGAGCCAGGAAGGGCACTTCGTACACGGCCTCGACTTTTTTCACCGCGTTGCCTAGCGCGGCATCTGCGTCGCCGTCCTTCCGAGCAATCGCTCCGGTCTGCTCCAGGCGTTCGAGGTAGAGCTTGCGGATGGTCTCGCTGGAGTTCTTCGAGTTGGGGCCTTCGTCCCACTCGATGGCAAGCACGCGCCGGCCTTCCATCGCCGACCAAGTGTTGTCAGCAACCACGGCCACGCCTGTGGAGATTTGCTGAACGTCCTTCACGCCGCGCACTGCTTTGGTTTTTGCGGCGTCAAAACTCTTCACCTTGCCACCAAATACCGGGCAGCGCGCCACAACCGCATGCAGCATCTTCGGGAGACGCACATCAATACCAAACGGGGCTTTACCGTTGGCCTTCACTGCGGAATCGATTCGTTTCGTAGGTTTCCCGATGAGCTTGTAGTCCTTCGCATCCTTGCGCTTCGGATTCACCGGCACTGGGAGTTTCGCCGCTTCTTCCACGAGCGAGCCATATCCGAGCCGCTTGCCCGAGGCTGAGTTCACTACCGCACTGTTTTCCGTGCGACATGCGCCGGGATCGACGCCCCAGCGCTTCGCCGCCGTGGCCACGAGCATTTCCCGCGCCGCTGCCCCCGCTTTTGCCAGAGGCTCCCACGAAGCGCGCACACTGGTGCTTCCGCCGGTGCCTTGCAGGCCAAAGACCGGGTTGAAATACGGAGGCGCGGCGGGAGCAAACTCGGTCCTGATTTTCTTCCAATCGAGGTCAAGCTCTTCGGCGAGGATCATGGTCAGGGCCGTCGAGATTCCCTGGCCCATCTCGGACTTGTCGATGAGCAATGTGATGGAATCATCCGGGGCGATCTGTACCCAGGCATTGATGGCAGCGGCATCCTTGGGTGGGATTCCCGCCAGCGCTTCGTACTTTCCGGGCAAATAGAATCCGATGACCAGCCCGGCGCTGCCAGCGGCGCTTTTCTTCAAAAATTCGCGACGATCGAGTGAAAGAGCCTGAGCCATCACATACCTCACAGTTTGCCGCGTGGAGCGTTGGGATACGCGGCAGGAAGGGATTTACTTCGAGGGCTGTAAAGTGGCGGCGCGGTGAATGGCCTTGCGGATGCGCTGGTACGTGCCGCAGCGGCAGATATTTCCGCTCATCGCGTCATCAATGTCCGCATCGCTCGGATGAGGCTTCTTGGCGAGCAACGCCACTGCGGACATAATCTGGCCGGATTGACAATAGCCGCACTGGGGCACGTCTTCCTCGATCCAAGCCTTCTGCACGGGATGCGAAGCGTCAACGGACAGCCCCTCGATGGTCGTGATTTTCTTGCCAGACAAGCTGGAGATGGGAGTAATACAGGAGCGCGCGGCTTCCCCGTTGATATGCACAGTACAGGCCCCGCAGAGGGCCATGCCGCAGCCGAATTTCGTGCCGGTCAAGTTCAGGGTATCGCGGAGAACCCAAAGAAGCGGCATCTGCGGATCGACTTCGACGGTGGTGGACTTGCCGTTAAGCGAAAACGTGATCGCCATAAGTACCTCCCGAGGCCGCTGAGTATCCTACACCAATTGGGCTTATAGATGGAAATGTGCGGAAAAGCGTGTCGGAAAAGCGGATTAGGTCGCCAACAGGATGGGGGTCAATCTCCCGCGAGGCTCATAAATCGGAAAAGACAGCGGTACCCGGTTAGAGGGTTGCAGGCTCGGGAGTTGGACGCGGCGGCTCGTGCTCCACGCCTTTCCAGCCGACCGGGCGGCCGCTTACCGCCTCCTTCACCGAGCGGAACAGCACGACGTACATCAATTGGCGGTAGTAAAAGCGCTGCAGAAGCACCGGAACGAGCAGCGCCCAATCCTCGTGGCGCTCGAGGGTAAAGGCGATCACGCAGGTGAGGACGTCAATGATGAGAAAGCCGAGGAAGAAAACGACAGAGCGTTGCACGTCGGCCGTGGTCCAGAGTTGCGGAATCTGGGTGATGTGCAATTGCGCCAGGCCCCACAGGAGAAGGCTTCCGAAGAACAGCAGGTCGAGCACGGGCGAAATCAGTGGGAGCGCAATCTGAAATACGAAGATGTTGGGGAGGGCAATCCAGCCCAGGGTGCCGTATTTCGGGTGGAACAATGTGTCGCGATGCTTCCAGAAGGACTGCAAGGTGCCGAACGTCCAACGGAAACGCTGGCGAATCAGCACGCCGGGAGTCTCGGGAGCTTCTGTCCAGGCCAGCGCTTCTTCGTCATAGGTAACTCGCCAACCCAAACGCCGAATCCCAATGGTCAGGTCCGCGTCCTCCGCAACCGTATCCGCGGTGATCCCTCCTGCCTGCTCAATAGCTATCTTCCGCCACGCGCCAAGTGCTCCCGGGACTACTGTGATGCAGTTCAGAAGATCAAACGCGCGCTTCTCCATGTTCTGGCTGGTGACGTATTCGAGAGCCTGCCAGCGGGTCAGCCAGCGCGTACGGTTGCCGACCTTCACGTTGCCCGCAACTGCTCCAACGGTAGGATCCGAGAAGTGCCGCAACAATTTCCGGATGGCATCCGGCTCGATTTCCGTGTCGGCGTCAATGGTAACAACAATGTCCGTTTTGGCATGGGACAAGGCATTGTTCAGCGCCGCCGCCTTGCCGCGATTCACCTGGTGAATGACCTGGACCACTTCGTTCTTGCCGAAATTGGCTTGCAACAGCTCCAGAGTACGGTCCCTGGACCCATCGTCCACGACGATGACATGAATGTCAGGCAGGTCGGAAAGGAGCACCGAAGTGACCGTCTGGACGATCACCGATTCTTCGTTGAAGGCGGGGATGAGGACGGTGACGCCCGGAGGAGGGTCGGCGAGCTTCGCATGATCGGGCCGCAGCTTTTCAATTATCGCCAGGATCCCGATGATCAACGCGCGCCCGCTGACCAGCACGATCCCCAGGATGAAGACCGTTGCGATCCCCAGCCGGCACCACTGGAAAATCGCAAAGATCAGGCCGTCGGCGTGCGCGCTCAGGCGTTCCCGGAATGTGAGCGGCACCATCACGTCCGCGCGTGATTTGCCCAGCAGGTTGGAAACCGACACGATCTCGTAACCCTTCGCGCGCAACGCGTCGATGACAAGAGGCAGCGCAGCAACGGTTTGTTCGCGCTCGCCTCCGCCGTCGTGCAGCAGGACGATGTTTCCGTTCTTCGCCTGCCGCAGCACATCGGCCACAATCTCCCCGGCAGGTCGCTGCCGTTTGTCGTCCATCAATCGCCAGTCGTCCGGATCGATCCTCTGCCCGACGATGATGTAGCCCAAATCCTGAGGATACGGCAGTTGCGCCACTTCTTCGGCATATTCGGGCTGATGATCAATGCCATACGGCGGCCGGAAGAGGATGGATTTCACGCCCAACGTGCTCTCGATCAGGCGTTGCGTGAGATTCAACTCCCACTTGAGTTGTGTACGCGAAACCTCGTCGAATTTCGGGTGCGTGAAGGTGTGATTGCCGATCTCATGACCCTCGTCGTATTCGCGCTTCAGGATATCGGGAGAGGTGTTGGCAGCCTCGCCGATGACGAAGAAGAGGGCGGGGGCATGTTTTTGCTTCAGCACATCCAGAATTCGAGGGGTCCAGCGCCGGTCCGGCCCGTCGTCGAAGGAAAGCACAATCTTGTTCTTTGCGGCGCCGATTTGGTCGATGTCATAGGACAGAGGTATGGCGTCATATTTTTCGGTGGTGATCAGGTCCGTGTTGGCGTCATAGGTGAAGGTGCGCCGGCCGGGCTTCGGCACGTCGGCAATGCGCCAGATGTCCCCCGCGCCTTCGAGAATCAAGTCGGGGCCGGGCGGCAAAATCTGCAACTTCTCCCGGGTCGGATCGTCGGGGTGCGTGGCGTCCCAAATGGGCCAGAGGGAAGAATCCGCGGAGCCGAAGCGCCAGAGGGCGGTGCCCTGCACGCCCGTTCGTTCACTGGCGCGCAATTCGTTGTAGGCGGTGACTGCATCCAGAATCCAGACCTGATGCGTGCGGTTCTGCTCGTCATCGTAGGAGTAGTGAGGATTCAACGAGGTGAGATCGAACTCGACCTCCGTCTCGGATTCGTAGGCGTGCAGGAGCGCCTCCTGAACGCTGAACTCTTCCGTGCGGGGTGCCGGCTCTTTTCCGGAAGATTCGGTCCAGTCGTACGCATAGTTGCCAATTCCGACGACGATTTTCTGAGCGGGAACCACCTCGCGAATCTGACGCAGGTTTTCCAAGAACCAATCTTGCGCGGCAATGGGCCCGGGAGGCGAAGTGGTCCAATGCTGGTCGTAATTCATCAGGATGATGGCGTCGGTCTCGCGGCCGAAGAAGGCGTAGTCGTAGTCGTCGTCGCGCGCGGGGAGCGCGATCATCAGCTTGAGATTTGCCGCATGGAGCGCCTGCGCCAACTCGGCGGAGAATTTGCGGAAGTGCGGTTGGCTTTTGATGGGAATTCCCTCGAAGTCAACCACGATTCCGGATTGATGGGCCTCGACGGCGTATTCGACGACGTCGGAGATCAGGCGGCGCCGCGCGGAAGGATCGGCCAGCATGGCGATCAATTCGTCCACGCGCCAGACGGCGCCGTCGTAATTGTCGAGCACGCCCATCATGGGGAGCTCAATGGGCGGGTTCATGGCGTGCATCCACTGATGGAGTTTGTCCGCTCGCAGACGGGAGAGTGCTTCGGCAGGGGAAGCCTTAACGGTCTGGTTGAGTTCGTAGTCAACAACGGTGATGGCCCCATCGGGAGTTACAGCGTGGAGCTGCTGGGGCATGAGCAGGTCGATGTCCTTGTAGTGCTTTTTCAAGGAGGCCAGACTGTTGGCGTCCCAACTGACAAAGAACGCGGCGCGCAGGGGATCGTAGCTGGCAGGCACCTGGCCGATGCGCGCGACGCGGCCGCGGCGTCCTTCGCGTAACGTAACCGGTTTCAGGTTCTTTTTCTTGACCGAATGGTAGGCAGGACGCGTGTCGGGAAGCAGGGAGGACGGAAGTTCGACGCTACCGGCGACGGTGATAAAGAAGTACACGAGCAGTAGGGTGAGCAGCGCCCCGCTCACTTCCAAAATGCGGCGAGTACGGCGCCAGCGGACCTTTTCCGCGTCATAGAAAATCGGTTTTCGTTGTTTCATGCAGCGTGGCCGCCTCGCGGCTGGGTGTGCGCCGGCGAGACCTATCGTTTCTCCGTCGTGTGGAACCGAACCCCTCTATTGTAAGATGCAGGAAACAGAATGAAACGCTTTTTCTCTCACCCGTTCCTGGCGTTGCTTGCAGGGGCCTGCCTGCGAGTCTTGTTCGTGTGGAAGTTCCCTTCAGGCTCAGGAGACACTGCGCTTTACGAAGAGCTCGCGACAAATTGGCTGAGGCTTGGCAAGTTCGCCATCGAACTTGGCGGGCAGGCTACGCCGGTGGACGTCCGCATGCCGGGCTATCCGGCATTTCTGACCCTGGTATACGCGGTGAGCCGCCAAGTGGGAGAGAGCGCGCGGGTTCCGGTCATGCTCGCACAGGTCGTCGTGGATCTGGCGGCGTGTGTGGTGATCGCCGCGCTTGCGGCGGTTCTGGCAAAAATTGCGGGACACACGGAAAAAGCGAGAAGCGCCTTCTTGGTGGGGTTGTGGCTGGCGGCATTGTGCCCCTTTACGGCGAACTATGTCGCAGTGCCTCTGACGGAGGCGTGGGCTGGGTTTTTCACTGCGGCCGCGCTTGTGTTCCTGGTGTTGACAGTCACACAAGCCAGCGGAAACGCCATGCCGGCCCTTGGAAAGAGAGAATTCACGACGAAGGATATCTGGAAGCTCGCGGCAATTAGCGGAGTGATCGTGGGCGTGGGAACCCTGTTCCGCCCGGAGACCCCTTTGTTGTTGGTGAGCGCGATTCTTGTGCTGGCGTGTTGGATGCTCAGCCGGGGTGATGGCAAGCGCTGGCTGCTGCTCTGCGCGCTGATGGGAACGGCGTGCATTTTGCCACTGGTACCCTGGACACTGCGGAATGCAGTGTCGCTGCACGAGTTTCAGCCGCTTGCACCGAAGGACGCTACTCTGCCGAGCGAATTGGATCCGATAGGATTCATGGCGTGGGAGCAAACCTGGTTGTATCGGATGCGGGATGCCTATCTGGTCAGTTGGAAACTGAACGGAGAGAGAATTGAGATTGACGACATTCCGGCATGGGCATTCGACACGCCTGAGGAGCGCGAGCGCGTGGCGATGGTGCTCGAGAGGTACAACGAAGAAGTAACTTGGACCGCAGAGGAAGACCGGGTGTTTGGACAGCTGGCGCGAGAGCGGACGGCACGGCACCCACTACGCACCTATATGACGATTCCCTTGCGGCGCGCCGTGCGCATCTGGTTCACGCCCCGGATCGAGCAACTGCCGGTCTCAGGCCATGTTTTTCCGCTGACCTACCAGTGGGAAGAGGATAGGGTCGATCAGAGCGTGACCATTCTGGTGTTCGTGCTAAACATTGCGTGTGTGGGGCTGGCCATTGGCGGCGCATGGAAATTGTGGCGATACACCGAACTCCGACCGGCCCTGATTTTGCTGGTGACGTTTATCGTGATACGCACAGCCTTCCTGACGACGATGGAGACGCCCGAGCCGCGTTATGTCCTGGAATGCTTTCCCGCCTTGATCGCGCTCGGCGCGCAAACATTTTGGAGAGAAGCCGGAAATAGTTGAGGCCAACACCGCCCGCCGCTAAAGCTCGTCAGGCGGCTCCGGGTGGATGGTCACGCGAGAAATCTGGGGGAAGCGCTCCTTGACGAGATCCTCGAGGGCGGCAAGCACGTCGTGTATGCGGGTGATGGGCAGGTCGCTCTTCATGAAGCAGTGGCAGGAAACGAGGATGTGGTGTTCCACCTGCCGCACATGGACATCGTGGCAATTGATGAGCTCGTCGTAATTTCGGGGCATGTGATTCAGGAAAGTCTCTACGGCCAGTTCGAGTTGCCGCATTTCCCCCGCGCCGATCTCCGGTGTGGCGATATGACGGCCAAGAGGTTCAATGTGGATGTTGACCTCGAACTTGGAATTGGTATTGCCGAGAGCGCGGATGGCGTCTTCAAGCTCGGTGGCGCGCCGGTGAGCTTCGCGTAAGGAAAGGTTCTCGTCCACTTCCAGATGAAGCTCGACGAAGAGACTGCTGTCCTGCTGGTAAGCCGCGATATCGTGGATGGCCAGGCCCATGCGCTGCGCGACCGCGCGGATGGATTCGAAAAGGTGCTCATCGCGGGGCGCGCGGGGCTCGGTGTGAACCACGACGTCCGCGGGAACAATTTCGCCGACGCGCTGCTCGATGGCGTCGGTAAGCGCGTGAACCTGTTCCAGGCTCGCGGAGCGCGGCACGGAAACGGTTGCATCGACGAAGTGCCGGTTTCCTGAGCGGCGCACACGCACTCGCTCGACATGCAACACGCCCTCCATGCGGCCGACGGCGTCGGTAATTTCATCCTGCAATCCCGCTGGGGCGGCGTCCAGCAGCGCATCTAGCGTGCGGCGACCCAGTTGCGAGCCCAACCAAACGATGACACCCGCAACCGCGAGGCCCGCGAACGAGTCGGCGTAGACTAGCCAGGGCACATTCCACGCATTGCCTGCCCAGACGAGACAAATGCCCAGGATGACGACAAGGGTGCTCCAGACGTCAGTCGAGAAATGGAGCGCGTCGGCTTCGAGGGCTTCGCTGGTGTGCTTGGCCGCAACCCGATTCAAAGCGCGTGCGCGCGTCAGGTCGATTGTCAGTGCAGCGAACAAAATGAGGATGGCGGTGAAGCTCGGTTCGATGTGCACCGTATGGAAAAAGAGCCGTTGAAAGGCCTCGTAAATGATGTAGACGGCCGTTAGAATGAGCAGGCCCGTCTCGATAAACGCCGAGAAATTTTCGTATTTGCCGTGGCCGTACTGATGGCGTGCATCGGCGGGGCGGTCAGCCACGCGTACGGAGAGGAAAGTGATGACGGCTGCAACCAGGTCGAGGCCGGAATGGAGCGCTTCAGAGAGCACGCCTAAGCTGCCCGTGCGCCACACGAGAAACGTTTTCAAGCAGAGCAACAGGGTGGCCGACCCAATGCTCAGGAGGGCGGCCCGCTTCTTCTCCTGAATGACGGTTCGGAGGCGGCGGGAAAGCACCATGGGATAAGACTACCTCAAGTCCTTGGTTGAATCAGAGATAGGCTTAGCCGCGAA
>DASPTY010000097.1:0-4662 GCA_035623175.1 Candidatus Limnocylindrales bacterium | reverse complement strand
TTTGGCACGGTATTTTTTCTTTGCGGCGCTCTCGGTAGCGCTCTTTGTGGCGCTGACCCTCAGCCCAGCATCTGCCGGCCTAAAGGTCGGCGCTACACGCGCAAAAAGCGCTCCAGCGCATCCTTCAATTTTAGCATGCGCCGCGAAGCCGACCGAAACGAGTCATTGGGAAGAAGGTTCAGCGGGGGCGAGACGCGGAACGCACAACATCGAGCAGCGCGCGCAGCCGGAACGCATCGCACGGCGCGCCGCCAAAACGAGCCTGCGAGTAGAGATCAGCGAATTCCTGCACAGCCGGCGCAATCCCAGGCTGCACAGCGAGAGACGTGGCGATCTCGCCCGCAGTTTGTGCTTCGCCGCGAACGAATCCGCGCCTTTCGAGCAGCCGCAGGAGTTCCGCATACAAGCGCGAAGCAAGTTGCGGATTATTCCGCTGGCTGGCCGGCCGCTTCGATTGCCATGCAAGGCCCATCCAGCGCAACAATGTTCGCAGCCACTCCATTCGCAAGGCAAACAGCGCAAACACCATGATCGCCGGGTACAAGATCCGAAGCACGCTGTGAGCCTGCTGCCATGCGGCCATCTGCGCCATCCCGCGATCACGAAGCCGGCGAATCTTCTTTTGCCAGCGGTTCTGCCAATCCGTGGAAGCTTGTCCCGCATAGTTGGCCAGCGATACCTGGTGCGAGAAATCGTAATTGATCACCCATTCGTTCCAATTCAGTTGCACCCAATCCGCGTATAGCGCCAGCCGTGAGAGAAACCCCGCCGGCGGCTCGGGAGAGCCCGGTGTCGGATCGAACGTCAGCCAGCCGCTTCCGGGAAAGTAGGCTTCCACCCAACTGTGCGCGTCGCTGGCCCGCACGATGTAGTCTCCCGCCACGTCGTTGTACTCTCCTGGGAGAAAACCGTTCACCTGCCGCGAAGGAATTCCCAACGTGCGCAGCATTACCGCCATCGCGGAAGCGAAATACTCGCAGTGTCCCGCCTTGGTTTCAAAGAGGAAGTGCGGCAGCGGGTCGCTTCCCGGCCTGCCCGTCAAAGTAAGCGTGTACGAGTAATTGCTGCGCAGGTAACTCTCGATCGTGATCGCCTTATCGAATGCATTCTTGTCCCGCGAGGAAATTCGGCGCGCCAGCGCCGGAATGCGCGGGTCTAGGTGCGGCGGCAATTGCAGATACGTTTCCCGCATCTCTTGCGAGTAAGCCGTGCTCGCGGAACGCGCCTCCGATGGCCGCGCTACGGGCAGGAGCGAAATTCCCTGGTAACGGATTTGCGAGTAGTTTCTGTAGGGGTTGGAGAACGATCCCGTCGAATCCACGCTCACGGAGCTGCGCCGCGCCGAGTTGTAATAGGTCCCCCCTTCACCCGAGAAGTTCCCGCGGACAATCATCAGGTTTGCGGGGGCGAAAATCGCATCACTTGCCAGCGGCTGCAGGAGCGTCGTGAATTGGACCTGCGCCGCGGTGTGTCCTTCCAGTTCGCTGCGGGTAGACAGCGCGATCCAACCATCGGCTGAAGGCACGCGCACCTGCCGGGTCCTTTCTGAGGAGTACCAGCGGCGCCCGTCGAAGGTGGTCAGCGCGATTCCCCGCCAGCGCAGCAGCGGGTAGTTGACTGGGCTGCCGGTCTGCACCCGCATGACGACTTCAGTGCTCTTCTTGATTTCGCCAATCTGCCCAAGTTCGACGTTGTCACTGAACCCGGTCATCAACGAGGGCTGCAACCCGGTGCGCGCGAAATAGCCTGCGCTGAACCGGGGAAACATAAAGAACAGCACCGTACCGATGATCATCGCTCCGACTGCAACGCTCAATGCAGCAAGCGACAGTGCCCGGTAGAATTTCCTCTCACTGCGCACGTCGGGAGATTGCGGCGGAAGCAGCGCCCCAGCCGCTCCTCGCCGGATTTCCAGGCCCGCGAACGCGGCAACCGCGCACAAGAGGAAAATCAGGAAGAAGACCAGGAACGAAGTATCAATGGTGAAGACCGCGGAGGCCAGCACGCCGGCGAAGGAGAGCATCGAGAGGAAGAGTGCGTCGCGGTCGGTGCTCATGCTGTAGAGCCTGACGATGGTCACGTAGAAGAGAAAATGGACGGCGCCCAACAGTGCGGAATACAGGACCGGATTTGCGGATTCCGCCGCCAGCGACCGCGAAACGTACAGGACGTCGACCGGGACTACGAAAAGATAGGCCACCACAAGGCGCGTGGCTACTGTATGGCGCAACTCCGGCGGTTTCCCTTGCCACCAGCGGATACCTTTGTACAGAACCAAAGCCGGCACGAGCACGTTGGTGATGATGTCCAGCTTCCCAGTCGCCACCAACGTGATGACCGACGTCAGCACAAGGAAAAACAGCGCCGTGCGGTAGAAGCGGTCTGCCGGTAGCGAACTGATCGGCGATGTGAGCGAAGAGGCCATGGCGCAGAACTCAGAATAGCATCTGTGAGTTACCGCCGGTCGCAGAGCCATCCAAAAGATAACGTCGCGAGAGGTTCATTTCCTCGGTCGAAGACCGGCGAGGAGGGATGGTTGTGTGGCGGCCTGGGCCACCTTGCGCGTCAGATTAGAGATGGCCACGGAAGAAAGATCGTCAAGCGGCAGGAACTTCGCGTTAGGCACCGGGGGAAGTTCTGCGACATGTACGCGAAACGGCTGCAGGGTGATTTGCCGATAGGTCACCGCGTGGCGAACATTTGCCAGCGCTTCAAATCGCCCGGGAAATCGCTTTCCTCTCCAAATTGACTTTTGGACAAACTCGCGGAGCTCCCTTTCAGCATCATGCTTTGCACGAATTGTCGGGAAATGCCACATGCGCGAGAGCAGCACGGCGACGTCTTCCATTACTCCCAGCTTTGGCGACGATTTGGGCGGTGGCAAGAGCAACGTGTTCCCCCGCGGATCTACGAGCACTAACGCGGCCAGCGTTACTTCCACATTTTTGCGTTTGTTCCGCTTCTCTGGGATCACAGCCGTCAAGCCTTGCTTCCGCGCTTCACAAAATTCCCCGACAGGGCAAAGCAAACACTGAGGCGATCGCGGCGTGCAGAGTGTCGCCCCGAGTTCCATCATGGCCTGGTTCCAGTCGCCCGGTGCACGCGGCGCGAGCAGATTGTTTGCGGTCTTCTGAAGGGCTTGCCACCGCGCGCCGTTCCGCAAATCGCCGCGCATCGCCTGCAAGCGCGCCAGTACCCGCGCGACATTCCCGTCAAGCACAGCCAGTTTCTTGCCATGGGCGATGCTGAGAATTGCCGCTGCCGTGTACTGCCCAATCCCGGGAAGCGCCAGCGCCTCCTCCAGATTCTCCGGAAAGCGGGAACGATGCTCCGCCACAATCTGCTTGGCGGCTTTCTGCAGGTTTCGCGCGCGCGAGTAATAGCCCAGTCCGGCCCAAAGCCGTAGAACTTCCTCTTCGGGAGCTTCCGCGAGGGCCTTCACGTTCGGAAAGCGTTCCAGAAACCGCTTATAGTAGGGAATCGCCGCCGCTACGCGCGTCTGCTGCAACATGATTTCGGAGAGCCAAATGCGGTAAGGGTCCTTCGAGCTACGCCAGGGCAAGTCGCGTTGAAACTCGCTGAACCACCCGAGCAGTGCCTTGCGAAAGCGAATCAATGCGCGGCCAGCGAGCATGGCCAGCTAGTTTCGCACAACTCGACGCTCTGGCGTCGCAGTTGAACGATTGGAAGTCAGTGGGACTTACGGACGACACCAAGCCCCTGTCGCTGGTCTCCCGCTACTCCGCCGCAAACACTACGTATGACGTATTCCAGACTTCCGCCGGGATGGTGCCCCGCGCCTGTGAGGTCACCACGATTTTGAAGGTTGCCGGATCAGCCGCCAGGTCAGACAGCCACGACTGCCACTTTTCCGATGGCCTGGCCTCGACCATCGCCAGGTGGCGCAACACCGCAAAAATGTTTTCCGTTGATGGCGCCAGCGGAACGTCGGCACCCACACTGCGGTATTGCAGCAACGACCCACGCTCATAGAAATCCCAGGCGATCGTCGCGCACAAACCCACGGACTGCTCGAATCGTTCTGTTTCGCTGGTGCCTGTTTTGGAGCTCCCCGCAGGGTTATGGGGATCGAAGACCAGCAGAACGCGGTAATCATCTTCGCGAGCAAACTCGCGCACCATCAGCGAGCCGAGTCGAGCGGACGCCTTCCAATGCACGTACCGGGCGCTGTCAGTCGGTTGGTAATCGCGCAAGGCGTAAAGATCCTGACCGCTGCCTTTCGATATGCTCTCGATTGCGCCGTGGATTCCCGCCAGCACATCCATGAATTCCTGGGTCGCTTCCACCGACGGGTAGACCAGCGCCTCCGATTTCAGATCCAGCCGCCGTGCCTTCTGCAAAAACCCGAACGGAAAGCGCGTCACGATCCGAAACGCTTCCTGGCGATACAGCCCGCGCCGCGAAAACTGCAGAGGTACGGATTGCTTCGCCGCTTCCAGCCTCGGCAAATAGGGGAAATATACGGGCGTCGGCAGTAACGCCGCCGTCTCCACGCCCTTCTTCCTCACGCCCTCTACTCGCAGCGAAAATGACGGCAGCGTCAGCTTCTCGTTCTTCAATTCCACGGTTCCGCGCACTGTCTGGCCGGCAAAAATGTGTTCCGGAAGTTCCAGCCGCATTTCGACGCCTGCCAGCGTCACC
>DASPTY010000096.1:0-73070 GCA_035623175.1 Candidatus Limnocylindrales bacterium | reverse complement strand
AAGAGGCAGAACCGGCAGGAGCATTTCCAGCCATCGTTTTGCAGGACTGAAGAAGGAGTCGCTTATGACAAAAAGGGAAGGACAAGAGAACGCGAAGCGCAAAACAGGTTCCGCGCTCCTTTACGTGCTGATTTTCACGTTTGTGCTTTTCATCGGCATCCTGGTTGTGGTCTACGTCATCACCAGACAATCGAAGCCCGTGATGCTGGACGAGCACGGCAAGCCCGTGGCTTCAAGTTGCATCCATTACCTACAACAGAAGGGCGGCGCGCTCCTGGGATGAACGGCGTGAATTGCCATCTCTGCGGCTTGCCCTGCGGCAAGCACCCGTACTCGACACAGGTCGAGAGCGCGGAGAGGTTTTTTTGCTGCCTGGGCTGCATGAATGTCTACGTCATCCTCTCCGAGAGCGGAGTTCTCGCCAGTGGCCAGGACGTTCGCGAAACGGAATTGTATAAACGCGGATTGCAATTGGGCCTGATCGCACAGGGCAGCGGCGAAGAATCCACCTCCAAAGCGGCTAAGCGTCCGGCGGTTGTGCGTGATGGGAACTCCTTTGAACTCGTGCTGCAGATTTCAGGGATGTGGTGCAGCTCCTGCGCGTGGTTGATCGAGCACGCCGTGAAGTCGCTTCCCGGGGTGATTGACGCCGAGGCTTCGTTTGCGACGGACCTGCTGAAAGTCCAGTACGAGCCTAAGGCGCTCCCACCCGATCGAATCTTACAGCGCGTTTCAAAGATCGGGTATAAAGCGAGCGAGTTCACGCCTGGCGCTGAGCGCGATTCCGCCGAACATCGCGACCTGGTTCTACGTTTCGGTCTGGCCGCTTTCTTCTGGCTGAACATTATGACCTTCAGCCTGGCGCTCTACGTTGGCTATTTCGAGCATATTTCGGAAAGCGTCCGCCGCTACATGCCTTTCGTGCTGATGGCGCTGGCCACACCGGTGGTTTTCTATTGCGGATACCCGTTGCTGCGGCTGGCCTGGCTAGATTTGCGCAACCGCACGCTGCGCATGGAATCCCTAGTGTGTCTCGGCGTGCTCGCGGCGTACTTTTACAGCGTGGCGCAGGCTTTCCGCGGCGGCTCGCATGTCTACTTTGACACGGCCAGCGTGATCGTCACGTTTGTTCTGGCAGGGAAGCTTCTCGAGCAAAGTGCAAAAGAGAAGACTTTCCGTTGGATAACCCTGCTGCACCAGATGGTGCCGAATAAGGTTCGTCTGCTCGCAGAGGGGCGGGAGTATTTTGTAAGTGCCGAAGCGCTGCAACCCGGGCAAATCTTTCTGGTAAAGGCGGGAGAGCGCTTTCCCGCGGATGGCGCGGTCGAACAAGGAACTTCGTACGCCGATGAATCTCTGCTGACAGGTGAAGCGACACCGGTGGCAAAAGAGCCCGGCGCGCCGGTAATCGCTGGAAGCGTCAACCTCGAGGGAGTGCTGCACGTCAAAGCGACGCACACGGGTACGAATTCCACCATTGCGCGCATCATCGCTCTTGTCGAACAGGCTTTGGGAAACCGGTCGCCCCTGGAGCGCACGGTGGACCGGGTCTCGCGGATTTTCGTGCCCTGTGTGGTCGGGCTTGCGGTCGTCACGTTTGCAGTTGGCTGGGCAGGCGGGTTCGCCACGTTCGGGAATGCGCTCATGCGTGCAATTTCCATACTGGTGATCGCTTGCCCATGTGCACTGGGCCTGGCGACTCCCCTGGCCGTTACCGCAGCACTGGGGACGGCTTCGCGTCGAGGGATTCTGATCAGCAACTCACAAATCCTGGAGACCCTCGGCCGTGTGAACCTGGTCATTCTGGATAAAACAGGAACGGTGACCGAAGGACACTTCGAGTTGCTGGGCTGCGAACTGGTGCCAGACTATTCTTCTTCGCCCGTGTGGATGCAGGCAAACACGGCCAACTCCGACCTAGATCCCCTGCCGGCGGATTTTCCCTTCGATCTGGTGCCTCCATCGTACGAACAAACCTTCGAGCTTCTCGCTTCGTTGGAACAATACTCGGAGCATCCCCTTGGAAAAGCGCTGGTCAGTTTTGCACTCGAACGGGACATCCCGCTCGAAGAAGCAACCTCGGTCGAGGTTCACAAGGGGCTAGGCATTACCGGAATCGTCGCGGGAAGGAGCATTTTCCTGGGCGGGCGGCGTCTTGCCGAAAATATGGCCATTTTCATTGATGCGCGCACCGAACTGGTGGCGCGGCGGTGGGAGTCAGAAGGAAGAACGGTGGTCTTTTTCGGCTGGGACGGGGCACTACAGGGGTGTCTGGCTTTCGGTGACCGGCCGCGCGACCACGCGTGCGGACTCGTGGCGGATCTGAAAAATCGTGGCATCGCCCCGCACTTGGTGTCGGGCGATTCACGCGCGACGACGGAAGCGGTAGCCCGCGAACTCCGCGTCGAGAGTTTTCGTTCCGAGATGCTGCCTCCCCAGAAGGCGGAGGTCGTCCGGGAGTGGAGGCGGAAAGGCGCCGTGGTGGCTATGGCGGGCGACGGGATCAACGATGCGCCCGCTCTTGCAGAAGCCGACTTGGGCATCGCCATGGGCAGCGGCACGGACATTGCGATGCGCGCCGCATCTGTCGTCTTGATGGACAACGACTTGAGAAAAATTCCGCAGATTTTCGATCTTGCGAAGAAGACCATGCGGATTGTCCGCCAGAATCTGTTCTGGGCGTTCTTCTATAACACCGTGGGCATCACGCTGGCGATTGCGGGGATTCTGAGCCCCATCTTCGCGGCGGTGGCGATGCTGTTGTCGAGTGTGACTGTGGTTGGAAATTCCCTGCGCCTGAATCAGGAAAGCTGAATCGCCAATTCTTGCGATGAGTTGCGCAGTAGACGAACGTCTCTATGCTACGTTGCTGCCGGACGCCACTTCTGTGCCTCGGAAGCATGGCGGAGGAGGAGGGATTCGAACCCCCGAGACCCTCACGGGCCTAACGGTTTTCAAGACCGCCGGTTTCAACCGCTCACCCACTCCTCCGCTTTTAATTCTAGCGTAGTCTGCTAGTTAGCGGCGAATTTGTGACATTTTGGGTGACGCCTGCTGCAAGTTGGTGCACGGTGTTGCACCACATGATTGTTCGTTTCACTTGTGCGTTGGGACATGTGGCTGGATGACGAGCGGCACAGCGTTCCTTAGCTATCCGTGTTAGCCGTAAGGAGGTGGAGGTGTGGTATGCCGTTCAACATCATGACCCTGTCGAGGGTGGCCATGCCGGTCAGCCTGGCTGAAGGGCTGAAGATTCTCGAACGCGATCATTTCTGCTGCCGGTACTGCGGCTTGGATGGGAAGGCCAGCCTTGAAAACGCCCTGGTCATGTCCGTAGATTTCGTGGTGCCCCGCGCCCACAAGGGCAAGAAGAGTCCCGCGAACCTCGTCGCCTGCTGCCGTGCGTGCAACATGATTAAAGGCACGCGAGTGTACAAAAATTTCGATGAGGCCCAAAGATACGTGCTCGCACAACGAGAGAAATTGCGTGATGCCTGGGAAGCCAAGTACTCACCACATGCGCGCCCAGTTGACCGTGCGGAAGCCTCCGTGGAACTGTGCGCAGGCATATAGCTTCCGCCCCATTCTTGGAAGCGTACGAACTGAGTTATAGCGAAATGCTGGCCGGGCTCGGCCAGAGCCGCTCTCGACGAAGCTTCAACCCCAAGACACTCTTTACTTGTTTTAGGCAAACGCGGCCACGAGACATTTCTTTTGTGCGATGATCCCACACGGGTAGGTCGCTTGGAACGCTTATAATACAGTTGTGAGCTGGTGCCCGCGCCAAACCGACCGGTCGTAGGTCCATGCGCCGATGTGGCCCGTTGACGAGCAGTGGGGTGAAGTACGTGTCGCTTATGTCATCGTGAAGGGATCCGCATGTACGAACGAACATGGACTCATCGAGTTCCTTGGGTCCTCAATCAGCAAGATCAAGGCGCCCCGGCAAATCGTCTTCATCGAAGCACTGTCACCAAACTCGAAGGGTAAAGTGCCAAAACTCGATCTTCGGGGACTTCTGCGGAATCGCAAGCTTGAAACCCGGCCGGGACCATTCGGTTTCGCCGGGTATGACATCATCGTAGGGGGTGCCTTATGAAACGGATCTTCATTGCCGCTTATCATCAATCCAAGTTCGGGAAGCTGATGGGCATGTCTGTGCCGGAGATCCTTCGTCGCTCCGTCCTCGAGACTTGCGCGGAGATCAAGACGGAACCTTCCGCAATTGACGTGGGCTCGGTCGGTGCCGTCTGCAATATTTCTCTTAACCAGCAAGGGCTGCTTGCAGGCCTCGTAGCGGATGTCCAGGGACTCGCCGGAAAACCCATTGAATCGGTCGAAAACGCCTGTGCCTCCGGTGGACAGGCTATCCTCTCCGTCATCCAGAAACTGCAAACGGGCTTGGGCGATACCGGAATCGCCATCGGTTACGAAAAAATGCGCGACGCCGAAGGCAAGATGGATGGAAAACTCGTCGGCCAGGCGCTCGGCGTTTTTTCCCACCCTGATGAACGGGAAGGCAAGGTCTACATCTTTCCTCACCTCTTCGCGGAAGTGATGGAGTGCTATCTCAAGTTACATGGCGTGCCTGAGAAACATCTGGCGCAGGTCGCGGTCACAGAGTATGCGAACGCGCGCCACAACGAGTACGCGCAGATGCGCAATGTCGAGCTGACGGTCGAGCAAGCGATGCGAATCGAGGGCATCAATCGCTACATCGTCGAAGGGCTGCCTCTGAAAACTTACGATTGTTCGCAGATCACCGACGGGTATGCCGCGCTCATCTTGGCCACCGAGGATGGACTGTCGAAGCTTGGCGTCAAGAAGCAAGACTGCGTTGAAATTGCGGGGTACGCACAAGCGACCGACCCTCTTAAAAAGTTCGGGCGCGATGTTCTGCGTCCCGCCGGTGCTATCAAAGCGATGAATGCAGCTTACAAAATGGCGGGGGTGAACTCCGATGATGTCAATGTGGCCGAGATTCATGATTGTTTCACGGTCATGGGAGCGCTCGGTACTGAAGTCTTGGGGAAAGCCGCGTACGGGAAAGGGGCACAGTATTGGGTTGACGGGAAAGCTTCCGTGGATGGCGAGTGCGGCATCAACACCTCCGGCGGGCTCATTGCGAAGGGCCATCCCATCGGCGCGACAGGCGTTGCGATGCTCGGATGGTGCGCGTGGCAATTGCTGGGCAAGGTCCCGCAACAGTTGCAGGTAAAGGGCGCAAAAGTCGCCGCCACGTTCAACATCGGCGGCCCCATTTGCGCCTCAGTATGTTCGGTTTTGAGACCAGCTAGGTAGAAACATTTTCCGCAAGGAGTAGAAGACGAGGCAGCCAACGCCCGAATGGAATTCGCTCCGTGGGTTCAAGATAACCTGTGTTCGGAGATCGTCCGCCTAGCCGCATACCGCAAAGGCACTCGCACAGCTAGCGGCCGATTCTCAAACCAAAGTCTTCATGGAGAATCGAAACGGACTAATGAGGCCTGAAGGAGTTGGGGGCGGCTTGGAAATCGATGCCCCAGAAGTGCGGGGCAGGAGTTAAGAACTCGACGCCAACACGAATACCCCGATTGTTGCTCTCACCGAGATACACGATCCGGCATTCCTGCTCTTCCTGGGTTTCCGGATTGATCAGAACGAGCATCTCGCCGTCATTCACTTCGTGCCGCAGGTTGAGCAGCCCGCCATGGGCGCTCACCACCAGGGTTTCGCAGATTTCGCGGAACTTCCGCCCCTCGTGGCTACGGCCGAGCGCCTGCAAACGCATGCGATGGAAAACACGCTCGCTACGCCGGCTGCCAGTTTGCACGGTTTCGGTCATGGGCCCATCATGGAACCCATAGCAGAAGGGGTCAATTGCCCTTTCGGACAGGTGTTTCCTCTTCGCAATCCCATTTTTCCTGCGCGACTTGTGCCCGCTTCCGGCAGGCCGTAGAATTGAAACTGAGCGGCTACGGTCCACTGCACGAGTTCCAGCGCCAATCCGCCGCCTCGTTTTTTCTTAGAAATATCTCATAGCTCGAAGTTACAGAACCGAACTCCTGTGCCTGAGGGCCTCATATGAACCTTGCTGAATTCATCGAAGGTCGCCGCGAGCAGCATCTGGCTGAACTCTGCGAATTCCTGCGCATCCCTTCGGTTAGCGCCAAGAGCGAGCACAAGCCGGACATCGAACGCGCCGCAAATTGGGTTGCCGATCATCTTCGCGCCGCAGGATTCAAGAAGGTGGAGATCGTCCCGACCAATCTTCACCCTCTCGTTTACGCCGAGTCCTTAGAAGCTCCGGGAAAGCCCACTGTGCTTTTCTATGGTCACTATGACGTGCAGCCCCCCGAACCTCTGGAGCTCTGGACCTCGCCGGCATTCGAGCCGCAAGTGCGGGATGGCAACCTTTTCGGCCGCGGAACGGCCGACGACAAAGGCCAGGTCCACATCCACCTGAAAGCGTTGGAGTCGGTTCACAAGCTCAATGGCAAATTTCCCATCAATATCAAGGTGCTGATTGAGGGAGAGGAAGAGGTCGGCAGCATCAGCCTTTGGGACTTCGTACAGAAGAACAAAGAGAAGCTGAAGGCGGACGCGCTCATCGTTTCGGACACCTCCATGCTCAGCAAGGGAGTGCCTTCCATTACCTATGGCCTGCGCGGGCTCAACTACTACCAGATTGAGCTGACCGGCCCAGCGCGAGACCTTCACTCCGGGGTATACGGTGGCGCTGTTCCGAACCCGCTCACCATCCTCACCGAGCTTTTTGCGAAACTGCATGACAAGGATTTCCGCGTGACTGTTCCGGGTTTCTACAAGGATGTGGCGACGGTGCGCAGCGACGAGCGCAAGGCCCTCCATGCGCTGCCGTGGAAGAAGAAGGATTTCGAAAAGGCCGTCGGGGCTCCGGGCTATTACGGTGAAAAGGGATTTTCGACAGTGGAACGCCTGTGGATCCGTCCCACGCTTGAGGTAAACGGAATCTGGGGCGGCTATCAGGGCGAAGGCGCCAAGACTGTAATCCCTTCGAAGGCGTATGCCAAATTCTCCACACGCTTGGTTCCCGACCAGGACCCCAAGAAGATCGCCAAGCTGGTCGAGCAGCACGTCCACAAGCTTCTGCCGAAGACAGCACACTGCAAATTTGATGTTCTGAGCATGGGCAAGCCTTGGGTGGCCGCCTATCACGATCCGATCTTCCATGTTGCCCAGTCCGCGCTCCAGAAGGGCTTCGGGAGGAAGGCTGTGTTCATCCGCGAAGGAGGATCGATCCCTTTTGTGACGCAGATGCACGACACGTTCAAAGTTCCCTGCGTGTTGATTGGATTTGGCCTGCCGGACGAAAACGCGCACGCACCCGATGAGCACCTTGCCTTGGAGAACTATTACGGCGGCATCAAGGCCATTGCGCACCTCTACGAGGACCTCGGAACGCTCTAGCATTTCCTCTGAAGCACTGGCCTTTTGAGGGAGCCGGGAATGCGGCTTCCCCATTCCATTGCGTCTCAAATCTGTGAGTCTCTAAAGGGTTGAAAGCTGCTGCCGGCGGTTCTCCGCGTAATCCCGCAGTGTCGTGTTTGCCATGCCAATCGTTTTAAGGGCTTCCACTACGGTCGGCAAGTCCTTTCCGCGGAGCACGACGTACAGCTCATCATCGCTGAGGCCGGTGTACACACGATTTCCGATACATCCCAAGCTGATCATCGCCCCATGTTGCAATGAGGCGGGCAAAGCCATACAGGTCGGCCTGCCGAGCACAGGTGCGCCGCTGGCCACGCCGGCGCGATTGACCGCCTCCTGGAGCAACATTGCTGCAGCCGGCTTCGCGGCGAAAAGCACTAAGTCGGGCTCGGTCCGCGCATCGCTCAACGGGCTATAGCGGATGGCCTGAGGCGACTTGGCCAAGCGCGGAATTTCCGGAACTTCCTCAGGCTGCACATACCCCAAATTGAACATCATCTTGAGGGTCTGCTCTGTTTCCTTTTGGCGCTCCGGGGAAAGCGGGATGTTATGGGTGTAAGCTCCCACCGCACAATTAAAGTGGTTTCCCGGCACTGTGTAAAAGGACTGGCCCTCTGCGGCCAGCCGCCAGAAGCTGCAGCCGGACGGTTCGGTCCCTTCGAATCTCCTCACACCGGCTGGTGGAGCCTCCAGAAAGGTAACCGCGACCGGCTTCCGTCCAAGTTTCACTGCAGCGGAGATCTGCCGCTCATAATCTTGCCCATTCCAAGTCGTGGCCATCGCGTTTTCCTCCCAAGCGATGAAAGAGTTGGAAGGATAACACGCCGTACACTCATGGCAACCCATTCCTCAACAACGCCAAACCGCACAAAACCTGGGTGTTTTGCACATCCCCGCAAGAAAATCGCATTTTTCCCTTCATTTTTGCGGTTTCGCACTTGCGTTCTCCTCCTGCGTTCGCTATAGTCCAGAGCGGCCCGAGTTTTTTCCCAGAAAAATAGGGGTTTTTCGCTCGGTGCCGGCCTCGAATCACTCGGGGTGGAGAGACATCTCAGGAGGATAAGCAGACTAAATGGCAGCCAAGCCAATGAGCAAGACCAAGATCGTTGCGCACATCGCCGAGAAGGTCAGCACGTCGAAGAAGGCCGTCGCTCAGTTCTTCGAGGAGCTGCACAAGCTCGCCGTCAAGGAAGCCAAGGGCGGAGCCGGCAAATTCGTGATTCCCGGCATCGGCCGCGTCGTGAAGGCTCACCGCAAGGCGCGCATCGGGCGCAATCCTCAGACCGGCGAACAGATCAAGATCAAGGCGAAGACGGTTGTCCGGCTGCGTCCCGCCAAGGTCCTGAAGGATGCCGTTCTGAAGTAGAACTTTCTCCTGCCCGGGAGGAAGCAAAATTCGAACCCCCGGCCGCCTGATTCGTTCAGGTCGCCGGGGGTTTCTCTTTGAATCATTAGTTGGCGGCGCAAACACGCGCGCCGAGTGTTCTGTGAGGCCGGTTGCTCACAGCGTCTTTACGTACGCGACTACATCCTTAATCTGTCCCGGCTCTAACGTCTCCTTGAATCCCTGCATCATCTGGTCGCCGTTCTCGATCCACGTTCTCAGGCTCTCGTCCGTGATCTTGCTTCCGTTGACGCTAAATGTGCCGCGCTTGGAGATGCCCTTCAGTCCAGGGCCGATCTTCTTCTGCTCGCTGTTGTCGTAATGGCAAATCGCACATTTCTGCTGGAACAACGTCTTGCCACGGCCCGCCGCTGCAGCTGTGCCAGTGGCTGGCTTCTTGCCGGATTCCTGTGCTAGGAGAATGCCGGTCCCCGCGATTGCCCCGCATAGGAAGGTCAGACCAATGATTCTCTGTAAACGATTCACGATTCCCCCATTCTCTCAGTGATGCCATGGAATTAACCCATTTATTGTCTCCATTTTGTGGCCTATTTTCCACCTGGCCCCGTCAAAAAGGACAGTTAGTGCTTTTGCGCCCATGGAACCTTCGTACCTTTGACCTTAGTCACTTTTTCCGCTCACAATGGCTCCATGAATCAGGAGACCCTGACTCGCGCCTGGGAGGTGTTGCAAGACGCCTATCAAGCGCAAATGGAAGGGGATTACGAGCGCGCGGTCGAACTGTACCAGCAATCGCTCGAGCTTCATCCGACGGCGGAGGCCCACACGTTCCTGGGCTGGACTTATCACTTTCAGGGGAAGCTCCTCGATGCCATTACCGAATGCAAGCGCGCCATCGAACTCGACCCGGATTTTGGCAATCCCTACAACGACATTGGCGCGTATATGATTGAACTTGGCCACTTCGATGAGGCCATTCCCTGGCTGCAGCAGGCCGTCGAAGCGCGCCGTTACGAACCGCGCCATTTCCCGCACTACAACCTGGGCCGCGCCTATCTCGGCAAGGAAATGTACGGCCAGGCCATGCGGTGCTTCCAAGAAGCGCTCAATGTGGAACCCCGCTATTCGCTGGCGCGCCAGGCCCTCGAATCCCTGCGCCGCATGGTGAACTAGCGCTCAGTTTTCAGTAGTTACTTCTGCGTTCCAGAGACAACCAGTTTTTGTTGTATGCCCTGCTCTTGCAGCGGCCGCCCTCCCAGAGGGTCGGCGCTTTTTCGCGCGCACCGCGCGCGTCTTCCTGGTGCTCACGAAGCCCCGCCTATTCCTTCGATGGCTGCACCATCCGGTCGTACACCCATAGCAGCGCTGTCGTTCCGAGCCCGATGGCCGTCAACGACCAGAGGAACAGTTGGGGGCGATGCTGAACCTCGCCGAAGCGATGCAACAGTGCACCTCCAATGCGCCCCGCCAAGAACGCGCCAATTCCAAGCGGCAGGAAGGCAAAACCCATATACGTTCCCTGCTGCCCGGGCGGAGCGAGCCGGGAGATGTAATCGTAGTAGCGCGGCTGCTGGATCAGCTCGCCGAGCGCGATGACGACCAGCGTGGCATAAGCAGCGATCATGGCCGAATGCAGTGCCAAAATGGCGAAGCCCAGCATGGCAATGAAAGTCCCAAGCAATACCGCGCGGAACGCGGACAACTTCTGTGAAAGAAGGCTGAACAGGACCGTGAACGCGATGACCACTATTGGCCCCGTGGAAAGCATTCTCTCAGTATCGGCCTTCGGATCGACGTAGTCGTGTACGTAAATGGGCAAGGTAATGAACTCCTGCCAGTAGACGATCCAATAGCCCGAAAAAATCAGCAGGAACATGATGAATTTCGGGTTGCACACCACCTTCCAAAAATTCCGCATGGTCTCCGCAAGGTTTGCAGTTTTGGTGTCGCCGGATTTTTGCGGCTCACGAAAAAAGAGGAGCACTGCAAAGAACATCAGGAAGACGCTCAGCGCGGAGGAGCGGAACACGTTTTCCACGCTCAAGTGTTTGTGTACCCAAGACGCTACGAAGGGCCCCAGCGCGCCACCGATGTTCACCAACGTGTAGTAAATGGAATAACCGAGGGAGCGCACATTTTCATTGGAAGCACGCGCGGTCGTGCCTACCACGCTGGGTTTCACCAGAGCGACTCCCAGGGCGGGGAGCATCAGCACAAACGTAACCAGAGCCACCAGCGGAACAGCGTTGCGCACCGGCGCAAGCCACGGCGCGCCGATGGACCCAAGCAGGAAGTACGAAACCGCAAGGATGAGATAAGCCAGCGAGAGAGCGCGGCGAAAGCCAAGACGGTCAGCGATCGCGCCGCCGAAGATCGCCATGAACCACACAAGGCCACCGAAGAGCCCTGAAAGATCCGCAGCGCGTTCTGTGGGAAAGCTAAGTGCTTCGTGCAGATAACGGGCCAGTGACGCAAACGCCGCGTAATAGGAGAGCCGCTCAAACAACTCGCTGATGTTGGCGACCCAGAAAGACCGCTCGAATCCGCCGCGCACTTCTTCAAGGCGCTTCTCAAAACCCATTCGCCCTCCGCACGCGTGGAATGATAGCAGACTGTCGCGAACGGGTATGCTTCAAGAGTGGGGCATCGCGTCGCGTCCTGCCGGTTGCCACAGCTCGATGGGATTGCCCTCGGGATCGTGAATGCGTGCGAAGCGGCCGTTGGGGTAGGGCTCGGGATCCAGTTCAACAGAAATGCCTGAGGATTCCAATTGCGCAATCATGGCGTTCAGATTCGCTACGCGGAAATTGATCATCCACTGGTGGCTCGGATCACCGAAATAGGTCGTGTCTTCGGGGAATGGAGCAAAACCGGTCGGCCCGGCTTGTTGATGCCAGCCCGGGTCTTCGTAGTTGTCGGGCACGACGTCCACCCCGAGGTGCCTTCGATACCACTCCGCCAGGGCTTTCGGATCGCGCGCACGAAAAAAGATCCCTCCAATTCCCGTCACTTTTTCCATGGTTGCTCCCCCCTACTGGCCACTGGCAACTTGTCGCTTGTCGCTGAAATTACGGCTTGGGTTTCTCCGCTTCCTGCCGCTGGCGCTCTTCGGTCCACGGAGGAACGATGCCGACTTGGCGTGCATACGCGATGGACTGTCCGAGGTGCTCGCCGAAATGGCCGGAGATCAGAAAGAACGCGCCGCGAATCGTGGTCTGGCCGCGCGGCGTCTTGATCTCTCTTTCGAGCTCCGAATCCTTTATGCCGAGGATGGCATTTCGGAAATGCGCGAAGGAGTCCTTGAGGGCTTGAGTGGCCTTGGCCTTGTCGCCAGCTAGAGCCATCATCGCCTTTGGATCAAACCCTGCAGGAGGCGGGGTCCCCAGCATCCTCGCGAATCCATAATTGGCGTTAACTACGTGCATGTAGACTTCGCCGATCGAGCGCACGCCCTCGCTGGGGCGCCAGGCGTACTTTTCCGCGGGAATGGCATCCGCCAGGCGCAGGAAGCGCTGCTCGTAAAAAGAGACTTCATCGAGGAATTCGAGTCGGGCGCCGGCCGTCGGGGTCGTCGGTGTGGTCGCGGGTTTCTCGGCGGGCTTCTCCTGTGATCCGGCGGCCATGAGCGAACAGAAGAACAGGCAAAGGATCAGGCAAGCCAATCGGCGCATCAGAAACCTCCACAGTCGTGCTTTTGGATATATTGCATTCTACACCGGAAGCCGGTGGGCAAGGCTATTTCAAAAACGCGCGCGAGGCAAAGAGCAGCGAAGCGGGTAAATGCTCGCCAAAGTAGGCGGGATCGTGCCGCCCGGGATAAAGGTGATACTCGTGCGGGATGCGTCGCCCGGCGAGAATCTTGTCCAATGCAGCGGCGCCGGAATCGAAACCGTAATCGTCCTGCTCTCCGCAATCGAGGTAAATCTTCAGCCCCGATAGAGCGGCTATCCGCGCCAGTACGATTGGGCTGTTGCTGTCCCAGAAGGCAAAATCCGGGGGACTACCGAACACTCCGCCCAAAATGCGAACCCGAGGTGAATTGGGCGTTGGGCCGAGGAACACGGGGAGTTTTTCAATCAGCGCGGCGCTGTGGGCGCTCACGGAAATAAATACCTGGGGATGGCGCAAGGCCAGATGGAGCGCGCCGTATCCACCCATGGAGACCCCTGCAATAGCGCGATGCCCCCGCCCCGGGCTCACACGGTAACGTTTTTCGATAAAAGGGAAAAACTCTCGCAACAGAAAATCCTCGTAGCGATCCTTCCCGTCTTTTGAATTTATGTAAAAGCTGGCCCCGCCGTCAGGCGTCGCGATCAGGAAATCCTTAAGTTCGCCTTTCTCGCGCATGTCCTCAGTCAGATTCCACGCGCCGGAGTGAACGAAAAACTGCTCGTTGTCGCCGAGACCGTGGAGGAAATATAGGATCGAAAATCGCCGCGTTTTATCAGCGTCAAAGGATGGGGGGAGAACGACGCAATAGGAAACCGGCCGGCTGAGAATTTTGCTCCGAATCGAATTGCACTCCACACGCCCCGTGACGGCGAGAGACGAAGAGACGGCGCCAAGTGAAGACAGAGAAAGGAAAAGAACTGCAGCGCTCAGGGTTCGCAGCGCCGCTAGATTATTCATAGCGTAGCGCGTCAACGGGATTGAGCTTGGCCGCACGAGAAGCAGGATAAAGTCCCGCCCCAAGGCTGACAAGCACCGCGAAGAGCAGCGCCAGAATTACTAGCCACCACGGCACGGAGGAAAGATCGATTGGATTCAGACTCTGCCGCTTCAAATAGACGTTGGTTCCGAAAGTAATCGCGCGGCCCAGCAGCCAGCCGAAAACGACCCCGAAAATTCCGCCGAGGAAACCCATCACCCCGGCCTCGACAAAGAAAAGCTGCTGCACGTCGGAATCCGCTGCCCCCAGAGCTTTCAGGACTCCGATTTCGCGCCGCCGCTCGAGAATAGCCATCACCAGCGTATTGACAATCCCGAGAGTGGCCACGGCCAGGGCGAGACTCCCGAAAATGCCAAGCAGTAGATCAAACACGGAGAAGAAAGTGCGCAAGGATTTTGAGGCATCGAGAAGCGAGAATGCGTTAAATCCCAGGTCCTTGATGGAAGCTTCCAGCGTTTCCACTTGCGAAGGCGACTTCGCGCGCACGGAGAGCGCTGGATAGGTAATCCTATTCGACGTGTTGCCTCGGACGATGTCCCTCAAATCGTTCACCTGCGCCGCTCGCAGCGTTGAGGCAGTCTGAAGCGGCATAAGCAGCCGCGCGCTGCCATAGCCGCCGTAGCCCGCAGCAGGCTCCGTCTCGACAATGCCAACGATTTTCAGGCGCAACTCCTTGGGTACAACGGAAAAGCCGCCCGAAGTTTCCGCGGCGCCGGGGGGCGCATCGCCGGCCGCCGGAGGAATTGCTTGTCGCTCGGCATAACGCAACGTCAATTCTTGGCCTACCAGAGAGGCAGGCTTGTCCGAAAGGTCTTTGGCAAATTCGATTTGCAGAATCGCTTCATTTGCGGCGGATGATGAGAAAAAACTCCCCTGCATGCCGTCGAACGCCCCGGTATTGCGGGAGGAATCGGGCATTCCAGCGACCATCGTGGCGTACGGCTTGTTGTTGAAACGCACTTCCGTGAAAAAGCGGACTTGCGGGTAGACTTCGATCACGTTGGGCAGCTTTTCTAGTTCAACGCGTGCATCATCATCCAGGGGGCGCGGCGGCTTGTCGGACTCCACTTCCCGTTGCGGCCGCCCCATTCCGCGAAAACTGTTTTTTGGTGTGACGAAAATCGTGTCGAATAGTCCGCTCTGCGACAGCCGTTTGGAAGCCAGTTGTTGCAGGCCCACTCCTAACGAAAGCATGGCCACAAGTGATGCGACACCGACTGCCACACCCAGCGTCGTCAGCGCGTTGCGCAAAATCGCTTCGCGAAGGTTTCGCACCGCTAGATCGGTCAGGTCGCGCGGCTTCATTGGGCTCTTCCTTCGCCTATCGGAGCAATCCCGAGGAGCTTACCGTCGCCCATAGTCGCCAGGCGATCCGCAAAGCGTTCCGCGAGAGGCCGCTCGTGCGTCACCATGACGATCGTCATTTCTAGGTGAGTTTGGAGTTCGCGCAGAAGCGTGAGAATCGCTTCGCCCGTCGTGGAATCGAGGTTGCCCGTCGGCTCGTCCGCAAGAAGAATCTTGGGCCGGTTCACGAGCGCGCGCGCAATCGCCACGCGTTGTTGCTCACCTCCGGAGAGTTCCGTGGGACGGTGGCCGACGCGATGCGTCAGCCGGACACGCTCGAGCGCCTCCCGGACACGATCCGCGCGCTCCGAGTGGTCCACTTCGGCGAGTCGTAGCGGGAGCTCCACGTTTTCTTCCAGCGTCATGCGTGGCAGCAGATTGAACGACTGAAAAATCATGCCGACGGTATTGCGGCGGTAGCGTGCGAGATTCAAGGGAGAAAGCGCAGCGAGGCTTTGCCCATCGGCAAGGATCGCGCCGGAGGTCGGCCTGTCCAACCCCGCAATCAAATTTAGCAGCGTGGATTTGCCTGATCCGGACGATCCAAGCAAAGCGAGAAACTCCCCTCGAGGAATCATGAGCGACACGTCGTCCACGGCGCGAACGCTGCTCTCGCCCAAGGTATAGTACCGGGAAACATGTTCCAACTGGACGGCGGTTTGCGTATCAGGCATAAGCTCATTCCATGATACGTCGGAAGCTGCCTATACATTTCGTTTCCTTTGGATGGACAACGTCAAGTCCCAGCGAATACGGCCTCAGAAAAGTTGTTCTGTCACAACCAGGCTGCAAGTGACGGCACAAACTGAAGTGGTCTTACGATTGTGCTAGCATGGATATCTGCGCAATAAGTACCTGCCTGAACGAGGAGCCTGCCTGAATGCCTGCGACCATGAAGGCCTTGCGGAAAACGCAAGCGGGAAAAGGATTGCAGATTGAAGCCGTACCCGTGCCGTCCATCGGCCCAACCGATGTCCTGGTGCGGGTGAAAGCCACTTCCATTTGCGGCACTGATCTGCACATCTACGGATGGGATCGGTGGTCCCAGGGGCGGATTAAGCCGCCGGTGACTCTCGGCCATGAATTTTGTGGCGCCGTTGAGCGCATGGGCGAAGAAGTCACCGCAGTTAAACCGGGAGACTTCGTCAGCGCGGAGATGCATCTGAATTGCGGGCATTGCCACCAATGTCGCCTTGGCGAAGCGCACATTTGCCAAAACCTTAGAATCATCGGAATCGACATTGACGGCGCGTTCGCAGAATTCGTGAAAATTCCCGCGACGAACATCTGGAAACTCGATCCTGCCATTCCTGAACACTATGGCGCGATCTTGGATCCTCTGGGAAATGCTGTGCACACAGTGCTCGCTGGTCCGATTGCCGGTCAGACTGTGTTGGTCACGGGCTGCGGACCAATCGGGCTGATGTCCATTGCCATCGCCAAGGCTTGTGGGAGTTCCACGGTTTTCGCTACGGAAACCAATGAGCACAGGCGGAAAATGGCGAAAGAAATGGGCGCGGATTTTGTGCTTAACCCAATGGCCGAAGATGCGACAAAAAAGATCCTTGAAGCCACGGGCGGCACTGGCGTGGATGCCCTGCTCGAAATGAGCGGCAATCCAGCAGCGATTCAGCAGGGCTTCAAAGCGTTACGCGCTGGTGGAAGAGCTTCGTTGCTCGGCATTCCCACCGAGAATGTGCCTCTGGACCTTGTGCAGGACGTCATCTTCAAAGGCGCAACCGTGCAAGGCATCTACGGCCGCCGGATGTACAACACATGGGTGCAGATGACCGCCTTGCTGAAAGCGGGCCGCGTGAATCTGCAGCCGCTTTTCGGCGAGCGCATGGAATTGGAAAACTTCGAAGCCGCCTTCGCGAAGCTGAATAGCGGGCTCGCGGGAAAAATCTTGATGTACCCAAACGGCTTACGGAAGTAAAACTGGCGGTCTTACCGAATAGCGGGAGAACTATCCATGGGCGAATCCGGAGCGCAAACGACAAAGCAAAATCCTCTGCAATATGTCAGCGACACGCTGCAAGAATTGCGCACCAAGGGCGTTGCGCCCAAGTTGCGCGTGCTCGAAGGCGAGCAGAAAACCGTTTGCACATTTGATGGACGCGAAGTCATCAATCTCGCTTCCAACAATTATCTTGGCCTGACATCGCACAAGGCGCTTCGAAGAGCTTCTCTTGAAGCCGTACGCAAGCTCGGCGTGGGCGCTGGCGCCGTCCGCACTATCGCCGGGACGATGAAGCTGCACATGGACCTGGAAGAGCAAATCGCCAAGTTCAAGCACGTGGAAGCGTGTGTGGTCTTTCAATCTGGCTTTACTGCTAACGCGGGCACCGTCTCCGCCGTCCTCGGAAAAGACGACCTGATAATTTCCGATGAACTCAATCACGCTTCCATCATTGATGGCGCGCGGCTTTCCAAGGCCACCATCAAGGTTTTCAAGCACAAAGACGTACAGGATTGCGAGCGCATCCTGCAGGAGCACGCCTCCTTTCCGGGAAAGAAACTGATCATCAGCGATGGCGTGTTTTCGATGGACGGCGACATAGCCCCGCTACCCGCGCTGTGCGACCTGGCCCAAAAATACGGCTGCATCATGATGGTGGATGACGCTCACGCCAGTGGGGTTCTCGGTCGTGGCGGCCGCGGCACGGTCGACCATTTCAACTGCCACGGGCGCGTGCACATCCAGGTCGGCACATTGAGCAAGGCCATTGGCGCCATGGGCGGCTACGTCTGCGGCTCGCGCGACCTGATCGATTACCTGTATCTGCGCGCCAGGCCCTTCCTTTTCTCCACTTCCCACCCACCGGCAACGGCCGCTGCGTGCCAGGCCGCATTCACGCTGCTGGATTCTCCGGAAGGAGAGAAGCTGGTCAAGAAACTCTGGGCCAACACAAAATTCTTCAAGCGCGAACTGAAAAAGCGCGGTTTTGAGTTCAAAGCCAGCGAAACGCCCATCATCCCGATCCACGTCGGAGATGCTGCGAAGGCATTTGAATTTTCCCGCAAGCTATTCGACGCGGGCGTTTTCGCGCCGGCTGTGGGCTACCCGACTGTGGCGGAAGGCAAAGCCCGTTTGCGCGCCATTGTGAGCGCCGCGCACAAGCGCGAACATCTCCTCAACGCCGCCGATATTCTTGCGCAAGTCGCCAAGCCGCTCGGCATCGTCAGTTGACGCGTCAGCATTTTCCAGCCGGGCTGCTAAGCCTGCTATACTCGCGCCGTGACTGCAAAGGAAGAATCGCCGAAGAAGTTGTTTCTGGTAGATGCCATGGCGCACATCTACCGTGCATTTTACGCGCCCATGGTGCGCATGAATGCGCCCAGCGGCATTCCCACCAAGGTCCCCTTCCTCTTCGCAAATATTGTCCGGCGTCTGATCAAGGACTACGAACCGGAATACATCAGCATTGTCTTCGATACTAGCAAGCCGACTTTCCGCGACAAGCTCTTTGAATCCTACAAGGCGCAGCGCCCGCCGATGCCCGACGAAATGCGCGTCCAGTTGCCTTACGTGCGCCGTCTCTGCGAAGCGATGCGCCTTCCCATCGTGGAACTAGACGGTTATGAAGCCGATGACGTCATCGGGACGCTGGCCAGACTCGGCCACAAGAAGAAGCTCGAGGTGCTGGTTGTTTCCAACGACAAGGACATGATGCAGCTTGTAAACCCCGGGGTGCGCATTCTCCGCACCGGCTCCGGCGGCGCGAAGGCCGACACGATTGTTGACGCCAAAAAAGTGGAAGAGATTCTGGGCGTGCCGCCCGAAAAAGTCATCGACCTGATGGCGCTTTTGGGCGACACGGTAGATAACATTCCCGGCGCAAAAGGTATCGGAGAGAAAGGCGCGGCGGAACTGATTCAGAAGTACGGCAGCGTGGAAAGTGCGCTCGGTCACGCCGAAGAAGTGGCCAACAAGCGCTATCGCGAAGCGCTCCAGCAGCAAAAAGAACAGGTGATGATGAGCAAGCAACTCGCCGCCATCGAGACGGAAGCGCCGCTAGATCTGGATCTCGAGAAATTGAAACTCCGCGACCCTGACCCGCGCGCTCTCGCCGAACTTTACCGCGAGCTGGGCTTTAATACGCTGCTCAAGGAGCTGCTTGCAAGTGGTGCGCTGGAAATAAACGAGAGTGTCGCCACGACTGGAGAGAGCACCGCCTCGGCAGAGAGTGGCGGCGAGAAGAGAGATTACGCGCAGCTTGCGAACGCGGAGGAACTGCGCAGTTACCTGAAAAAGCTGCCGGCCGAAGCTCCTCTTTCCGTGTGGTTGAACCTTGAATTAGGCGAACGGGAATCCGAGGGATTCGGCACTCGCCTTGTAGGCATTGAGCTCTCCTCCAAGCTCGGAGAAGGGCGCGCCGTCTGGGCAGATGAAAAGGGCGAGGCACTGGACGTCTTGCTGCCTGTGCTTCGGGATCAGAAGCGGCGCAAAATCGTGCACGATCCGAAGCTCTTCCAACTGCTGGCTGGGAGCGCAGAGAACATCGAGCACGCCACGCAGATCTATGACTACCTCTTGCGCCCAACAACGGCAAAGCACGATTTCACGGACGTGGTTTTCCGCAATTTCAACGTTCCCATCGGCGGCGGAGCCGGTGAACGCGCGGATTACTTGCAGCGGCTTGCACCCGTTTTGCGAAAACAGGTGGATGAACAGGGCCTGGGCGCCGTCTACGAAAAAATTGATCTGCCCCTCGCTGCCGTGCTTGCGGAAATGGAGCGCACCGGCATTCGCCTCGATCCCAAGGCGCTCGAAAAGATGTCCGATTCCATGGATAAGGAAGTCCGACGTCTGGAAAAAGACATCTGGAAGCTTGCCAACATGGAATTTAACGTCAATTCGCCGGTGCAGCTTGCGGAAATTCTGTTCGACAAGCTCAATCTTCAGCCGCCTGCGCGGCGGGGCAAAGGAAAGGTGCGCTCGACTGCGGCGGATATTTTGGAAGAAATGGCCGACCAGCACCCTCTCCCTGCAAAGGTTATCGAATATCGCGAAATCGCCAAGTTGAAGTCCACGTACGTGGATGCGCTGCCGAAACTGATTCATCCCGAAACCGGGAGGCTGCATACCAGTTTTTCTCAAACCGGAACCGCCACTGGCAGGCTCAGCTCGAGCGATCCGAACTTGCAGAACATTCCTGTGCGCAGCGAGCTGGGCCGTAAGATTCGCGCCGCCTTCGTCGCTGACAAGGGGAAGATTCTGCTTTCGGCCGACTATTCGCAGATTGAGCTGCGCATCATGGCGCACTTTTCAAAAGACCCCGTGCTTGTCGAGGCCTTCCGCGATGGCGAGGACATCCACGCGCGCACCGCGCAGGAAGTTTTTGGCGTCGGCCCTCTCGCTCAGACGGCCGAGCATCGCCGTGCGGCGAAGGCCATCAATTTCGGCATTATCTACGGCCTGTCTGCCTTCGGTCTGGCGCAACAGTTGGGCATCGAGCAAAAAGAAGCCGCGCAATTCATCAGCGCCTACTTTGCGCGCTATCGCGGCGTAAAGGCATATCTCGACAGCGTCCTTGTAGAAACGCGCAAGACGGGAGTGGCCAGAACACTGTTTGGCAGAATCCGTCCGATTCCGGAAATCAATGCGCCCCAGGTGCAACTACGGAATTTCGCCGAGCGCACGGCGCTGAATTCTCCCCTGCAGGGCACCGCCGCCGATCTTATCAAACTGGCCATGATCGCCATCGATGAGCGCCTCAAGGAGCAGAAACTCGCCGCGCGGATGATCCTGCAAGTGCATGACGAATTGCTGTTCGAAGCCCCCGCCAAAGAGCGGGAAGCCCTGGAGAAGTTGGTGAAGCAGGAGATGGAAGGCGTGCACAAACTGGATGTTCCTCTTGTCGTGGAAATCGGTGTCGGCCCCAACTGGCGCGACTTGGACTAATGCCAAAGTTGAGGCATCTTCTCCGGACGCGGCGCCATCTATGCAAGCGGCCCTCGGACGCCTGTCCCGGGGGACAGGAAATGCTTAGGTCACGAGCGTAAGGCCTATACCCAGCCCACACGAAGCTGCATGCTAGCCTGAAAGCGGATTGGAAGGGGTAGGTGTGGAATGCGCCGAGTAAACGCTGTTCTCGTCCTCTGTGCCACGGGATTGATTGGTGGCTGCAGCGGCTTCAATAGTGCGACGTCCGGTGGGGGAAACTCCAGCGGCATCAAGGTGTCCTTGACACCCACCACGGCCACCGTCGTCGTGGGACAGAACACAGCCTTTCAGGCCACCGTGACTGGCTCGTCCAACACTGCCGTTACCTGGGAAGTGAATGGGACTGTTGGGGGCAACTCCACCGCCGGAACGGTTTCGGCCAGCGGCTTGTATACTGCCCCTGCGAATGTGCCGAACCCCGCCCAAGTTTCCGTCTCGGCCGTTTCCCAAGCGGATACGACACAATCCGCCTCGGCCGTTGTTCTGATCGTCGCTTCAAACGGCAACCAGCAGGCCCAAAGCATCCCCATCAAGCTCGGCACTTCGGGCGGCAACGCCAAAGACACCAGCGTGCAGGGGAATTTGATTTACTGCTGTGCAGGAACGCTTGGCTCGCTGTTGCAGCGCAATGGAAGCTTCTACATTTTGAGCAACAATCACGTTCTTGCCCGGAGCGATTCCGCAAGCATCGGTGACGCCATCACGCAGCCGGGATTGATTGATGCAAACTGCTCCACTGCGGGCACCACCACGGTCGGCAATCTGAGCCAATTCGTCAATTTGGAAACTGCCGGGACCAACGTGGATGCCGCGATCGCACAAATCGTGACGGGAACCGTGGACACCACGGGCAGCATTCTGGAGCTGGGCGCAACTGCCACGGGCAACAGTCCTGATCCAGGTCCTCCGCACGCTGGAAATGGCATCGTCGCGACCATTGGCGAAGGCGTTGCGAAAAGCGGGCGTAGTAGCGCATTGACATGTTCGACGGTCGGCGCCATCCAGGTCAGCACCTCCGTCAGTTACCAGAAAGGCTGCAGCACCGGCTCGACCTTCACCGTCACCTACACAGGCCAAGTTTCCGTCACAGGAGGCGCCTTCAGCGCCGCCGGAGATTCCGGGTCGCTCATCGTGGACCAGAACACCGCCGATCCCGTCGCGCTTTTGTACGGCGGCTCTGACACGGACACGGTGGGCAATCCCGTCGCAGACGTATTAAGCGCCTTGCAGGATGCGCAGGGCAACCGCCCCTCGTTTGTGGGCACCTCATCGACGCACAAAGTCATTGGCTGCACGCTCCTTGCCAACGGGGTCGCCACAGCGCAGGCCAGAGCGCAGGTGACCACTGCATTTAGCGCGAACCAGATCGCCCAGGCCCAGCGCGCCCGCGATATCCACGCGCCTGAACTGCTTGCCAACCCCTACATTCAAGCCATCGGCGTAGGCGCCAGCATTGATCACCCGGGCGAACCCGCGGTGGTGCTGGTTGTCAATTCAGGGCAGATTCCTGCTCCTCTTCCCTCTGAACTTGAAGGCATCGCCACTCGCATCGTCCAGAGCGGCGCGACCGGTCCGCACGGCATCTTCGACATGGACACGGCCGCTCGTATCGCTCCGGTGAACGATTTCTTTGCAGTGGGTTCCGTTTCCCAAGAGGAATTGCTGCGTGCGAAAACGGTTCACACCGCACATGTAGATGAGCTAATGAGCCAGTCCGGCATCCAGGGCGTGGGCATCACCTCCAGTGCCGATGCGCCGGGAGAAGCGGCGCTCATGATTTTCGTCGTGCGCGGCGTTCCGCGGAATGCCATCCCTGTGACCATCGACGGCCTGCGCACGCGCATTCGCGAGTCCAGCCGTTTCACCGCGGGCCAGCGGGGCAAGGAGACCATTAGCGGCTGTAAGGTGCCCCCTGCCGAAGCCGTTAGAACGACCGCTCCAGCCCAGTAACCCGGAGCGATCCCCTGCGCTCAAATCGGGTATGTGACACGGAAACAGACACATAGGTGTCTCGAGGCTTTCCTTGCGTCTCCCGCGGGCGTAGAATCCCCTTAGAAAGAGTTTAGTTCGCTCCTCGGATTGTCTCAATCCACCAGGGGGTGTATATGCGACGTATTGTGTTGTTCCTCAGCGCAGTCCTGCTGGGCGGTCTTGGCGCGGCACTCGCGCAGCAGCAAGAACCAAAAGACAAGCCCAAGGACGCCCAGGCGGCCGAACCCGCTACTCCGATTTCGTCGGATGACGCGTCGAAGAGAAATCCCGTGAAACCAACGTCGGAGGGGTTGGCGGAAGCCCGTAAGTTGTACGGGTTTCATTGTGCGATGTGCCACGGCAAAGACGGCGACGGCAAGGGCGACTTGGCGGGAGATATGAAGTTGAACCTGTCCGACTGGCGTGATCCCAATGCCCTCGCCAAGTATACCGACGGCGCCTTGTTCTACATCATCACCAATGGCCGCGGCAAAATGGTCGGCGGCGAAGGCGATCGAACGAAAGAAGAAATTCGCTGGAACCTCGTCCACCTGGTCCGCTCGTTCGCCAAAAAGGCCGAGGAGCCCGCAAAACCGTAGCACTCGAGCCTAGCCAACCGCCTTGCTGTGGTGTGGGCGCCTCGTATCCTTCGGGGCGCCTTTTTTTTCAGGCTTGCGATGTGCTAGCCTTCCTCGATTATCAAGGAACTAGTGGAGGACGCGATGGCACATGCCCCGAAGTTTCTGGCAATCGTCAATGACGCGAAGAAGCGCGTGAAGGAAACTAACGTCCCGGACGTCAAACGCCGCATGGACGCGGGCGAAAAATTCGTCCTGGTGGACGTGCGCGAAGAAAGTGAATGGGCGCGCGGCCATCTTCCGGGCGCAATTCATCTCGCGAAGGGGATCATCGAGCGGGACATCGAGCAACGCGTTCCCGATACGGCGACGAAACTGGTTCTCTACTGCGGCGGCGGATTTCGTTCCGCCCTCAGTGCGGACAACCTCCAGAAAATGGGCTATACCAATGTGGAGTCCATGGACGGCGGCTGGAAGGGCTGGCTGGACGCCGGCTATCCAACCCAGAAGGACTGAGTACCCGCCGATCCTGCGCCTGCCCAAGGCCGCTCTGACTCGCCAGGCCACCACTCCCTCAGTCCCAATATCGCTTGCAAGAAAGCTCTTGGCCCTCGTTCTAAGCAAGAAGGCTTAGGAGGCCATTCCATGAGCACGAACAAGCATTCCCTGCTTGCAAGCTTCCGTAGACTGTCGCCGGCACGTCAGGGACTCTCCATTCTCTTGGTCCTGATCGTAGTGTTATTTCTTTTCGCGTGGATGGGCCGGCAAGTGACTCAATCCGAGCATCCGTCCCCCGGAATCCAAAAGAATTACGCAGTGAATTCGCCGACCACTCCGGACACGGATCTGAAGGCCGAGTGGCAACACATGAAAGAGTCGTCCAGGATGATTTCGCCAGGAGCAATCCCGATGCCGAGTCCGGGCGCGGGTGGAGCCGTAGATGGATTGGGGTATGCAACGCCTCTCATTTCGCATGCCGCCGAACTGGCGGTGACAACCAAGGATTTCTCGCATTCGCGCTCCAGCCTGGAGGATATTCTGGAACGCCATCACGGCTACGCTTCAAAGCTCCGCATGGTCGGCGAACCCAGCGGCAACACGCTGACGGCGACTTTGCGAGTCCCCTCCTCAGAGTTCAACTCCGCCGTGACAGATTTGAAAACATTGGGGAAGGTGGAACGCGAAGAGCAGACTGCCGACGAAATCACTCAGCAGCAGGCAGATTTGGAAGCACGGCTCACCAATGCCCGGAACAATTTGCAGCGGCTGCAGGAGCGGTTGCCGAAATACGGGACCGCCGGGGACCTTCAGCGGCAAATCGTGGCCATAAGTGCGGAGATTTCCCGGCTTGAAGCACAGCGTACGGCTTGGCAGAACCGCACGATTTTTGCAAATGTCTTGTTCTCCCTGCGAGAAGAAATCACGCAGCCTGTCGAGACATTTGGAGCGCAGTTCCGCAGAGCGGCGTTCGCCGGCCTCTCCGACGCGCTCAATAGCCTTTCGGCCATCGTGCTTTTTGTCATTAGCTACGGACCGATAATCCTCGTTTGGACGCTGTTGTTGCTCTTCCCGGGACGCTGGATCTGGAGAAAGTGGCGCCCGGCGGTAGAGTCCGAGGCTGCTCGCCCCGTGCAGAGTGCTTGAGCTCGGGCCGAGCTCAGATGCCGCAGCAACCAAGGGCAATTTGCTACTTAGTCCTCAGCCGATGGACTGCCTCCAGAGCAATGAGCAATCTTTGCGTCAAGGATGGTAACGGCTTCCAGAATTCAACGCGATTGTGAGCTTGCAAGCCGCCTTTTTACTTCTACAAGGTTCTCAGCAGCAAGCGTATTTTGCGGGTCCAGTCTCAACGCTCGTTCCAGGTGCCGCCTCGCTTCGGTGAGATTGCCCGTTTCGGCGAGTGCGGCTCCAAGATTCGCTTCGGCCATCGAGTCGGTCGGGCTGAGCCGCGTAACTTCCGAGAAATGTCTGATGGCTTCATCGAACTTTCTCATGGAGGCGTAGGCGTTCCCCAAGTTGTAATGCGCGGGAGGATAGCCGGGCCTCGTGCGGATTGCGCGAAGGAGTGGTGCAACAGCTTCCTGCGGATTCCCGACGGCGATCAAAACGGCACCGAGGGCATTGTTGGCGACCGGCTCGGTGGGACGCAGCCGGACCGCGGCTTGAAAATGCCGCAAGGCCTCTGTGGAATCTCCCTTGGATTGAAGCATCGCGCCGAGATTGTACTGAGCGGCAAAGTCTTCGGGATCACGCGTGACGTCGTGGCGCGCAATCGACTCCTGCAGCAGCAAACGCGCCTGTTCCGGCGCAGTTGTCGTGCCGTGAGGAAGCACCTGTAGCCAGAGGTGCGCCATCTCATCTGTCGTGCGGTTGCCTCCCTTGACACGCTGAGGCGGATGGAAGGGATTGGCAATGTTGGCGGCACTGTTGTCGTAGATGTAGTGCATCGAAATGTGTGTGCCTGCAGGAAGAATTACTTCATCTTCGTAGTAAAAGACGGCCTGCCAGTTCAGGTCCCACCGCGGAATGTGAATCAAATTCTTCGTTGTCCCATCAGGATAAGTCGCCGAGGCGAGGAGGTCTCGGCCTAAATAGTGGGCGTGAGGATAAATGGCGAGGAGTTGAACCTCGGTGGGAAGGGTGAAATCGTCGTTCACTTCGAAATTGGTGGCATCCGGCGGAATGTTCAGAACCTTGTCATTCTGCAACTCCAGGAGAAACGGGAATTTTGAAGCAGACTGACCCGTGAAGTAGAGGCCAATGGTCGGCTCGATGGACTCCGGTTTCCCGCTTGGCTGCAGGTGCACGTTCAGAACCAGATCGTCCCCCGGATCGAGACGAAGCGCCATGTCGGCTGGCTCCATGTGCGGCACGGAGCCGGGCTTCCAGAAGAAAAAATGACTGTCGGGATCGAATGTGTCGGATTCGATGCGCAATTCCATGCCTGCGAAACCTTCGCCTGAATGCTTTTCCTGGCTGCGGGAAGAATGGAGACGATCCACCAGGAGGTTCGCGTGGTGCACGACGCGTTTTTCGCCGGGTCGAATCTCGATCGCGCGCACCCAGCGCGTCGCCGGGAAGTTCGTGCGGAAAATGAAGTTCCAATAGTTGTCAGTTCCCTGGGGCGGCAACGAATAAGGCTTTTGTGCGTGCAGAATCGCGTCTGGTTTGCCCAACTGCCAGCCAGGAGTGAACTCCGGTGTCGGCGGGAGATCGCCGCGATCTCCTTCGGGAGCCCCCTGCTTCGCCCATTGTCTGAAGAGGTGGATCTGTGCATCTGTCAGGTGCAGCTCACCGCTGAATTTCTGCTCGTCCGGAGCGGGAAGCCAGGGCGGCATGATCCGTTTCTCGGTGATGTAAGCGATCTGATCCGCAAATTTTGCCGTGTCTGCGTAAGTAAGTAGGGAAAACGGAGCAGCCTCGCCAGGCCGATGACACGGGGCACAATACCGGAAAACGATGGGCGCGATGTCTCTATTAAATGTGACTGCGTCGGTCCCTGTCGGTTCTCCCCGCTGGTAGCGCCCGTTCACGGTTCGCGGCGCAGACGCAATCGCGAGCGTGACTGCCAGAGCGGAGATCGGCAGAACGAGCGCAACAACTCTCATGTCAGTCCGGGAATGAAGCACCCGATTGCGGGAGCAGACGTGGGGGAGGAAGATTTCTCGGACAAGGCAGAGTCGATCGCGGACGCGAGGTCGTGCGTCGTGGGAGCGCGGCGCGCGCGGGCAAACTCGACGTACCAGTCATCAACTCGTCCGTGATAAAGCAACTTCCTATCGGGAGAGAACACGGCCGCCTCAGGAGTGACTCGCACCTGACTCTCGCGCGCGAGCTTCAACTCAGGATCTCTGAGGACGGGGAGACGGTATCTGTACTCTTCCAAATGTTTGCGAATTTGTTCGGGCGTTTCGGACGCGATGGGATAAACCAGAAAAAATGCGGCATGTCTGGAGTAGTGGGCGCTCAATTCCTGTATGGTTGGTGCGTAGCGATTTGAGATCGGGCAATCGGTTCGAATAAATAGGAATACGACAATTTTTCCAGGAGCAGTGTGAAATGGGTCCACGGCGTGCCCTTGCAGGTCAAATACGTGATTGGGCGCCGTCTGCGGGGGCGTCGCGACAAGAAGTACAACGGGAAGGCAAATCGCCACGAACAGTACGGCAACCATCCCGCGCGACAATCTCGAGCTTGGCGACATGCGCGGAGTATAGCACCAGCCAGATTTGTTGTTGAGCGAACCCTGTCCGCAGCCGGGCAAGTCACCTAACAGGGGCACTCAGAATAGGGACTGCTACACCTTCACACACTGGATGTGTGTGTGACCTTCGTCACACAAAGGCCTAGTGGTGACTTGTTAACCGAAAATCGAAAGTACTATCGCCCGCACCGCCTTCGTCAACGGAGCATGATGGGGAACGTCAAATTCAATCTGCTCGTAAATACAGCCGTGCTAGCGACTCGTTAGCGCGCAGGAGAATGCAATAATGCAAATTCGCCGTTTGATCTTGGGAGTCCTTGTTGCAGCATTGATGCCGTCACTGATCCTCTCGCAAGGCCAAAAGTACGCGAATTGTCATACCCCTGAATCGGCTGGGAATTTCGTGGCTTCAGACGAGACCATCGTTAATGGAATGGTTTGTAAAGTGGTCAGCGCTCCACCTGCCCAGCAGCAGATGGCTGCAAACCGACCTGTACCGCCGTCCCCCAGTAGCCTGAAAGACAACTCAGCTGAACCGAGTGCGGTAATAACGAACGCCCGCGTAATTGAGTTATCGAGGCTTGGTTTAGACGATGACATCGTGCTGGCGAAGATCCGAAATGGCAAGTGCCAGTTCCAGTTGGGGGATTCGGACCTTGTCGAGCTTAAAAAGGCTGGAGTATCCCCCAAAGTAATCGCTGCGATGCTGGACGCAGGCTCGTCCGGGACTGCGCCAGCACCAGTCACATCGAGCAACAACGACACTCCTAAGGCTGCAGCAGCCCCGGAACCGGCCTCTTCGAGTGCAACGGAAGAGCCAGAGCAAGGAAGAGCCACAGGCACAGGCCGTATTCCGGCAGGGGCTCGTGTTGTGATTGCTCCTATGGGTGGATTTGAGACTTATTTCGCGGCGGCTGTCCGCGAAAAGAAGGTGCCCATCACGCTCACCCTTGACAAAGCTTCGGCGCAGTACTTCGTCGTTTCGACTCAAACAGAATGGCAAGGGTTCGTCTACGGTTCGGGCGGAGGCGCAAACTGGACCAGGGCCGGCGGAAGCGCTGGGTACGGCTCATCAGCTAGTTCTACACGTGGACTCGAAGCCAGCATTATGCTTATTGATGCCAAAACCAAAGACGTCGTCTGGGCTTACGAAGTTCACAAGAATAGTCATGGTGCCCTGCTTCTTGGGACTCATGCCACGCGTGGCCAGCAGTCCCTCGCAGAGGCTTGTGCAAAGCACCTAAGGGAATACATCGAGAAAGGCAAGTAACCAAAGCTCTGAAACGGATTCGGCATGGGAGGGTGACTACTGTCAACTTGATAGTAGAAAGAAGGAAGGAAACCGCGTGGCACCATGACAGCGACGGACTGCATATATGACATTTGTCGGGATCGGTTACGGTAATAACCCAAGCCGCCTCGAACGTCGCAGCGCCCTGCAAAGGGAAAATTGGCTGGGGCGGAAGGATTCGAACCTTCACCATCCTCATTAACAGTGAGGTGTCCTACCGGTTGGACCACGCCCCAGCGGTTTTAGGAAACTGCTCGCGGTAGAACCGAAGCAGGTAGGCTCCGCCCTCACGTCCGCGACGGAAGACATACGATAGAATACCATGCCGTTCGCCATCAGCCTAAGTTGAATGGAATTTGGCTCTCCATAAGAACTTCTTATTCCCGTCAGTTCTTGCCGTCAAATTGAGCGTCTCCACTTCCAACATTGAATGGCCACATGTCTCGAAGCTGGTTTCTTACCGTCGAAAGCGTCTGAAACGAAGCTACTCTTCAGAATATCCACCAGTTTTAATGCACATTCGGCGCCCCGGAGGAAGTTGCATTCCGAAAGCTTTTAGTGGAAACTATTTGGTCGCTCTTTGACTCAGATACGCGCTGTCTGACACCAGAGTGGTCTCTTCTCCTTAGATTGACGGCCCTGTGGAGAACAAAGACCCTCAGGCGCAAAATTTGACATGGCCCAGATTTTTCACCGTAGCACGAATTTTATCGCGCGATTTAGTGTGTTGTCGGTTGTCTTTGTGATTGGCCTGGCTCTCGTGGTTATTCTTACGGCCGCGCGTTCCCCGTACTACACCAATCAGAATGTCTCGCGGGAGCAACCCATCCAGTTCAGCCACAAGCATCACGTCGGCGATGACGGCATCGATTGCCGTTACTGCCACACCGGAGTAGAGACTTCAGCGGTGGCAGGCCTCCCGCCCACCAAGACGTGCATGAATTGTCATTCCGTGCTGTTCAATAATTCCGCCTACCTGGAAATGGTGCGCGAGAGTTATCGAACCGATAAATCCATCGAATGGGTCCGCGTGCACCGTTTGCCGGACTACGTCTACTTCAATCACAGCATTCACATCAACAAGGGTGTGGGCTGTTCCGCGTGCCACGGGCAAGTGAACCAGATGCCGCTCATCTTTCAAGCCAACACCCTGCTCATGCAGTGGTGCCTGGATTGCCACCGCAATCCGGAGCAAGTCCTGCGGCCGAAGGATCAAATCTTCAACATGGATTGGAAAACCCCGGAAAACCAAACTGAACTCGGAGCGAAATTGAAGGCGGAATACAGGATTCGGACAACGGCTGAATTGGCCAGTTGCTCCGTCTGCCACCGCTGATTGACCGTATGAGCAAGCAAAAACATCACGAAGACGACGACGGCGTGCTTCGACCTGATTCGCAGGTTGCGCCTCGACGCCCGCTCGATCTGGCGGAAGTGCGGAGAAAGCTGCAATCGCACACCGGGAAACAGTACTGGCGCACGTTGGAAGAATTGGCGCCCGATCCGGAGTTCGAGGAATTGCTGCATCGCGAATTTCCTCGTCAAGCGCCATCCGAGTGGGAGGATGGAGTCGACCGGCGAGATTTTCTGAGGCTGATGGGAGCTTCTCTCGCCCTTGCCGGCCTCTCTGGCTGCGGCCGTGCGCCCATCAAGGAAGCTGTTCCCTATGTAAAGCAGCCGGACGGACTGACACTCGGCAAACCCCTCTTCTTCGCCACCGCCATGCCCCTAGGCGCGGACGCAGTCGGCCTGCTGGTGGAAAGCCACGAAGGCCGCCCCACAAAGATCGAAGGCAATCCCGACCACCCATCGAGCCTCGGGGCGACAAATGCATTTGCTCAAGCATCGATCCTTGACTTTTACGATCCAGATCGTTCTCAAGTGGTGTCGAACTACGGCGAGATTCGCGCTTGGTCGGAGTTTTTAGATAGTGCGCAAGCCTCAGCTGCTGCCCTCAAGGCCACGCAAGGCGCAGGGCTTCGGATATTGAGCGGTATCGTTGCCTCGCCCACCCTGGCAGCGCAAATCCAAGCCCTACTAACGCTCTATCCGCAGGCGAAGTGGCATCAGTGGGAACCCGCGGTGGGCGACGGAATGCGGGAGGGCGGAAAGCTCGCGTTCGGGACTTACGTCAACACGATTTATCGCCCGGAAAAAGCGGACGTAATCCTCTCCCTCGATTCTGATTTTCTGGGCAGTGGCCCCGGACACATTCGTTACGCTCGCGAATTTTCGCGCCCTCGCACACTGAATGGTTCGAACGATTCCCTGAGCAGGCTCTACGTCATCGAGCCGACTCCCAGCATCACCGGCGCAAGCGCCGACCATCATCTGCCAGCCCGTGCTTCCGATATCGAACTCTTTGCCCGCGCTCTTGCTGGAAAACTGGGCATGGGAGGATCCGTCAGCCGTCCCCCTGCAGCCGAGAAATGGCTCGATGCCGTTGCGAAAGATCTCCTGAAGCACAAGGGCGGTTGTCTAATCGTGGTGGGGGATCACCAGCCTGCGAGTGTGCATGTTCTTGTCCATGCGATGAACGCAGCGCTCGGCAACGTCGGAAGCACGCTTTATTACACGCAGCCCGTGGAAGAACACCCCGTAAATCACCTCGATTCTCTGCGTGGATTGTGTGCCGATATGGATGCGGGCAAGGTGGACACGCTTGTAATGGTCGGGGTCAATCCCGTCTACACGGCCCCTCACGATTTTGATTTCGCTTCCATGCTGAAGAAGGTGCGCAATTCCGTCCAGGTCAGCCGCCATTTCGATGAAACTGCCGAATACTGCACCTGGCATGTCGCGGAGTCGCACTTTCTGGAAACTTGGGGAGATGCACGCGCGTTCGACGGCACCGTGAGCGTGATTCAGCCGATGATTGCTCCGCTCTATCACACCGTGTCCGCCCGCCAGGCGCTTGGCGCATTCGGCGACAAACCGGGCGTTTCGGATTACGAGGCGGTACGTGATCGTCTAAAGGCTGCCAACCCATCGGCCGATTTCGAAAAGTCCTGGCGCAAAACTCTCAATGACGGAGTCCTCGCAGGCTCTGCCTTCGCGCCAATGAACGCTCCAATCAAAATTAATGCCGCAAACATTCCTGCAACGAATCCAGCCCCCAACGACGAGATTGAGTTCATTTTCCGGCCGGACTACTCCGTTTACGACGGGCGTTTTGCGAATAATGGCTGGCTTCAGGAACTACCCAAGCCGATTACCAAGCTGACTTGGGATAACGCGGCTTTGGTGAGTCCAAAGACTGCCGAAAAACTGGGCGTCGGACACAGCGTGGCGTGGCGCGGCGGCGAGCACGGCAAGATCAACTCAAACGTAGTGGACATCGAACTCTCCGGCAGCAAAGTCACCGCGGCCGCCTGGATCCTGCCGGGTCAGGCTGACGGGACTGTAGTTCTTCCTCTTGGCTATGGGCGCAAACGAGCCGGCTACACGGGCTCGAACAAAGGCTTCAGCGCGTATGTGGTTCGTTCGTCGAATGCACTTTGGCGCGCAGGAGCTTCCAGTGCTTCCATCCGGAAAACCGGCGACGACTATCCACTCGCTTGCACACAATATCACTTCAACATGGAAGGCCGGCAAATCCTCGCGACAGGCACTCTCGAGGAGTATCGAAAAAATCCGAAGTTTGCTCACGAACACACCGAACTCCCGCCTAAAGAGCTTTCGCTCTACAAGGGAGAAGCGGAATTTCCTTACGCTGGCGACAAGTGGGCCATGGCCATCGATCTCAACCACTGCAACGGTTGCAGCGCCTGCGTAGTCGCCTGCCAATCGGAAAACAACATTCCCGTCGTGGGCAAGGAACAGGTGATGCGCGGCCGCGAAATGCATTGGATTCGCGTTGACCGCTACTATGCGAACAGCGCCTCCGCGACCGGTGGCAATGCCACCGGCGACCCGTCTGAATACAATCCGACTCTCGATAATCCTGAGACGTTCTTCCAGCCCGTGCCCTGCCAGCAGTGCGAAAACGCGCCCTGCGAACAGGTCTGCCCCGTGGGCGCCACTGTGCACAGCGCCGAAGGGTTGAACGACATGGTCTACAACCGCTGCATCGGCACACGCTATTGTTCGAACAATTGCCCCTACAAAGTGCGCCGCTTCAACTTCCTCCGCTTCCAGGATTGGGAAACGCCGCAGTTGAAGTTGATGCGCAATCCGGAAGTTAGCGTGCGCAGCCGCGGCGTGATGGAGAAGTGTACCTATTGCGTGCAGCGCATTACGATCGGCCGCATCGAAGCGGAAAAGCAGAACCGCCCGATTCGCGATGGCGAAATCGTCACAGCTTGCGAAGCAGCGTGCCCCACGCAGGCGATTGTCTTTGGTAATGCGAACGATCCGAACAGTCGCGTCGCCAAGCTGCGCGCTCAACAACGAAACTATTCGCTCCTGGGCGAACTGAATGCGCGTCCTCGCACGACCTATCTCGCAGCAGTGCGCAATCCCAATCCCGACATGGAGAAAGCATGAGCGCCGGTCAACCGCCACTCGATTCTCCCGACATCCGCCGGCTGACTCCGGTGCTTGGCCCCGGGCACACGTTTGCGTCGGTTACGGACAAAATCAGCGCGATTGTCTTGACGCGTCCGATTTCGGTCGGCTGGTTTGTCGGGTTTGGAATTGCCTTCAGCATTGTGGGAATGCTGACGATTGCTCTCGGCTGGCTCATCGTCAAGGGAGTCGGAATCTGGGGCATCAATATCCCCATCGGATGGGGCTTTGCGATCGTGAATTTCGTGTGGTGGATCGGAATCGGGCACGCCGGCACGCTGATATCCGCCATTCTCTTTTTGCTCAATCAGAAGTGGCGCACCTCGATCAACCGCTTCGCCGAAGCAATGACACTCTTTGCCGTGGCCTGCGCCGGCATCTTTCCCTTGATCCATACAGGCAGGCCGTGGATGGCCTACTTCATGTTCCCGTATCCGAGCACCATGGGAATCTGGCCGCAATTCCGCAGCCCGCTCATCTGGGACGTCTTTGCGGTCTCGACCTACGGAACCGTGTCGTTGCTTTTCTGGTACGTCGGATTGGTTCCCGATCTCGCGACGCTTCGCGATCGGGCCGTGCAGAAGCCTGCCAAGATTATTTACGGGATGCTTTCGATGGGCTGGCGCGGGTCCGCTCGCCACTGGCACCGCTACCAATCAACCTATCTGCTTCTCGCGGGTCTCGCGACGCCGTTGGTGCTCTCCGTGCACACCGTGGTCAGCTTCGATTTCGCGATTGCCATCGTCCCTGGTTGGCACACGACGATCTTCCCTCCCTACTTCGTCGCCGGCGCGATTTATTCTGGTTTTGCAATGGTTCTGACCATCGCGATCCCTCTACGCAAAGTTTACGGTCTCGAAGATTTCATCACTATGCGTCACTTAGACAACATGGCCAAGGTCATGCTTGCTACTGGCCTCATCGTCGCTTACGGCTACTTCTTTGAATTCTTCATGGCCCGTTACAGCGGAAACAAGTTCGACATGTTCCTTGTGGACCAGCGCCTGCATGGCCCTTATGCACCTTTCTACTACGCGCTGATTCTTTGCAACATCCTGACGCCGCAGCTTCTATGGTTCTACAAGATCCGCCACAACGTCACGGTCCTGTTCATCATGTCCATCGTCGTGAACATCGGCATGTGGCTGGAGCGCTTCGTCATCGTGGTGATCAGCCTGACGCGGGATTTCGTGCCTTCCGCTTGGGGCCGCTACAGCCCGACCGGCTGGGACTGGGCCACATTCATCGGAACCATTGGCTTGTTTGTGATGCTGATTTTCCTCTTCGTCCGCGTTCTGCCCGCAATTTCGATTGCCGAAATGCGTGAACTCGTTGCGGAGACCTCGGAGAAAGATAAGTGATGCTGCACCGCTCACACTTATACGGCGTCATGGGTGAGTTTGCGAGCCCCGAGGAACTCATCCACGCAGTGAAGCGCGTCCGCGAAGCCGGCTATCGGCGCGTCGACGCTTATGCACCCTTTCCCGTCGAGGGATTATCCGAGGCGTTGGGCCTCAGGCATAGTCTGGTGCCCACTCTGACTTTGACAGGCGGCTTGCTCGGCGGCGTCGGCGGCTTTCTCTTCCAATTTTGGGTCGCCGCGGTCACCTATCCCATGAACATTGGTGGTCGTCCCCTTAATAGCTGGCCGGCCTTCATTCCCGTCACGTTTGAATTGGCCGTTCTGGGCGCCGCTCTGTTTTCTGTGTTCGGCATGCTGGCCCTGAACAAGTTGCCGCAGCCTCATCATCCTGTTTTCAATGTCGATCGCTTCTCGCATGCGACCACGGACCGCTTTTTCCTGTGCATTGAAGCGCGCGACCCAAAGTTTCATCTCGAGGAGGTCGCGCGCCTTCTCCAGAGTCTCCATGCGCATCACGTGAACGAGGTGGAGGATGACTAACACCTCGCGCATCAGACTTGGCCTGGCACTTGGCGCCTGCCTGATTTTCGTCGGTGGATGCGACCACCTCCGCCAGGACATGGGGAGCCAGCCGAAAAACAAGCCCCTCTCTCCTTCGGAATTTTTCTCCGATGGTCGCTCGGAGCGGCCGCTGCTCGAAAACACGGTTGCTCACAATTCCATCGCCGACGACGAATTGTTCGTGCCGAAGGACTCAAACAGGTTTCCGGTTCCTGTTGACATGGCTCTGCTCGAGCGCGGCGAGGAACGCTACAAGATTTTCTGCAGTCCTTGCCACGGCCTGCAGGGCGACGGCAACGGCATGATTTCCATGCGCGGGATGAAGCACCCCCCGAGCTACCACCAACCGCGCCTCCGCCAGGAGCCGAATGGCTATGTCTACGACGTGATCGCAAATGGGTTCGGGCAGATGCTGGGCTACTCCGCGCAGATTCCTCCACGCGACCGTTGGGCCATCATTGCGTATATCCGCGCGCTTCAGTACAGCCGCAACGCGCCGGTTTCGGAACTTTCGCCGAACCTGCGCAAAGAATTGAACGAAGGAGGCGTGTCGAAATGAGCGCGCCAGATTACCGGGCGCCCGAAAGCGTGGGCCGGTTCCAATCGCGAGCACTGATCGCTGGCGCAGCCGCTCTTGTGGTTTCTCTCTACGGGGCAATCAAGACGCCGGAGAATTTCTATCAATCCTACTTGATGAGCTTCATGCTCGTTCTCGGCTTGAGTGTCGGCTCTCTCGGACTGATGATGCTGCAGCATCTCACGGTCGGCCACTGGGGAATCATTATCCGGCGCCCGCTGGAATCTGCAACGCGCACAATTCCGCTCGTCGTGGCATTTTTTGCCCCCATTGCCTTCTTCGGGATGAAATACCTGTATGGCGCATGGCTCCATCCGGATGAACGCGAGCCCTTGTCGAAATTCCAGCAGGGCTACCTTACGCAGAGCGGATTTTACTTCCGTGCCGTGATTTACTTTATCGTCTGGCTCGCCCTGATGTTCATCTTCGACCGGCTGTCGCGCCGCCAGGATGCGAATCCCGAGGACCGCTTGCTGCGTCGTCGCCTTAAAATGCTTGCCGGTCCGGGAATCATCCTCTATGTGTTTGCAATGACCTTTGCTGCGATCGACTGGGTGATGTCTCTGTCCCCGCATTGGGCTTCGACCATCTACGGGTTCCTCTTCGTTGCGGGACAGTTGATTTCCTCCATGAGCTTAATGATCGCCGTGGTGGTCCTGCTGTCCCGCTCAGAACCGTTCTCTCACGTGCTGCAGAGGCGCCACTTGCACGACCTCGGCAAGCTGCTCCTTGCGTTTGTAATGCTCTGGGCCTACTTCGATTTTTCGCAGTTATTGATTATCTGGTCCGGAAATCTTCCAGAAGAAATTACGTTTTATCGCACGCGGCTCTATGGCGGCTGGGGCGTAGTCGCGGTGATCGTTCTCATTTTTCACTTTTTTGTGCCGTTCCTGCTGCTTCTTTCTCAGAGCCTGAAACGCAACCCCAAGGTGCTTCCGAAGATTGCAGTGTGGCTTATCTTTATGCGCCTGGTTGATCTCTTCTGGATGACGCGCCCGGAATTCACCTCGCGCGCCATTCCGACGTGGTTGGACATTGTCCTACCTATTGCCCTGGTTGGGCTGTGGCTGGGCTATTTTGCCTTTAACTTGAAGCAGCTTCCCCTTCTGCCGCTGGGTGAACCTAAGCTGGCGGAGGCCATTGAGCATCATGAGCACTGAGTCTCACAAAATGGATCATGGCGCGGATCAAACGCCACGCCACACGGATGTCTCTTACGAGCCGCGGGACGTCAAGGTTGGATCGATTTACGTCTACCTAGCCATTCTCGGCGTGACCACTATTGTGGCGCTCATCATCTGCATCTTCATTCTCCGTTTCACGACGTATTTTGTGGCATCCTCGGACAATCCTCCCCCCGCGTCCCGCGAAGCGCTGGGCAAGGGTTTTGCAGCATTGCCGCCGGAGCCGCGGTTGCAAGGTGTCCCCGGCCACCCGACGGACCCGCAAGAGGATCTGCGCAACAAAATCAAATCCGATACGGAAGCAAACGAAAAATTCACCTGGATCGACAAACCATCGGGCATTGCGCAGATTCCCGTCAAGGATGCCATGAAAATCATCGCCGAGAAGGGCTTGACGCCGGGTGCCGCGCCGCCAGCGGAGAAGAAATAGCGTTATGCAGAGAATAGTGAAAACGATTTCAACCGGAATGCTTCTGCTGGCCGCTTGTTCGCTCCGCGCGCAAACCATCCCCTCTGGCGTTGGACCTGCCGCATCGACCGTCCCCCCCGCGTTGCAGGACGTAGGCTTTTTGCCGCCTCTTGACGGGCAAATGCCGCTCGACGCTCCCTTTCGCGATGAAAACGGCCGCGAGGTACGGCTCGGCACTTACCTTGGTCACAAGCCAATGGTTCTCGCGTTCGTCTACTTCAACTGCCCCATGCTTTGCGACCAAATAGTGCAAGGAGTCGTCGGCTCTCTCCGCATGCTTTCCTTCAATCCGGGGCGAGACTACGACGTCGTGTTTGTCAGCTTCGACCCACTCGATACGCCCGCGGCTGCTGCGCAAAAGAAGAAGCAGGCGCTGACGCACTTTCGACGCCCGGAGACTGATTCGGGCTGGCATTTCCTAACCGGTTCGCAGGAGTCGATCGACGCGGTAACCCGCGCTGCGAATTTTCGTTATACCTATGATGCCAAGTCCGGCATGTATGCGCACGCCAGCGGAGTTCTCCTGCTTACTCCAGATGGGCGCATCTCGCGGTACTTCTATGGCGTCGAATTTCCCGGCCGTGACATGCGGCTCGGCCTCGTGGACGCCTCTGCGGGAAAGATCGGCACTCCCATCGACTACGTTTTACTTTACTGTTACCACTACGATCCCGCGGCCGCGACCTACAGCGCATCGATTCTGAAAATCATGCGCCTGGGCGGCGTGCTTACTATTGTCTGCATTGTGAGTGGCATTTTGATTTTTCGGCGCCGGGAAACGGCGATGGCTGCCAGGAATACAAGCCACCGCCCGCAGGTTGGCACTGAACGAGGAGCTCGCTAAGCCGTGCAGTCGCAACTGCCATTGTATCCGGAGCAGGCGTCGAACTTCGCGCCGCACGTGGACAGCCTCATGCTGTTCATCATCACCGTGTGTCTCTTTTTCGCGGTCAGCGTGACCATCGCCATCGTCTGGTTTTTCTTTCGCTACCACCGCAAAAAGGAAAACGAGGTGGGAGTTCCTCTGCACGGAGATTCTCGTCTCGAAACGCTTTGGATCATCGTGCCTTTGATCCTGGCGATGGTGATGTTTGGCTGGGGCGCGGTGATTTACGTTGATTACCGCCATATGCCGCAAGACACGCTGGACATTTACATGATCGGCAAGCAGTGGATGTGGAAAGCGCAGCAGCCCAACGGCATCCGGGAAATCAACGAACTGCATCTTCCCCTAGGGCGCAACGTGCGCATCATTCTTGCCAGCGAAGACGTCATCCACGATTTCTACGTGCCGGCCTTTCGCGTCAAGATGGACGTCGTACCCGGACACTACAACACGATGTGGTTCCGGCCGACCAAGCCGGGCCGCTACCACTTCTTCTGTTCGCAGTACTGCGGCACCAACCACGCCGTCATGGGCGGCTGGGTCTATGTGATGGAGCCCTCCGATTACGCTGCATGGCTGGCGGGTGCTTCGGGGGGCGAAGCGAATCCCGTTGCTGCCGGAGAGAAACTCTTCACGGAGAAGGCCTGTTCTACTTGCCATGTGCCGAACGGCTCAGGCCGCGCGCCCTCGCTCAACGGCCTTTACGGAGCGCGCGTTCTTCTTGCTGATGGTTCCGTCGTCGAGGCGGATGACGCTTACATTCGCGAATCGATTCTGCAGCCCGCCGCAAAAATAGTGGCTGGCTATCAACCGCTGATGCCGACGTTCCAGGGCCTACTGACCGAAGAGCAAGTGATCGTCCTGACCGCTTATATCAAATCGCTGCAATCACAGCCGGTACCAACGAAAGGATCGGGGGTCGCGCCGTCCGAAGGGAAAAAGTGAGTGATGAGTGAAGAATTCACATTGCCAAATCACAAGACGCCACACGAGCATTATTTGAATGCTACCTACGGCATCCGTTCGTGGCTGTTGACCACTGACCACAAGCGCATCGCCTTGCTCTATCTGGCTTCGGTTACATTCTTCTTTTTCGTGGGCGGCATCTTCGCCACCATGATCCGGATTCACCTGCTCACGCCGTCAGGAACCCTGGTCACTCCGGAGAACTACAACAAGCTCTTCACCATGCACGGCGTGGCCATGATTTTCTTCTTCCTTATCCCCTCGATTCCCGCGGTGTTGGGAAATTTCCTCATTCCGCTGATGATCGGGGCAAAGGATCTGGCCTTTCCGAAAGTCAACCTCTTGAGCTGGTACATCTACCTCATCGGCGGATGCTTCGTTCTCTATTCCTTCGGCACGGGCGGACTGGACACCGGATGGACGTTCTATACGCCGCTGAGCAGCATTTATTCCAACTCGGCGGTTACGCCCGCCGTCATCGGCATCTTTATTAACGGCTTTTCGTCCATTCTGACGGGCCTCAATTTCATCGTCACCATTCACACCATGCGCGCGCCGGGCATGACCTGGTTCCGCCTGCCGCTTTTTGTTTGGGCGCATTACGCCACCAGCATTGTGATGATTTTGGGCACCCCGGTCGTGGCCATCACTCTGCTCCTTGCCGGCCTTGAGCGCATGTTTCACCTGGGCTTCTTCAATCCCGCTCTTGGCGGCGACCCGATTCTTTTCCAGCACCTCTTCTGGTTCTATTCGCACCCGGCCGTCTACATCATGATTCTTCCCTCCATGGGCGTGGTCAGCGAAATTATCCCGACGCTGGCGCGCAAACCCATCTTCGGTTACTCCTTCATCGCCGGCTCCAGCATCGCCATCGCGGTTATCGGTTTCCTGGTCTGGGCGCACCACATGTTCGTCACCGGCCAATCGACATACGCGGCGCTGACCTTCTCATTCCTCAGCTACCTCGTCGCGATTCCTTCAGCAGTCAAGGTCTTTAACTGGACCGCGACGCTTTACAAAGGCTCGATTTCCTGGGACACGCCGATGATTTATGCCCTCGGCTTCATCGGCCTATTCCTCATTGGCGGGTTGACCGGGCTTTTCCTCGCCTGCCTTGGGCTGGACATCCACGTCCACGACACCTATTTCGTCGTCGCTCACTTCCATTACATCATGGTCGGCGGCGCGGTCATGGGCTATCTGGGCGGCCTGCACTTCTGGTGGCCAAAGATCACGGGCAAGCTCTATCCCGAATCGCTTTCCCGGCTCGCCGCCATTATCCTCTTCATCGGTTTCAACCTGACGTTCTTCCCGCAATTTATTCTCGGCTATCTTGGGATGCCGCGCCGCTATCATAGCTATCCTCCGGAGTTCCAGGTGCTCAACGTGCTATCTACCGCGGGCGCGTCCATTCTGGCGCTGGGCTATCTGCTGCCAATGGTCTACTTCGTGTGGTCCATGCGTTACGGCCCGGCGGCCAGCACGAATCCTTGGCCGGCCACCGGGCTGGAGTGGAAAACGGCCTCACCCCCGCCGACAGAAAATTTCGAGGTCACACCCGTCGTGGACTGGGAACCGTACGACTATCGCAACCGGCCCGATCTTGGTTTGGTCGCCGGTGGACGGCTTGCTCCGACGCACGGGGATGACTAATCGGATGGTTGGCTTGTAGCGCGATTTCGCTGGGGATTCTGAGGTGTAACTAGACGCCGCTTCTGTGGCGGCAAGAGGAGTACCGAGTGCATCGCACCGGAGAGCTTTACGGACAATTTGAGACCCTCGAGCAGCAGAAGGATTCTGCCACGCTGGGCATGTGGATCTTTCTGGTTACCGAAGTTTTGTTCTTCGGCGGCCTTTTCCTCACTTACAGCATCAACCGCCACCTCTATTTCACGGCCTTCGGCGTGGGCGGAAACATGCTGGACCTTAGGCTGGGTGCCACCAACACCGTGGTGCTCATCGCCAGCAGCTTCACCATGGCTATGTCGGTCTGGGCCGCCCAGACCAGCCGCAAAAAACTTCTCCCCATTTTCTTGCTGCTGACCTTGATCCTGGGTTTCGTCTTCCTGGGAATCAAGTACGTCGAGTACAAGCAGAAATTCGACCACCATCTGGTCCCGGGCCATTCCTTCGATCTCACCTATCGAATCAACCATCCCGGTCCCGGCGATGATGCCAAAGAGCTCGCCGCCGAGCGCGAAGAGATCGCTGGCGCGCTGCGCACGGAAGCTCCGGGAGGTCCTCAAGAGGCCCTGACTGCGCTCAATGCGCATGCTCAGCTCTATTTTTCTTTGTACTTCGGTATGACCGGCCTCCACGCCCTTCACATGGTTGTCGGCGCTGGACTTCTGGTTTGGGTCCTTCGGGAGTCTCTCAAAGGCCGCTTCTCTGCCGCCTACAATACCCCCATAGAAATTGTGGGCTTGTACTGGCACTTTGTTGACATCGTGTGGATTTACTTGTTCGCTTTACTCTATTTGATCAATCGGCACGCCGTTTGACGGGCCGAGGAGAGGCGTTTGTGTCCCAACACGTCGTATCGCCAAAAATCTACATCGTAATCTTGCTCGCTCTGCTATTGGGCACGTACCTCACTGTCTCCGCCGCACTCCGGGACTTTGGCCCTTGGAACATCGTCATTGCCTTGGCCATCGCAACCACCAAAGCCACTCTCGTCGTGCTTTATTTCATGCACGCCCGTTACAGTCCCAAGCGCACGCAGTTGGTCATTGTCTGCGCCGTGTTCTGGCTGGTGCTTCTGCTCGGCCTGACGCTTTCCGATTACGCGATGCGCTCGCCTGCGAGGTCTCAGCTCGTCTTCCCCGCCTGTTCTGAATCGACGCAAGCCTGATTCCGCCTCACACAGAAGTCGTGCTGCAATCCGTATTCCCCGTCGCTGCGGCACTTCAATTCCGCAACATGCTCGCCAACATTTTGTGATTTGCTGATTTGCGTCCTAAGAAGCGGGTGCCCGAGTGCGCGTGAACCGTCTAGAAATAAAAATGGGGGGATTACGAACCGGCCCAGCCCTCAATCCCCTAAAGGGATCCTCGGCTCGTCTCCCCCACAGGCCCAGAATCAGCACGCCCGTCTCCATAGCTAAGAGTTTTATTTTCAATAAAGTACCACGCTCGTACTAAGTAAAAAAGCTCTACCCCCCGTGAAAAATTACCGCCCAAATCCGCGGCACGCTTGGCCTGAGGAATTTCTTGCCATGGCCCTTAAATGCCTTAGATTTTGACGGTTGCGAGTGCCTCGTAAGGAGGAGCAATGGCCCTCACTGGGTCGAGGACAGAGTCACCGCGCCAGATCGCAGGGAAGAACTGCCGTAGACAATCGCGCTGGCAAATGCTTGACGTCGAGGTTAGAATCTCCGCCTATGTCACCCGAAACTGAATCCGTGAAAGCTCCGGGGATGGTCCCCGACGAGCTCAAGCATGAACCTCGTTCGAAGGGCATCACGACGGCGCGAAAAAAAAAGCCCAAAGAACTGGCCGTCATCACCGAATGCTGCACCGGTTGCGCTGGATCGCCTGCGTGCGTGGAATACTGTCCCGTGGAAGATTGCATGTTCTGGGTGCCGGACGAAGACCATCCGCCATTTGGACGAATCCAGATTGACCCAGTTCTCTGCATCGGCTGCAAAAAGTGTTTGAGCAAGGGCCCGGACGGCTGCTTCCTGGATGGATGCCCGTGGGACGCCATCGTCATGCTGGATATCGCCGAGGTCGAAAAAGAAGTCGGCCCCATGGCCTACTAGATTCATCAAGTCGGATTCCGCTTCACGGCCCTCTCGCGTATCGCTCTCTCCGTCGCCACTGCCTGCTGGCGCAAGCGATCGGGAATTTCCGACGTTTCGTGCATGTAGCGCTGAATGGCAGGCAGATCCTCAAGTTCCCCGATGAAGTAGAGAGCGCGAAGCGCCTCCCAAGCCTGCTCTGGCCCAGGCTCCACGCGAGCCACCTCCGCGCCCGCGGTCACCTTCGCTCCGTTCACTGCGAAGACCTGCTGAATTCGTCCGCTTATCGGCGATCGAATCTCCATCGTATGGTTCCCGCTTTGAATTTTTGCCACCAACCCTCCCTGATGAATCGCTGTCTCTTGCTTGGCCGCATCAATCAGTTGCCCGTCAATGGGAGTGGTGATTTTGGCAGGTTGGAGCAGGGCGACGATCTGTGCTCGGCCCGAGGAATCCCCAAAGCGTACGAGCGAAAGCGCCGCGTTGCCCCGCACCATGGCGGATGAATCACCCAGCATTTTCAGCAGCATGTCGTGGAATCCCGGGCCGGAAGTGTCCTGCCCCATCACCCACGCATCCGTATTTCGCACCTCCTCCACGGGATGCGACGCGAGCCGCAGCAGTTCCGGATACCACCGCGATACGCTGGCATCGTGCCGCGTCATCCGGTCACCGATCTGCACCAGCGCATGCTGGATGTGCCGAGGGTGTTTCTCATCCTGCAGATACGCGGTGATCTGGGAGTCTGAAAGCTCACGCCCGAACCAGGTGTTCCACCAGAAAAGGACCGGCATCAGCACTATCAGCCAGGCAACCAGGAAAAACAGCAGGCGATTGCGCAGGGACATGGAGGGCTGCTTTGGCTTGGAGGGTTCTTTGCCTTCCTCTGTCGAGGAATCAGCTTGGCGAGACGTGTCCGAAGAAAGGTCGTCCGCGGCCATGTGCATCGACTCTCAACTCTCTTCGGACTTCGGCGCGTCTTTCGCTTTCGTGCCGGTGGAGAATAACCCGCGTTCGCGCAGTTGCCAAAAAACATCCAGAAAGAAAATGGCGGAGAGGCTCAGAAGGATTAAGCACCCGAATAGACCGTCTACCGAAGTCAAGGTTCCTGTAACGATGAACCAGACAACTCCGGCAAGCGGAATGAGGCCCAGCAACAGAGAAATCAGCAAAATCACGGGCAGCAAATCACCTCCTCAAAACCCTCCGCCAGCTATTCGGCTCCATTTTGATGCGCTTCTGGGCAAGCTCGCTCAGTTCTGCAATAGCCGCACCAATTGCCCGATCCGTCCTTCTACGGTTTAAACGTGATGTCCACCGTCTTTGTGTCTTTCGCTGCCAGCGTCACTTTCTGCGTCTGCTCGCCGAGTTTTTCCTGCACGAAGGCTAGGGTGTATTCGCCCGGCGGCAAACCCTTAATCTCGAATTTTCCGTCCGGCCCGGTCACCGCGTAGAACGGGCTCTTCACCACGTTCACGAACATCTTCATCCACGGGTGCTGATTGCATTGTACGGGCAGCATGATCTCTTCCCGCGCAAAAGTCTTCTCGAGGGCGGCAGCCTTCGGCGCTTGCGACTCGTTCCACTCGCGGTTGTCCTTCGGTGTCGGGTGTATGTTATGCGTCGTTGGGTCGCTGTTGACGATCTTGATCGTCTGCCCGGCCATCACGCCCATGACGTGCGGATGATATTTGCACCCGCTCTGGTCCAGCACCACGGGGTCCTTCGGCACGTCAAATGTTCGGTTGCCCAGCCCTTCCTTCACGTAGACAAATACGTTCGCAAGGCTGTTTCCGTTGGCTACGACGTTTTCGGCGGTGTTCGTTCCCTTGCAGTTGGGATCCTGTGTCATGTCAATCTTGGCGAGCTTTGGCGCAGGTCCGTCAAACTTCACCGTTCCCGTGATAGTTGCCGCCGTCGCGGGATCGATCGGCGTCGCCGCGGGTGTCGCGGCCGCGCTGGGTGCTGCGGGTTGTTCGGCCGGGGCCTCTTTCTTGCCGCATCCGGCAAGCAAGAAAATCCCCAGTAAGGCTGATGCAAAGACTGCTATTACTTTTTCCGTTTTCATGTTCTAACTGGACCTCTCCTCAAAGTTAAAGTCTCCCGCGGGCAAAAAATTCATTCGCTGGCCTAACGTGCTCCCCCTCCTCCAGCTCTTCCTCCGACGCGCCCTATGGCAGCTCCCACGTGGCGCAGCTCTTCCGGAGTGAGTTGCAGAATATAATCCACTAGCAGCTTGGTCTGATCTTTGTCGTAAGCCTGGAAGGAAGCTGGCGTCGGTCCGGCGAAAACCCAGCGATTGTTCTCCCTCTTGAACAATCCCGATGGCATCGATGTTCCAGGGCTAATGGCTTGCGGGTCGATAATCCAGCGCTCTACCCAATCCGCCTTCAGCCGCCCCTTGGCTTGCAGGAAGTTGGGAGCGGTCGCAGTGCGATCGTGAGCTGGATCACCCGTGGCATGGCACTTCAGGCACGGCGCAGCGGAACTGCTGAATAGGCTGCGCGCCATGTCCGTCTCTTTCGCTGTCAGCTCCGGAATCTCCTCCGGTATGTACGGAAACGGCTGCCGCGACAGCGCCTGGAAAAATCTCACCAGCTTGCCGAGCTCGTTTTCTGAAAACGAAAATGTCGGCATGCGCACTTGCAAATACGAGCGCACGCCGTTGCGGTTGGTGTCCTTATCCGATAGCGCTGGGTTCCCAAGGAAATGCAACATCCATTCCGGATTGACGCGCGCGCCCTCCGTCAGAAGCTTGGGCGGCAACTGTTCCTGCGCGCCCTCGTAACGCTTGACGCTCATCAAGACCGTCTTTTGACCGGGAATGAGCTGGTGGCAGCCCATGCAGTTGTACTTCTTTATGACCCACCAGCCCTCCTGAATGTCGCGCCGGTAATCCAGCGGCCGGTATTCGTAATCCAAGGGCAGCGGGCTCTCCTGGCTGCCCATCAGAAAGGTCGTGAGCGCCTGAATCTGCTCTCTGTTCAAATGCAGATTCGGCATGCGCAGTTTTTCGGTTTCCGATTTGATCTTGCCCTTGTCCCAAATGTTCGGCTCTGCCAGCTTGTGCTCGAAAAAGCCTTTGTGATCGTACCAGGACTTCTTTGCAGGGCCTTCCGGCAGGCGCGCCAAATCTTCCGCATCGGTGATCGGTTCGCTGCCGCCGCGCTCGGCCACTTCGGTCAACAGCGCAAAGTCGAGCCGCTCGACCGGTTTGCTGCCTTCAAAAGTAAGCTCCGTCCCGATCCGTCCTTCGTCCTCGAGCCCGGAAATCTCGTGGCAGCCGGCGCAACCGAAGTGCTGGATCCACCTCTTGCCCTCGGCCTTGAGATTCGTATCGTCCATGAACGATGCATTGGGATAGGAGGAGCTCTCCTGTTTCCTCAGTGTGACCAAATAGCTGGCGACATCTTCCGCATCCTGCGGCGAAAGCCGCAAGCTCGGCATGACCGTCATGTTCTGGACTTGCAGTTCGTGCCCATCGTTCGGGCACCTCGAGTGCTCCAGGTCGAAAACGAAGGGCAATCCCTTCTTCTTATAATCTTCCGGCCCGATGTCCTTCTTTTCGTAAAGACAGTACGGTCGGGTGCGTTCCCGCGCGTTGTGCACCCAGCGCACCAGATAGTCGTAGTTGTCCTTCTCGCCCACGCGCGACAGGTTGGCAGCAAACGTGCCACCCTGCATCTGGTCGCCTTCGCCGATCGAATGGCAGGCCAGGCATCCGCGCGTCTCAAACAACTCCTTCCCATGCGCGGCATTACCCGGCTTGTGCCTGCTCACCGGGTCAGACAGAGCCGTTTGCCAGAGATAGGCAGAGATGGCCTTGACTTGGTCGTCGTTCAACCGGAAATTCGGCATCTTCGTCGTCGGACGAAAGTCTGTTGGCTTCTTCAACCACACAGGGATCCAGTTTTTGTTCAGTTTCAGCCGGACGTCCTTTAGGTTCGGGCCGACCTTCTTCATGTCCTGCAGCAGACTCTTTGTCGTCCGATCGAGTTGAACGATGCGCAAATCGAGCTTGCTATTCGTCACCTTTAAAGCCACCGCGCGGTCATTCAGCCGGTTCGCCTCCGCGTTGGTCTCAGCCGCATCGGCCTGTTTCATCAGGTCATTGGCTTGCTTCAGATTCTCTTTCTTTTCCTGCTCAAGCTGCTTTATCTGTTGGCCGATGGAAAGAATGTCCTCCGGCTCCTTATCGTAGCCTTCGTAGCGGTGACACCCAACGCATCCCCGCTGGCGGAAAAGGTCCTTCCCCTCGCTCAACGTCCAGCCAACCTCGTTGACCGTCAGCACCATATCCGCGGAATGGCAGCTCTGGCAGCCCGCTTCCATGTTCTGCCGCGGAAACAGCGGCCAGAGCCAATGCTCATACGTGCCGTGCGCTTTTTCCACGCTTGTGGTCGCGCGCCCGTTGCCCTGGTGGCAAGGTGAACAGGCGTACTTGTCCGGGTCGTGAATTTTCAATAGCTCGGTTTCCGGGTGACTCGTAAACGCCCGCGCGTACTCGTCCGACTTTTTGCCTTTGGGCGACATCGCCGCTGCCGTCAGCTTCACCGGTTCCCGAACACCCATATGACAGGATTCGCAGCGGTCCACGATATTGGCAGCCGGAACGTTGATCTGCAGAATCTTCGGTTCAAGAGCCTCCGTCTTGTTCTGCAGACCCGAGAGTTGCGGCGGCGTCAGGTCTACCATGTGGTCGGTAACGTAGGCGTCTACCTTCTCCTTTTTCTCGTTTACCGGTTTGATCAGCTCGCCGAGTTCCACGCTCAACTTCGTGCGCTCGTTCTTTAGGTCGTTGTATGCCTCTTCGAGCTTGTCGTAGTTGTACTTGTGCTTCGTGCCGTCGGGAAATTCGACGACCGCTTCTTCAGCCTTGTACTTCCTCAGAGCCTCCTGCTTACTCTGTTTGGAGGAGGCGCTCGTTTCCGTTTCAATGTCGTACGTCAGCGCGTTTACGTACGCACGCCGATCGGTGAACACGTTCTGCAGCGCAAGAATCGTCGCGCTCAGTTCGCGGAGATTTGTGTTGATCTCCTTCATCCGCGGCGTGGCGTCCTGATTCGCTTTCTCGTAAGCTCGTTTGAGCGCCTGGTAAGCCGCGCTGGCCTCAATTTCCTTTTCCGAACTGCTCGATTTCGAGCGCGACCCGCTCAGAAAAGCGCTGTATCTGCTCTTCCACTCCTCCTGGAATTTTTTCCAGGGACGCTGCCCGAAGTCCTCATCCCAAAGCGCCCAGAACAGCGTGGCCATCAGGAGGATCATGGAAACAAAATAGTGCGGCGCGAAAGATCTGGTGACGATCGGGTCGCTTTCTGGGATCGGTTTTTCAGGCACCGAACGCTCCTAAACGTTGAACCACGGCGTTATCCACACGTACTTGATGTGAAACAGCAGCCGCAGCAGCATCTTGATGGGCAGCCCCAGCATCGTCAGCAGGAAAACCATCATGATTGAGTACTGCAGCAGGCTCATTCGCTTGAAGTCCTTCGCGTTGTGACGCCGGAAGAACGCATTCACGAACAGGCCGCCAATCGTGAAGAATCCCCCTACTACAATGGCGCCAAATACGCCTTTTCCCCAGTTTGAGGTGATTCCAAAAATGTCCGGCAGATCGCGATTCACTTCATAAATGAGGCGGTTGTGGTCCCATGTTTGTCCCGGCCAGAACCATTGCCACCCAGGCCCACGAATAAAGGTCCCGATGAAAATCATCGATACCCACAGAATGATGAAGCCGAACAAAAATGTTCCGATGGCAAACTTGCGCTGCTTCCAGGTGTAGTAACCGCAGCCCAGCGGGTTTGTGTCTATGTATGGGATCACCATCAGGCCGATGATGATCAGCGTCGGCATTACCACGCCGGCAATCCACGGATCGAAGTACACCAGCATCTCCTGCAGCCCCAGGAAATACCACGGCGCTTTTGCCGGATTCATGGTCAGGTTTGGGTTTGCCGGTTCCTCTAGGGGCGCATTCAGTGTGATGGACCAGGCCATCAAAATAATCGTCACGATGATGGCGGCAAGAAATTCCACGCGCAGCAGAAACGGCCAGACGTGCACTTCTTTCTGCCAACCGGGCTTGAAGGGCCATGCTTTGCGATGATGCGTTTTTGCCAATGCCGGATCGGCTTCGAGTTGCGCGATCAACTTGTCATTCGCGTGCGCTTGTCTCCACGCCAGATAGATGTAGAACGCCAGCAGCGGAATCATGGCGATAATCGGCACGTTGTCCGGTGCGGAGACAATCTGCCAAAGTTGATTCCAATCCATGGTTATTTCCGCGCCTCCTTGACTTCGGAGTCGAGGCTTACCTGGGCTGGTCCGGAAATGCCTCCATCCTTTCTTACCCGCCAGAAGTGCACAATCATGAAAACCGACGCGATGATGGGAATGCCGATGCAGTGCCAGATGTACGATCGCAACAACGCATTGGCGTCCACGATCGAGCCTCCCAGCAGTCCAAACCGAACGTCGTTATAAGGAGTCATCCCCAGCTGCGGCCCGAACGGTCCTTCGTGACCCAGCAGCGGGGTCGCGCGTGCCATGTTCGTTCCCACGGTCACGGCCCAGAAGCCGAGTTGATCGTCGGGCAAAAGATACCCGGTGAACGAAAGCAACAAGGTCAAGACGAGTAGGATTACGCCGACGTTCCAGTTGAATTCCCGCGGCTTCTTGTACGAGCCCGTGAGAAACACACGAAACATGTGCAACTCGACAGCGATGACCATCAAGTGTGCCGCCCAACGATGCATGTTGCGCAACAATTTGCCGAATGGCACGTCGTGTTCCAAATACAACACGTCCCGGAACGCCTGCACCTTGCTCGGGTGGTAGTAAAACATCAGCAGGACGCCCGTAAACGTGAGCACGATGAACAGGTAAAACGTAATTCCGCCCATGCCCCATGTGTAGCTGTAGCGCACCGCGTCCCGATTGATCTTAGCCGGGTGCAAGTGCAGGAACACGTTCGACAACACACCCAAAGCCCGATTCCGCGGTGTGTCGTCATGCTTGTGCCGGAAAATGGAGGTGTAAACCTGCGTCTTTGTCGGCTTGCTGAGGAGCTCCACCTGTTCCTTTGCCTTCGCGGGCAACGCGCTCTTCAACGACTCGATGTCCTCTTTGACGCCGGCCTTAACCTTCTCCAGCAGGCCAAGCGATTTTCCATTTTTGCCGTTCGAGTTGTTCTCGTCAGACATTTCTAGCTCCCGAATTTTCACTCGCCAGGCCTAGAGCTGGGTTCCCCTTACTTCTACGCGTCCGTCAAGTACGCGTCACACCGACAAATACGATCCCGGATCATTGAAATGGCTGGGCTGGCCCTTGGGCCATTGAAACAGCCGCGACGTGTCCACCACGATCTGCCCGTCCGGAGCAAGCTCAACGTATGCCCGGTCCATCGGTCGTGGTGCGGGCCCTTCGAAGTTGATTCCTTCGTTGTCGTAACCGCTCCCATGACACGGGCACTTGAATTTGTTCTCACTCGCCTTCCAGTCCGGAGTGCAACCCAGGTGCGTGCAGCGTGCGTAGATAACGAAGATGCGATCCGGCGAGCGGTCCACCCAGATGCGATACTTCTGCTGCCACTTCGTGTCCACGCCAAGTCCGTAATCAGAGGGATATCCGATCTTGAAAACAGTGGGTGGCTCGAAAAGCGTGCGTGGAAGGAAAAATCGGAGGAATGCGATAAACCAGGCCGTCAGAAACCCGGTGACCGCGCACCACACCATTCGCCGCCGCTGCTCATTCACTCGCTCGGGTTCTGGACCTACTGTGCCAACCCCAGCTGCCGCCACGGCTTTCGAAGTGCCGACCGCCGGTGTGCCGACGTAGCTCGTCGCCGAGGGCCCCGAGGCAGACGCATCCTTTCGCGCGTCCTGCTTAGGTTTGACCGATTCGTTCTCCGACCCCGCCATGCGTTGTCCCCCTCAATGACTGGTCCCAGAAAATTGGTCAGCAGCGATTCATTCCGCCGCGTTTTCTTCCCTCGGCCTATGCCCTCAACTCATAGCCTCGAGAAAAATCCACTTGCGCGCCCGCACACACGTCCCTCTCCCAAACTGACGTGATGTCTTTCTGCTGTAGAGAGGTGCTTGCGAAGACTAGAGGAACAGTGAGCGGTTCTGAGAACCGCCACATTCGGACCCACTTGGAGCAACCCAAAACAGCAACATCGCGAGGTCCCCAACATCGCAGCGGTCTCCCAAAGAAACGGAACGGATATTACTCAAATCAAAAAAATTCGTCAATGCGAGTTTTCCGGCATCCCTTACGCGCGGCATTCGCATCGCCAAGTTGTGGCACAGCGAAATCCTTGCGAACAAGAATCCCCTTGCACGAGGGAGAACCTGTGATAGACTCTGCCGCGTTCAGGTTTCCCCACACACTTGACGGAACAATTCTTCAACGAGGCCTCCGTGGGGAAGGCCGCGAGAATCACACGGGAGGTTCACGCTCCATGGGCCTCGTTCTGTTGATCGTCATCTGGCTGATCACTCTGCTCAGCACCTACTTCTTCCTTGCAAAAACCTGGTGGTTGCCTGTCCAGGCCTCTGCGATCGCGCCGGCCATTGATCAGCATTTCGTCACGACCTTCATTCTGATGGGCGTCGTTTTCGTCGCGGCTCAGGTTGCCCTCGGCTATCTTGTTTGGAGATACCGCGACAGCGGCTCTTCCTCGCAAAAAGTCGTCTACTCCCATGGCAACACGAAGTTGGAAGTGATTTGGACAACGCTCACCGCGGTCCTGTTCATCGGCCTGAATCTGATGAGCGGCTCCATCTGGGCTTCGGAGCGTTTCCGTCCCGCCGCAAACAATGCCGTCCAAGTCGAAGTGACCGGCATGCAGTTCGCTTGGTATTTCCGTTATCCCGGACCGGACGGCAAATTCGGCGCCACCAAGCCCGAGCTGGAGGACGCTTCCGCGGGCGGCGAAGGCGCTCTCGGCCTGGACACGAAAGATCCCGCCTCAAAAGACGATGTCGTCACGGGCGTCATGGTCGTCCCCGTCAACCGCGAAATCGAAGTGATTCTCCGCGCTCACGACGTGATTCACAGTTTCTTCGTTCCCGCCATGCGCTTCAAGCAGGATGCCGTTCCCGGTCTGGCGATTCACATGCATTTCACGCCGACGCAAACTGGCGACTTCGAAATTGCTTGCGCAGAGCTTTGCGGTCTGGGGCACTACAAGATGCACGGAATCGTCAGAGTCGTCAGCCCGGAGGAATTTGACAAGTGGCTAGTGGCGCGGGAGGCGGAGAAGCAATAACATGTCGACTCAGGAAGCGGTTTCCAGGAAAGCGCACGCATACGCAGCTCCTCAAGGCTTCATCCGCAAGTACATTTTCAGCCTCGATCACAAAATCATCGGCTTGCAGTATTTCTTTCTCGCCCTTGCGGCCGTGACCGTAGGGATGTTTCTCTCCCTGCTGATGCGCATCCATTTGATCTGGCCCGACGCGGCGCTGCCGCTCATTGGCGAGATTAAGCCTGAAGCCTACCTCAGTCTTCTCACTATGCACGGCACCATCATGGTGTTTTTTGTTCTCACCACCGCTCCTCAAGGCGGTTTCGGAAACTATTTCCTGCCAATTCAAATCGGCGCGCCGGACATGGCTTTTCCGGTGCTCAACATGCTCTCCTTCTGGACCACTTTCCTCGGATTCCTCGTCATGGTTGCGGCTTTCTTCGTCCAAGGTGGAGCTCCTCTGCACGGCTGGACCGGTTACGCTCCTCTCAGCGCAGTTCAGTCCACGGGGCCGGGCGAAGGACTGGGCGCAGACCTATGGGTCATCAGCATCGCCATTTTCTGCATCGGCGCCCTGATGGGTGCTCTCAATTTCATCACCACAACGCTCGACATGCGCGCCAAAGGCATGTCCCTGATGCGCATGCCACTGACGTGCTGGGCCTGGTTCATCACCGCCATCCTCGGTCTCTTGGCCTTCGGCGTTCTCCTTTCCGGCGGGATCCTTCTGCTTCTTGACCGCAACATCGGCACCAGCTTTTATGTACCTCTCATCACGGTGAACGGCCAACTCACCGGCCACAAAGGCGGCTCGCCGCTCCTGTGGCAGCACCTCTTCTGGTTTTTTGGCCATCCTGAAGTTTACATCGCCATTCTGCCGGCCATGGGACTTGCTTCCCAGTTGCTCTCCGTCTTCTCCCGCAAGCCCATCTTCGGTTACAAGGCGATGGTCTACGCGATGCTCTCGATCGGCTTTTTTGGATTCATGGTCTGGGGCCATCACATGTTCATGAGCGGCATGAGCCCTTACACCGCTTTCGCATTTTCGTTGATGACCATGGCCATCGGCGTTCCTTCCGCCATCAAGACTTTCAACTGGCTAGGCACGCTCATGCATGGCAAGATTCGCTTCCATTCGCCGATGCTGTTTGCCATCGGATTTGTTTCTCTCTTCGTCTCCGGCGGCATCAGCGGCCCGTTCCTCGCACAGCCCGTGCTCGACATCCAGCTCCACGATACCTATTTCGTTCCTGCGCACTTCCACTTGATCATGGGCGTAGCGTCGATCTTCGGCATTTTTGCGGCCACCTATTATTGGTTCCCCAAAATGTTCGGCCGCATGATGAACGAGAGCATGGCGCGCTGGCATTTCTGGTTCAGTCTTGTCGGCAGCTACGCCATCTTCATGCCCATGCACTACCTCGGCATGGCCGGTCACCCGCGGCGCTATTCACAACTCACCGAAGTCGCATATCTCCACGGCTTGCTGCCGCTCCAAAAATTCATCACCTACGCGGCCTTCATCACCATCGCCGCGCAGCTCATCTTCATCTTCAACCTCTTCTGGAGCATGAAGTACGGCGCAAAGGCAGCTGACAATCCCTGGGAAGCCACTACGCTCGAATGGACGACGGCCACGCCTCCTCCGCACGACAATTTCGGCGGACGCACCCCGGTGGTGCACAACGGCCCTTATGAGTACAACGTACCCGGGGCGGCTCGCGACTTCGTCATGCAGACCGATCCTGAGTCTGTGGCAGCACATTAGGCAGCTATGGCCAGCTTTGGTTCAACTACCACTGTTGACGCGCCGGGGATTTCCTCGGGGCATGGCGGCATTCTTCCGCCCCGAACCTATGGCGACAACGGCCGCCCCAATTCGGGTGCGCCTGATTACGCAACGCGTCTCCGCCGCGCGCGCCTCGGTTTGCTCGTGGCTCTCACTCCCATCTTCATGCTTTTCATTTCATTCACCAGTGCGTACCTCGTCCGGCAGGGCTTACCGACTCTGGATCCCGCCACGAACAAACTGGTCAGCGATTGGATTCCCGTCCGGCTCCCCGTCTTGCTTTTCTTCAACACGAGTATTTTGCTTTTGAGCAGCATTTTCATGGAATTTGCGCGGCGCCGTGCCAAAAGCGAGATTGTCGTCAATCCACCCGCGGCTACCAGCGCCGCGCGCATTACGGCGGGCGACTTCCCCTGGCTCCCGATTACTTTGATTCTCGGCCTTGGCTTCCTGTATGGACAATGGCTTGCCTGGCGGCAGCTCGCTGCCAGCGGCTTCTACGTCACCACCGCCCCCAGCAGTTCGTTTGTTTACCTTTTGACCGGCGCGCATGCAGTTCACCTCTTCGGGGGCATCCTGGTTCTCTTTGTCGCCTGTCTTGCCTCGTTTTTGCGCTTCTCCGCCATCCGGCGTTCGATTGTTGTTGATATCACCGCCTGGTACTGGCATTTCATGACCGTGCTGTGGGTTTACATTTTGTGCTTGCTGGAGTTTGCCCGCTAATGCAATACCCGGCTCATTTCGCGCACTTCTCCCAAGGAGGCCGAACGCATGGCTGAGTCTGCAATGCACGACATGCCGTCGGTTTACGAACCGTCGCTCTTTGGCACCTACTCCAAGAAGATCGGCATGTGGTTGTTTCTCTTGTCTGACTCGCTGACCTTCGGCGCGCTGCTCTACGCCTACAGTTACGGGCGCATCTCAACGCCCAATTGGCCCACGCCCTTTCATTCCGCGAGCATTGCGAATGCCACGGTCATGACCGCCTTCCTCCTGACCAGTTCTCTCACCATGGTTTTGGCCGTGCGCGCTTCGGCCGACAAAGACGCCAACATGCAACGGCTCTGGCTCCTCGCCACCATGCTTTGCGGCATCGCTTTCGTGGTCCTCCATGGTCGCGAGTGGCACAAGCTCATCGAGGAGGGCCTGACTCTCCCGCTTTTCCCCAAGATTCCCGGCCCAACTGCGACCGGCGAGTTTGCCGAGGTCACCAAGACCGTTCCTCAATTTGGCGCCACATTTTTCGGGCTGACCGGCATGCACATGCTCCACGTCACCCTCGGCGTGGTCTATCTGGGCGTCGTCGCCCTGCGGCGCAAATTCATCCCCATTTTATTTGCTCTGTGGCTCGCCGCCTGGTTGTTGACACCCTCTTATAGCCCGTTCCACTATGGCGCGCACGTTCTGTTGGTCGCCGCCATCGTCTGCTCCGTCATTCTTTGGCTGAAGCCCAAAGTTTACGACTCCTCTGATGTGGAGGTCGCCGGACTCTATTGGCACTTCGTTGATCTGGTTTGGATGTTCATCTTTCCTCTGGTTTATCTGATGTCGGCCAGGATTCTCTAGGAGCTTGCGAAACATGGATTCGACTCAAATCGCCATCGCCGAACGCGTTCGGGAAGAACATCGTCATCACACCAGACCGCAATTCTTCTGGGTCTGGGGGGCGCTTCTGGTCATGACGGCCATCGAAGTGTACTTGGCGTATCAGAATATGCTGCCCGTCCGCATGCTTACTATTCTCATGGGCCTATCCATCGTGAAGGCCACGCTCATCATCGGTTACTTCATGCACATGAAATTTGAAATTTCGCGAATGCGATGGCTCACCATGTGTTCTTTGGCATTCTGTCTAGCCCTGATGATGATTTTCTTTCCCGATGCTCTTCGCATCCTGTCGCTGGGAGTGAAATGAGAATTCGCACGATCCTCGCTGCCGCGTTGTTGGCTCTGTGGGCCGTCCCCGCATTCGGTCAAGGCTGCGCCATGTGTTCCAGCGCAGCTGCTGCGACCAGCAAGAATGGTCAAAGGGCCATAAGCAAAGCTGTCGTAGTCCTTTTGGTTCCCCCCTCGGCCTTTATGACCCTAGGTGTTTGGCTGGCCTTCCGTTATGGCAAACGACGCGACGCGGAATCTCTTCAAAGTCCATCTTTTCAGTAGCGCCCGTGCGCCGCTGCCTCGCCCAAAGTTAGCCATTTCACAATGAAGGAGTTGCAGCCCTTCTTTGGCAGGTTCTCACTGCCGCTGTTAGTGTAAAATGATATCTTGGGCTCAATGTTTTTGTTGAGCGCCGAGACTCCCGGGAGGGAGCGCTTTTCGCCTATGGGACTTACGAAACTGGTCGTGCGGGGAGCGCGGCAGCACAACTTGAAGAATATCAGCCTGGAAATCCCTCGAAACACGCTCACCGTCATCACCGGTCTCTCCGGTTCCGGCAAATCCTCTCTCGCGTTCGATACGATTTACGCCGAAGGGCAGCGAAGATACGTCGAATCCCTTTCGGCTTACGCGCGCCAGTTTCTGGATCAGATGGAACGTCCGGAAGTGGACGTGATCGAGGGCCTCTCACCTTCCATCGCCATCGAGCAGAAAACCACGACCCGCTCCCCTCGCTCCACCGTTGGCACCATCACCGAAATCTACGACTATCTCCGGGTCGTCTATAGCTCTGTCGGCATTCCTCATTGCCCCAATTGCGGCAAACCCATCACGCGACAGTCCAGTGAGCAGATCGTCCAGGCGATTCTCCAGGGCGAGCTCTGCAGGCCTGACGACCGCATCATGATCCTTGCGCCCATCGTCCGCGGGCGAAAAGGCGCTTACCGCAAGGAACTCGAGAAGCTCGCGCAGGACGGCTTCGTGCGCGTGCGCATTAACGGCGAACTTCTTCCCCTCGATGAAACCCCGGTACTGGACAAACGCAAGAACCACACCATCGAAGTCGTTGTTGACCGCCTTCTGGTCAAGCAGGGCATCGCCTCTCGCCTCGAGCAATCCATCGCCACAGCGCTAAAACTCACGCAAGGCTTGGTCACCGTGGCGGTTGTGGGTGGCAAGGAGCATGTCTTCTCCGAGAAGCTCGCGTGTCCGGATTGCGGCCTATCTGTCCCGCAACTCGAGCCGCGCTCGTTCAGCTTCAATTCGCCTTATGGTGCCTGCCCCGCCTGTCACGGTCTCGGCTCGAAGTACGATTTCGATCCTGCCAAAGTGGTCACCGACTGGACCCGGCCGCTCTTTGATGGCGGGCTCGGCCCGGGCTCCGGCTCTGCCATTCTGAAGCGCACACTGGAACTCGCGGCCTACGCGCATGGCTTTCACCTCGATACGCCCTTCGAAAAGTATCCCGCGCGGGTGCAGAATCTCCTGCTCTATGGCCATCCTCCTTCAGGCGGAAGAAAGATCGGGCCGGAATCGGCCGTCAAGTCTTCGAGCGGCGACAAAGGCTTCCGCTTTCAAGGCATCCTGAAATTCCTCGAGCGCAACTTCGAGGAGTCCAACTCCGATTCCTATCGCGAGTGGATGACGCAGTACATGTCCGCCACGCTCTGCAACGCCTGCCTTGGCCGGCGTTTGCGCCCAGAGTCGCTTGCCGTGAAGCTCGCGGGATGCTCCATCGCGGATTTCACCGCGCTCTCTCTCAGCGACGCTCGTCCCGCGGTGGACAGGATTCTCTCCTTGCTCACGCCCCGCCAGAAAGAAGTCGCTTCGCGCCCGCTTGCGGAAATCGGCGAACGTGTGGATTTCCTTCTTGCCGTCGGCTTGGGCTATTTGAGCCTAGACCGCTCCGCTGCCACACTCTCCGGCGGCGAAGCGCAGCGCATCCGCTTGGCCACGCAAATTGGGTCGCGCCTGCGTGGCGTGCTCTACGTTCTCGATGAACCTTCCATCGGCTTGCATGCGCGGGACAACGACCGCCTGCTCCACTCCCTCGAACAATTGCGCAATCTCGGCAATACCGTCCTCGTCGTCGAGCACGATGAGGAAACCATTCGCCGCGCGGATTATGTCGTTGACCTCGGGCCCGGTGCAGGAAACGCCGGTGGGCATCTTGTTGCCACGGGCAAACCAGCCGAGATCGCGGCCGCGCCTCAATCTCTCACCGGGCGCTACCTTTCCGGCGTCAGCGAAATTCCCGTTCCCGTGCGGCGCCGCAGCCCCAATGGCAAAGCCATCCAGATTCTCGGCGCCCATGCTAACAATCTGAAAGACGTGGACGTTTCCCTTCCCCTGGGCCTGTTCACCGTCGTTACCGGCGTGTCTGGCTCTGGGAAATCCACATTGGTCAACGACATTCTCTACCGCGCGCTCGCGCAAAAACTCTACCGTTCCATGGAGCCACCCGGCCCGCATAAGATGCTCCTTGGCATCGAACACATCGACAAAGTCATCGAAATTGACCAGGCTCCCATCGGCCGCACTCCCCGCTCCAATCCCGCCACATACACCGGTGTCTTCGCGCCTATCCGCGAACTATTTGCCATGCTTCCCGAATCGCGCGAACGCGGCTACCGCCCCGGACGCTTCAGCTTCAATGTCAAAGGCGGCCGTTGCGAAGCCTGCCAGGGCGAAGGCCTGCGCCGCATTGAAATGAATTTCCTGCCGGACGTGTACGTGACCTGCGAAGTTTGCCGTGGACGCCGCTACAATGGCGAAACCCTCGCTGTACGTTACAAAGGGCACAGCATCAACGACGTTTTGAACCTCCCCGCTGGCGATGCCTTGAAACTCCTCGAAAATATCCCCCACATCCAGCAAAAACTCTCGACCATCGCCGAAGTCGGTCTCGGCTACGTCCAGCTCGGCCAATCCGCCACCACGCTATCCGGAGGTGAAGCACAGCGCATCAAGCTGGCGCGTGAGCTTTCCAAACGCCAGACCGGGCGCACGGTCTACATCCTCGATGAGCCCACTACCGGCTTGCACTTCGACGACGTGCGCAAGCTCCTCGACGTCCTCCAGCGCCTCGTCGATCTTGGCAACACCGTGCTGATCATCGAGCACAACCTGGACGTCATCAAACAAGCTGATTGGATCATTGACCTGGGTCCCGAAGGCGGCCAGGGTGGCGGCCGGGTCGTCGCGCAAGGCACGCCGGAGCAAGTGGCGCGAAGCAAGAAATCCTATACCGGCCAAGCGTTGTCGCGTGTTCTCCACTTCAATGGCTCATCCAACGGCCACTACAATGGCGATCGAAAGCCGAACTGACTCGTGGTGCGCCGTGTTTCCCCGCCCTTGCGCCCTCGCTCTCTTCCTGCGTAAAGTAATGACACCTGCATGAGCATTTATCCCATCCATCCTGTAACGCTGGGCGGCGTTCACACCTACCCCCTGTCTGCACGCAAGAGCAAGGTCACCGTTCGGGATTTCGCCAGGCCACCTCGCGCTGGCTCCGTTACCAAATTTCTCGATTCTCTCCCCAATATCCTGGCAGCTCAGGACTTGCGCGAACTCGCTTCTGCAATCCGCGCCGCCCGCAAGCAGAAAAGAGCGATTCTCTGGGGCATCGGTGGCCACGTTATCAAAGTCGGACTCGCGCCCGTGCTCATTGACCTGATGGGAAAAGGCTTCGTTTCGGGAATTGCCATGAATGGTGCGGCGCTCATTCACGATTTCGAAATCGCCATGGCCGGGAATACCTCCGAAGATGTCGAAGCGGCCCTCGGCAAGGGCGAATTTGGCATGGCCCAGGAAACTGGATGGGGCATTAACGAAATTGCCAAGCTCGCTCAACGCATTCGCCTCGGATATGGCGAAGCCGCCGGCCAATATCTGAGCAGCGGCATCGTCGAGCCTCGTTGTCCAGAGATGAGCCTTCTGATTGCCGCTTACAAACGGCGCATTCCGGTGACTGTCCACCTCGCGATTGGGACGGACATTCCCCATATGCACCCTGCCGCGGATGGCTCCGCTCTTGGCGCTGCCTCGCACCTCGATTTCCGCCTGTTCTGCGCTCTTGTCCAGCGGATGGACGCGGGCGGCGTTTATCTGAATTGGGGCTCCGCGGTGCTCCTGCCCGAAGTATTTTTGAAGGCGGTCTCCGTCGTTCGCAATCTCGGCGTGCCACTGCGTTCGATCACCACCGCGAATTTCGATTTCATTCAGCATTATCGCCCGGTCATGAATGTCGTCAGGCGGCCAACGGCCGCATCCAACCGCAAGCACGACGAACAGTCCAGAGGTTTTGCCATCACCGGCCACCACGAGCTGATGCTTCCTCTTCTCGCCGCCGCGCTCGTGACGGGCTGGCCCTCTCCTGGAAGGCGCGCAAACCGATGAATCCCCTGGATGAGTTTCGCGTGCCACCCCAAGAGCCGAACCCGAATTCCGAAGACAAAGCGCCGCAGCAGGAAATCGGCGCCACACCCCTGCCGCCGACTGGAATTACGCCCGACCACCCTTGGCAATCAGTCGTTCCTCCCGCCGCTGCTCCCACGCCCATTCCCGAGGACCTTCAGGTCTCGTGGTCCCTGCCCCACTTTTTGGTTTTCGTCTTATTTGGAATCATCAGTCTCATCACGATCCAGGGCGTGCTCATGGTGTACCTCGCTCCTCACCGCCACATGGCCGCCAAAGAGTTTGAAAAGTATCTCCTTTCAAACCCGAAATTCACCATCGGCAGCATGATGCTCTGGTACGCCGCCCTCTTTTTCTTTCTCTACGTCACTCTCTCCGTTTTGCGCGGCCATTCCTTCTGGGAGTGCCTTGGCTGGCGCAAAATTCGGCCTCATGCGGGAGAAATGCCAAGAAATCCCCTCATCTACTTCATCGCCGGCTGTGGCTTATCTCTGTTCGTCGCCATCATCTCTTCGCAGATCAAGACCCGGGACAACATTCCCATGGAGGAACTCTTCAAATACCGCCAGACTGCCTTGCTCTTTATGGCCATGGCTGTACTTGTTGCGCCTCTCGTCGAGGAAACTCTTTTTCGCGGCTATCTCTACCCCTTCTTCGTCCGCCTGATCTGCTCGGTTTTGCACTTCTTTGGTTTCGAACAAGGTGCGGCACTACGTGTCGGTGTTGCTGGCAGCATCGCGTTGACCGGCGCCTGCTTCGGGTTGATGCACGGCGAACAGCTCGGGTGGACCGCCGGGCTGGTGATGATGCTCACACTTGTCGGCGTCATCTTTACCCTTGTTCGCGCGCGGACCGGGAGTGTTCTCGCGAGCTACCTCATGCATCTCGGTTACAACTCCTTGATTTCCTTCTTTGCGATTCTCGGGACTCATGGCTTCACCAAGCTCCCGCCAAATCATTGACGCTTCGTCTCCTTAAGCCTCCTTCGCTAGAATAGGTGTAGCAGTGAACGCCTTCTAAGGCGGTCCGCTCTTTAAGGAGATAGGGGGAACCCGTAAAATGTACGTCGCCGAGCCCATCGCATGGACCGACCTCGGCGTGATCATCCTGGATCATCGCCGCTCGTACTTGTGTGTCATTCCGAGCGGAGGGGCCCGGTTCTTTCTTCCGCCCCGTTTTTTGGGGCGCCGGGCGGCGCAGCCGAGGAATCCCTCTCTAGGCTCAAATCCTTCCACGCTCGTTTCATCGGAGTCGCCATGTACGTAGCTCAACCCATCGCCTGGACTGATGCCGGCGTGGTCATGCTGGATCAGCGCCGCCTCCCCGCCGAGGAAATCTCTCACACCTACACGGATTATCGTGGAGTCGCCAAAGCAATCCGCGAAATGGTCATTCGAGGCGCCCCCGCAATTGGTGTGGCGGCGGCCATGGGTGTCGCGTTGGGTCTACAGAAATCCTCCGCCAGGAGCATGGAAGCGCTCAAGACAGAATTCACAGAGATCTGCGACACCCTAGCTAAAACGCGCCCCACCGCTGTTGACCTCTTCTGGGCTCTCGAACGAATGAAGAGCCGCTTCCGGGAGTTGCTGCAATCCGGCGTGGACTTGGCCGCCATTCGAGAAGCGATGATCGCCGAAGCTAGAGAAATCCACCTTGAAAAGCTGGCGACCGATGAGGCCATTGGGCGCTTCGGCGCGGAATTCATGCCCAAAGAAGGCCGGGTCATGACGCAGTGCAACGCCGGCGCGCTCGCGACCGCGGGCATTGGCACGGCGCTCGGGGTCATTCGCGTTGCCTTCCAGCAGGGCCACAAACTGCATGTGCTCGTTCCTGAAACGCGCCCCTATCTTCAGGGCGCGCGTCTAACCGCCTGGGAACTCCACCGCGGCGGCATTCCCTTGACTCTCATTACCGACAACATGGTCGGCCACTTTCTGAAGACGGGCAAAGTAGGTGCCGTCGTCACTGGCGCGGACCGCATCGCTGCCAACGGTGACGCGGCCAACAAAATCGGCACGTACCAGATCGCCGTCCTCGCAAAAGAGAACAACGTACCTTTCTATATCGCGGCGCCCATCTCCACTTTTGACCTTTCGATTCCCGATGGGGACCACATCCCGATTGAGGAACGCACTGCCGAAGAAGTCACCCACATTCAGGGAGTGCGAATCGCCCCGGACGTCCACGCCGCGCATCCAGCCTTTGACGTCACGCCAAACCGCTACATCTGCGCCATTTTCACCGAGCGCGGCGTCGCCACGGCGCCTTACGCAGAATCGTTGAAGAAGTTGGCGGCTGCCCCGGCCATCCGCGCCGCCCGTTGACTCATTCATTCGTACCGCAGCGCTTCCACCGGATCCAACCGCGCCGCTTTCCACGCCGGATACACCCCAAACACTATGCCAATCATCGCGCACATCACTAGTGCGGTCACAACCCAGAACATGCTCAGGCTTGAAGGGAAGTGCACCCCATACTGCAGCAGCAGCGAAATGCCCGCGCCGAAAACCACGCCAATCACGCCGCCCACCGCGCTAAGTGTGACCGCTTCAGTCAGGAATTGCAGCAGGATGTTTCCCCTCTTTGCCCCGATCGCCTTGCGCACACCAATCTCCCGCGTTCGTTCCGTCACCGACACGAGCATGATGTTCATCACGCCAATCCCGCCCACAAGCAATCCCACCGAGGCCACCGCGAACATCAGCACGAAAATTAGGTAGCTGATCTTGTTCCACAAATCCAAAAAGTAGTCGGAGGTGAACAACGCGAAATCGTCCGGCTTGTCGTTGCTCAAGCGACGCTTGCGCCGCAGCATGTCCCGGATTTCCTCGACAGCTTCGCCCACCACCTTCGGATCCTTGGCCTTGGCGAAAATGACGTAGTCTTTCTTGTTGGGGTAAAGTTTCCGCAGCGTCGTCACCGGCATGATAGCGATGTTGTCTTCCGGGTTCGAGCTTCCCGATAGGCCCTGTCGGCGCTTCTGCAGTGACGCGATCACCGTAAATAATTGCCCGTCGATCGTAACTTCTTTTCCTATGGCCTCCGAGGCTCCCTCGGGGAACAACGTCTTCACGGTGTCAAAGCCGAGGAGCACGACGGGTGCCCGATGTTCCGAATCGGTGTCGTTAAATTCTCTTCCATACTCAAGCTTGATGTCGAAAATCTTCGACAAGGACGGCGAATTCCCCTGCAGGATCACGTTCTTGGCGCGAAACGTTCCGCGCCGCACGTCCGATGTCCCCGACCCAAATTGGGGCTGAAAAATCCGCAGCGAAGGCGTAGCGCCTAACACATGGGGCAGACGTGCCATGTCGTCGGCCCATTCCGCTTCTAATTCCTTGCGCGTGAACCACTCGCTCGGCGGCCGCGACAACGACGCCCACGGGAATCGGTAGCAGATGATCGTGTCCGACCCCAGCTCTCGAATTCCTCCCAGCACGTTTTCGTTCAGGCCGTTGATCACCGAACTTACTGCGATCACCGTCATGATCCCGATGACGATCCCCAGAATCGTCAGCGAAGAACGCAACGGATTTTGCCGCAGCGTGTCCAGAGCGAGCAACACCTGCTCGCGAAACTCCATCGTCCTGCCGCCCGTTACCAGTCCGCGCAGCGGCAGCGCCCGTGTATGTGGCAAGGCTTTGCTGATGGATCCCATCGCTAACTCATCACTCCGAACGTAAAGCTTCCACCGGGTCCAGTTTCGCCGCCTTCGACGCGGGATAGGTCCCGAAGAACAGTCCCACGCTCAGCGCGACCGCCAGCCCTCCCAGCACGCTCCAGAGTTGCACTGCGCTCGGCAAGGGCGAAACCAGCGACACGAACTTCGCCGCGATCACCCCGAGCACCACGCCTAGCGCCCCGCCGATAACCGCCACCGTGGACGACTCAATCAAAAACTGCAGCAAAATGTCTCGCCGGCGCGCTCCGGACGCCTTGCGGATGCCGATCTCATGCGTCCTCTCGGTCACGCTCACCAGCATGATGTTCATGATGACGATTCCGCCGACCACCAGCGAAATCGAAGCAATGGCGATGGTCACCAGGAAGAACGACTGGCTGATGTCTTTCCACAGGGAGAGGAACGAGTCGCTCGTCTCGATGGCGAAGTCATCCTTTGTCCCGTAGGAAAGATGGCGCCGGCCGCGCATAATCTGTCGTACTTCGTCCACGCTGTCCTGGATGTTCGCCGCGGAACCAGCCCGCGCCGTCACCCGCAGCGAATCCTGCTGCGAGCCGTACGCCTTCATGTATGTGGTCAACGGCAGAATGATCCAGTTGTCGAGCGACGTCCCCAGCGTCGAGCCTTCTTTTTTCCCCACGCCAATGATCTGGCACGGAATATTGTTCCAGCGAATCTCCTTGCCGATGGGGTCCACGCCGGGCAGCAAGTTGTCCACTATGTCCATGCCAATTACGCAGACGGACGACGCGGTCCGCACGTCGCTGTCGGTCATGTGGCGCCCCTCGACTAAATCCACGTCGTAAAGTTCCGCCATCTGCGGCGTCCAGGCGCGCAGGTTTGTGTCCTTCAACGAATTCAGCCCGCTGCGTATCTCGACCCGCCCGCCCAAGGACGCGCCAATTTGCTTGCACGATAGGCACTGCGCCTGCACCGCCTCAAAGTCCTCATACGTGATTCGCTTGCGCTTCTGGAATTCCAGCCAGTCGTCCACGTTGGTAATAATCGAGGGCTGCTTTGCCAGGCCAAACACGTCTGCGCCCAGGTTGAACACCTTCGTGGCCACGTACTGGTTTGCGCCGTTGACCAGGCTGACCACGGCGATCACCGCCGCCACCCCAATCACCACTCCCAACAAGGTCAGCACGCTGCGCAGCTTGTGTGCCCACAAGCTCGCCGCCGCAATCGACACCGCCTCGGACAGTTGTAACCTGGAAGCTCGCGCCATGGACTCACAGTATCATACGTAGGAGCTGCTGCCAGAATTACAGGCAAAAGTGGCAGAAAAATAAGAAGTTACGACGATCCGCTAGCCATCCCCTATTTACCCACGGCCTTTTCCAACTTTTCCACCAATACGCGGACCTCGGTCGCCATTGTTCCCTGCGGCTCCAATCGAAGGTACTCTCTGTACTCCCCAAGCGCACCAGCCCCGTCTCGCTGCTTAAGCAGTATGTTACCGTGAAGGACGTGCGCTCCAGCCAGCTCCGGAACTTCCTTCACCACGTCCTTGACCAGGGGTGCAGCCTCCTGCCACCGATTCGTTGCCCAGTACGTCTTGGCCAACTCGTACTTCGCTTCCGTGGCGTCCGGCCGGAGCTCCAGCCCCTTCCTCAAGGAAACCTCGGCCTGCGTGTAGTTCTTCTGCTGATTCTGAACCGCCCCCAGGTCTACGTAGGACGCCGCCAACTTAGGCTCAAGCTCAATGCTCCTCTTCAGTGCCTCCTCCGATTTCCTCCAATCCTGTTGCTCAAGGTAGGCTTCGCCCAGCCTGCGGTACGCCTGCGGGTAGTTGTCGTAGATCTTCACCGCTTTCTCAAAGTGCTTGGCTGCCTTCAGCGCATCCTTTGCCTTCAACTCGGCCTCTCCTTTTGAAAACTCCTGCCGTGCTTTCTCCGGAATATTGAAATCCACCACATTAATCTCATCGGACGGGGCTTCTGACGCTGGCGTCAATCCGTCTGTCTTGTCCGTCGCGCGCAGCGTCAATGTCACATAAGCGTGAAAATTGCCGACCAGTTCCACGCGCTCAGTTTGCTCTTCGTATCCCCCTGCGTTCAGCCGTACAAGAAAAACTCCGCTCGAAGAGGGCCGCAGTGTACATTTGCCTTCTGCGACCGTTTGACAGTCCGATTCCACGCCGCCTTCTGCGCGCTCCAAAAGCACGTGAATCCCCGCGGGACCAGGCGCACCGTCTGGGTACCGAATCTGGACATCAACCCCGAAGCTTGCCATTCCGGATCCGCCATTCGTCACCCCGCGTTGCGCAGTAACTAGAAAAGGAAATGCAAGGAAACAAAAAAACACGCCAGCCGTCTGAGCAATCGCTTTCATACGACACCTTCTTTGCCAGAAGGAATGTGCCCCCAAGCTTGGGGCGGGTGACGAACAAAAGGATATCGCAAACGAAAAAGGAGGGCACCCATTGGGTGCCCTCCCTTGAAAAATGGTTGAGTTAAAAAACCAGCTTCAGGCTGAAGCGGGAGTTGAAGGGATTCACGAACGCGTGCCCTTGCACGGGTCCCGGTGTGAACGTCAACATGCCACCCGGCTTCTTAAAGTCCAGATTTTGGACGCCAAAGCCCAGATCGCCAAACTCGTCAATCAGAGTCGTGCGCTTCGAGTTCGCGATGTTGAACGCGTCGAAACCGAATTTCAGGCTCAGTTTCTCCGTTAACTTCCACGGATATTCGGCATGCGCATCCACCGTGCCGGTGGTCGGTGCGCGGCCAAGGTCGCCGCGGCCAAACAACGGCACTTCACCTGGATTCTGATACGCGTACTGCGCGTACAGCGTCGTCAATGGCACGCCCGTCTGGATGCGAACGCCCGAGCCGAGTGTCAGCCCCTTCATCTTCGTCCGATCCAGCACGTAGGTAGCGTACACGTTGACGACATGTCTCCGGTCGGTGTTGAGCGGGCCGATGCCCTGCTGTGCGCCGAGCAACCCGAACGCACCTTCAGTCAGGTCGAACAACGAGCTAATGCCTGGATCGGCTTGACCATTGTCGTTGCGGAAGGCCCCTTCGTAGTTGCCCGAAAGTTTGGCCCAGCGCCAGTTGGCAATCAGCGCCCAGTTGTGGCTGAACGACTTGTTCACCTCGAACTCAAGCGCTTTATAGATCCGTATGGGATCCTTGTACGTGTCTGGCTTTCCATCGGGGTAGAATTCCCCGCCGAACGCCGCACATGCCCCCGCCTGCTTGCTTTGCGCCAGGCTTGTGCAATCCGGAAGCAGGTTGCCGCTGGAGTCGGTCCACGTATTCGTGTTCACCGCGGGGAAGCATGCGCTTCCGGCCGACGTCTGTGGGAAAGTCGGAAGCAGCACGTTCCAAGCGACGTACGGCGTCGGGTTCCCGTTCGCGTCATAGCAAGCCGCTGGCAGTGGGGTCGTGGCGGGATCCAGGGTCTGACCAACGCCAAAGGTCACCTCATTCGGATTCACGAATATGTCCGACTTTGAGTTCGGATTGCCGATGAAATAGTTCAAGCCGCCGCCGTTGTTTGCGAGAGCGATGAACTGCTCCACGGAAATGCCGCCTTCGTCTTCGACCACGCGCTTGAGCCGGCGGTCAATGTACCGGACGCTGGCAACAATCCCACCCTTGAACTGATGCTCAGCACCGACGACAAATTCATCGGTGTATTCGGCGCGCAGACCCGGTTGATAGGGTTCACCGCCATTTATGGCAATTGTCGGAGCTTTGTCAACGCCGCCAGTTGCCAGGCTGAGTAGGTGCGCCGCGTCCGGCGTGAACATATTCGCGTAATTCGGAGTGCCGTCCGAATTGGTGACCACGCAAGACGCCCCGCTCGGAGTTCCTGCGGGGCAGCCACTGGTCGTCGAAGCCGGCGCCCAGAACGGATTCAGAAAGTCCTCTTCGTTGCTGAGTTCGCGAACAGCCGCATCCAGCGGCAGGATGAAATGGTACCTCCCGAAGTTGCCGTAGATCTTCGTTTTGCGGTCGCCCTTTGGATCTACGGTCACGCCGGCTCGCGGTGACCACATGTCATTGAACAGTTTGTTGGTGATGTTGCCGATAAGACGCTGTTGCTCCCACCGAACTCCGGCGTTCAACGTCACGTGCCTTCCAATGGACCACGCGTCGTTGACGTACGCCGCGTGATACTTGCCGCTGCTCCTGGTCACGCCGCCGTCGAAACGTCCGCGCACCTGTTGCAGCACCACCGGCACAGGAACGGAATAACCCGGAACGGACATGTACGGGCAAAGCGTGCACGAGGTATCCGTCGGGTTTGAAACCGGATCAAACTTTCCGTCTGTACCCGGTGCGACTGTGCCCGCCAAAATGAGCGTCAAGGCAGCGTCGGTCTGCTTTCCGGCTGGCTGGGCGCTGTTATTCAAGTAACCGGGGTCGCTGCCGCTGGCATTCGCCGAAGGAATCGTAAAGTAGCCGCCCGATTCCTTGATGATGTCGTCGTAAACGGGGAATTGCCAGTTGTAGCCGAAGCTGAACGTGTGCGCCTGGCCAAACAGATGCACGGTCTTTGATGTATCTCCCGCGATGCTCCTCGTATTGGAATCGTAGGGCTCGTTAAAGCCGAAACCCTGCGCAGTGAACTGTCCGGTCTGGCCTGGCAGTCCCTGTGTCTGCGTCTGATCCACGATTTGCACCACGTCCGACTGGGGCGTTTCCGTGAAGTGGTTCCAGCTCCAGGTGAAGGCCGCGTCTATGAGCCAACTGCCTCCAAAAGTGCCGTCATAACGCACCGCCCAGTTGCGCGTGCCGTAGTTCCACTTGGAATTCGTTGTCAGGTTCGCTGCGGTCAGTGTCGTCCACGGGCCGGCGTTTGTGTGTGACGGATCGCCGAAAACGGACGATTCTAGAGTCTGGACAGAATTGATCTTATAAGTCAGTTTCCCGGCGTAGTCCCAGGAAGTCTGCTTCAGCAGCGCCTTTCCATCGGTGAGGGTGAACAGCCCGGAATTAGTACCGGGCGAATCGTAATTGTTTACCCAGGTCGGGTTAAATGTCCCGAAATAGAAGAGCTTCTCTTTCAGTTTGCCGAGTGGGACGTAGCCTCCCAGCTCAAAATCGCCCTCGTAGCGGCCTACCGTGAGCCACTTGCCGAACTGATTGACCAGCCCGAAATCGTCCGCGTTGGCAAATTGCGTCTGCATCCATTTCCCGGCGTAGTATCCTCCGGCCGTTCCATGCATTTGGGTGCCACCAGACTTCGTGACGATTTGAACGACGCCCCCCGCCGCGTGGCCGTACTGCGGCTCAAACCCACCCGTCTTCACCTGCACTTCCTGCACGAAGGAGAGGTTGATTCCGCTGCCCAGGGCCCCGTGGACTCGAGAGAAAACTCCCAAGCCTCCAAACGCGGGGTCGTTGATGTTCACACCGTCAGCAACGTAGGCATTCTCCAGGCCTGTGGAACCAGAAATGGAAGGGTTGTTATAACCCGTGCCTTGGCCGTCCACGGATCCAGGGCTGAGATAAAAAAGCGATCCCATGTTTCGGCCCACTGGCAGGTTTTGATACATGGATTCCGAGATGTTGGTGTTGACTGCTGACGACGTGGTGTCCAGTGTCAGGCTGGCAGCGCTCACTTCCACGACCTGAGTCAACTCGCCGGTCTGCAGTACGACCTCCAGGCTGGTCGTCTTGTTAATCAGCACCTCGCTGTTCTTTATCTCAGAGACGCGGAATCCGGTTTTCTGCACCCGAACGCTGTACAGGCCGGGTATCAGCGCTTGGAAGAGGAACGCTCCGCCCTCGTTCGTGGTTTGCGACTTGCTGCCGATTGGCCCGGTTATGGTAACTTCCGCGCCCGGTACGACTGCGCGGGTTGGGTCGTAAACGATACCGCTTAGATTTCCTCGCGCAGAACCCTGATCCTGAGCCATGCCGATTGCCGGCAATGTCAAAGCCAAAAGTAGGGCTACCGCGAGTGTCGTCACGAAATGCCGCTTCGAGATGAACACTGGTACTCCTTTCAACCTAATGTAGGATTTGGTCTACCGGTCCCAGCCCAAAATTGTCTTCTTGCTGAAACGAGAACCCTGAATTGGGAAGAGAGAATCCCCCCACGATTGCCATGCATGGCACCGGCCAAATTGGTCTCCATGAGCCGCAACATAAGCTATTTAGAACAAGCGAGTTACGATTGATTGTCGATGCAAACCCCACCTTCGTAAGGCTATTGTATGGTTTGTTATAGATTCGCTATGAAATTGCGGATTCGACGTTTCGATTCCTGAAAAAATAATAACGGAGGTGAAGCCTAGTACTTCATTGCTCTTCTAATTGATCCCCAGTTGCGCCTTCCCCTGCTTTATGAGTTCGGCCGCCTTCCTTGCCTCGCCCCTCTGGGCGTATAGATCTGCCAGGGCCAAATACAGCTGTCCCTCCTGCGGCCGAAAACCAATAGCGTCTTGTAGCAAGGTAATTCCTTTCTCCGATTCTCCCGCTTGAGCAAAGCTGACTGCGATTCTCGTCAACGTTCTCGCATCGGTCTTCGTCGTGATGCCCACATCGTTGTACAGGCTTCGCACTGCGGCATAATCCTTCAGATTGAAATAGGCTTCCACCAGCGCGGCCCGCGCGGCGTCATTGTCTCTCCCCAGTTTCACCGAGCGCAGAAACCACTTCCGCGCCTCTTCCGGCTGTCCTTGGGCCGCAAGTGCCAATCCCCTTTGCTGGTCGAGCACCCCGTTCTGGGCGTCCTCAACGATTCCTGCTTCGTCCACGGTCCAGGTCTTTCTCAAATCCGTATCCACAAGCAGTCGGAAATGTGCCGTGGCGTAGCTCTTCTCATTCACATTGGGGGCCTGCACGGTGAGGGTAAGCACATAGTTCCCCGAAGGCTTGTTTTCAAAGGTGATCCTCTTTCCGTTTACCAGAGACCCATATGCATCAAATTGCTCCATGGCCACTTCGTCATGAATCATCGAGCTTGTGCCGGGAACAGCCGGCTCGCCCACGCCATATTCCACGGCAAGCTTTTTCCCGGCCAGGGTCCGCGGATCTCTAGGAGGCGCCCAGATCTGGTAAGCCACCTGCAGCGGAACGTCGTTGCTGACGCTCGGCATCGGTGACGGGAAAGGTTGAAACCTCACGCCACCCATGCAGAACGGGGTCAAATCCCGAAGAACGGGATCAGGCACTTCTTCGGCGCGCACGAACGGCAGGATCGCCGGCACCACAAACAGCTTCTCGTCGGGTTTCGGGATGACCACTTGCCGCTCGGTTTCATAGCTGGCTTTCTTGTTCCAGTCGACGAACTCAAAGACCAGCCGGTATTTTCCAGGTCCCAGCGGCAGCATCCCCTCGTAACCGAAGGCTTGGTCCTGAATCTCTTCCATCCTCCGCTTGTCCATGGAATCGGAAAGACTCTTCTCTTGGGAAAATATGTGCTTGTTGTCGGGGCCGAACACACGGACATTGACTCCAATGGAGTAGGAATAGCGCCCGTCCGCTTCTTTCGCGAGCGTGAAGTCATTCGGGTTCCGTAGAAAAACCGCGTAGTCGAGGCGCGTCAACCCGCGCGAATCGCGAACCGGAAGCGTTTGGATTTCCAGATTCTGGCCGGAAAGGAGCATGCGCGCGGTCACGTTCTCTCGGAGCTTGTAGCGGCCTGCGATTTCGTTTCGGTAAGCAGGCAAATTGTTGTAGCCGCGGATGGCGCTCAGGAGCAAATCGGACTCCATGCTCCGCGTGGCCATCGTGGTGTCAACCGGTTCACCCGGTATCAGGCTGAGTGAGATATGCGCCACTTCCGGCCCTACGGAAGTCAGGATCATCTGGTAGCCTGCCGCAGGGTTGTTGATGGCTTCGGTGCCGGTAGCCAGTTTGTCCGGACCGTCAAAATAGGGGCTATAAAATCGGTAGTCGCCTGTTGCGTCCCGGTCATAAAACATCAAATAGAAAAAGTTGGGGAGGCCGGCCATCCCGGTGGAATAGAACCAGATTTCAATCGGATAAAGATTCGCCGAATTTCGAAATACCTGTTTCTGCTGAGGCGCGCCCAACAAGATGTATGCTCGCCCGCGGTCGGTTCTCCATCCTTCTTCCGCCGAGCCGACGCCAAATCTCGCATTCGCGAACGCTAAGCGCTTATAATGCTCTTCCTTGAATTCATTGTTCGGTGAGCTGGGGTTCGGGTTGCGCACTTCCCAGAATCTTTCGATGAACTTGTCACGGGCCTCGTCGGTCACCAATTTGAGAAAATTCTCACGCTCTTCTTTCGTGATGATGTAGACCACATCTTCGTCCAGCCAATTCCTATACGTTTTCGGCGGCTTCTCTTTCTTTTGTGCTCCCTGCGCTCCCGCTATTGAAAGCATGGCAATCAACAGGATTGCGCCGGGCCATCGGCCGGTGCGTGCCGGAATTCGTTTTGTTATCCCCGCACTCATCGATGAATTCTCTAGGTTGGACGTAGCCTCTGTGCTGAGGCGTTGCATCACCCTGCGTGCCGGATCCGCTCCGCCAGGGCTCGGGCGCGCTGCCGGGCGATGTCCACAAAATGGTAGTCTTCCGAAATTTGGTCCAGCAGTGGCAAAACCCTCAGCGGCTCGGGCAATACCCCTTTCGTGAAGTCAATCTCCAACTGCAGGATGGCGTCGTTCACGCCCAGGCGGTCGTACTTGATTCTCCTTTGCAACAAATCAATTAATTCCAACTGCCGCGCCAGCCCCTCGCAGATTTGCAGGAGTTGGGAGGCTTCCGCGTTTATTGTGTAATTGAACTTCACCTCGTAGGCTTCCGAGCCATTCTCCCAGCGAAACGTTTTCTCGCCCAGGTTGGCGATCTTGCGGTGAATGTCTAGGTCCTGCCCCTTGAAATGGTGCAGTTGGGAGGTCAATTCAAATATCCTTGCCCGCAAGCCGCTCCCGATCTCAAAGCGACTCGCTCCTGGCTCATCCTCCAGTTGCCGGATTTCATAGCTCCCGGTATCCGAATTCTCGTTGATCTTTATTTCGATGAATTCTGGTGTGCTGGCCTTGAAGATTCTCCGGTACGTAAACACCGC
>DASPTY010000095.1:0-24941 GCA_035623175.1 Candidatus Limnocylindrales bacterium | reverse complement strand
GGCAAAAACCAGAACGGAATCATGGCCGGGAAGTTGAAAGGAGCGATCGCGGCGACAACTCCCAGCGGCTGGCGGATCAGCGTTTCATCCACGCCCGGAGTGATGTCCTCCAGGTTGTAGCCCTGCATCATCGTGGGAATGCCGCAGGCGACCTCGACGTTTTCGATGGCGCGGCGATACTCTGCCTTTGCTTCCGCGAAGGTCTTGCCGTTTTCGAGCGTGATGATGCGGGAAAGTTCATCAATATGTTCTTCGAGCAGGAACTTAAGTTTGAAAAGGTACTGAATTCTTTCACCAGGAGGCGTACGGCGCCACGTGGGAAATGCCTCGGCTGCAGCCTGGACGACGGCGTCAACGTCCGCTTTCGTCGAGAGGGGAGTGCGCGCGAGAAGTTCGCCGGAGGCAGGATTCGTGACGTGGACAAACTCGCTCGCGGAGGATTTGCGCCAGGCGCCGCCAAAATAGTTCAAAACTTCCGTGACTTGCGTTGTGGCTGTACTGCTCATGCGGGTGCTCCGTGCCTCCACCCGCATCAGAGTGGGTGGCAGGACTTGCGATATGAAGAATAGTGGTCCAGATGACCGACAAATAGGCCGAGCCAGTTTATCAAAAATGGGGTAGATGGGAGCGGCAGCCGCGGCGCAATGCGAGAAGCGCTCACTTCCCTTTATTCATCAAGGCAAGCAGGCGGCATCACTACGGTAGTTCTAACGGATTGCTTCTTTCGGTGCCAGATTGTCCGTTTGGTGGTTCAGGGAAGCAAGCGCCTCGTAGGCCGCACCGATCAAGGGAGCCGATTCATTCAGGACAATGGAGACCGGCACGTCGGAGAGCATCGTCGAGAATTGCCATTTGTCTTTGAACGAGTTGAAGAATGTGCCGTCCTTCATCTTGGGCAGAATCTTCACGGCAATGCCGCCGGCAACATAAAGCCCGCCCAGCGCGAGAACCTTCAACGCCAAGTTACCCGCTTCCGCGCCGTAAATGCTGGTCCACAGATCGAGCACCTCGACGCAGATCGGACAGGAACGATCCAGGCCGCTCTTGGTGATGAACGGCGCGGGATCTGCATCGGGATCTTCGAAAATGGGATGCTTCACGCTGGGAGCGATGAACTCGTGGAGCGTGCGGAACCCGCGGCCGGAGAGGATGAGTTCCCAGCTCACCTGCGGATAACGATGGCGCATGAACTTGAGAAGTTCGATCTGCTGATCCGTCCGCGGCGCGTAGTCGGAGTGGCCACCCTCGCTGGGCACGACTTTGTAGCGGGTGCCCTCCCAAAACAGAATCCCTTCGCCCAGGCCCGTGCCGGCGGCAAGCAGCGCCCGCGTAGCTCCCGGAACAGGCTTACCCGGATTGAGCACGCAAAAATCCTCCGGCGGTAGATGTTCGAGGCTGTGGCCTGTGGCGCCCAGGTCATTCACGAGGACGATGGATTTGACGCCAACCTCTTCGGCCAAGTTGCCGGCATCCACCACCCAGGGAAGATTGGTCGCGTGGATGCGATTGTTGATGACCGGCCCTGCAACACCGAATCCGGCCGCCCGAATTTTTCCTTGCTCGAGGTGCGGCGCGGCGCGGCGCGTGAATTCCCGGATGATGAGATCAAACTGCGCGAATTCCTTGCTGGCGAAACGCTCGCGAAAAACCACCTCGAGCTCGCCGTCCTTTTCCGCGAAAAGAGCCAGATTGCACTTGGTACCGCCCACATCGCCCGCGAGAATCACGGAACCTCCGAGATTAGAGGTTCGAACTCAGACGTTGGAAACGTCTGGCGTCGACCCTGCAAATAAGGAGCTTTGAATCGTTTCAATAAGTTCCTTACTAAGGGTTATACCACTGTCGGGCGTCTCTTTCGAGTAGCAGGTCGGATTCTTTGGGTCCCCAGGTGCCGGAGGGGTATTCCGGGACCGTGGCGGTCTTCGCGGCGCTCCAGACGTCCAAGATGGGCTCGAGGAGCGACCACGCCGCCTCCACCGAATCGCCGCGATCGAAAAGCGTGGCGTCTCCACGCAGGCAATCGTTCAGCAGCGTTGCGTACGCGCTGCGCGAAGCTCCGCCAAATCCTTCCCGATAGCTGAAGTTCATGGCTACGGTGCCGATGCTCATCTCCGTTCCCGGCTTCTTGGCGCCAAAAGAAACGCAAATGCCTTCATCGGGCTGGATGTTGAGGATCAGGCGGTTGGGCTGCACTTCCCGTTCGCGGAACACGATGTGGGGAGCGCGGCGGAACTGGATCATGATTTCTGTGGTGCGCTTGGCAAGACGCTTCCCTGTGCGGAGATAAAAGGGCACGCCGGCCCAACGCCAGTTGTCAATGAGCAGCCGCATGGAAACAAAGGTTTCCGTGCGCGAGGACTGGCTCACCCCCGGTTCGGCTCGATAGCCGGTCACGGTCTTGTCTCCGAGCTTTCCGGGCGCATACTGACCGCGCACGACCGATTGCGCGACCATTTCCAAATTGAAGGGACGGATGGACTGCAACACCTTGAGCTTCTCGTTGCGGACCGCGGTGGCATCGAACGAGGCGGGCGGCTCGACCGCTACGAGCGAAGTGAGTTGCAGGACGTGGCTCTGGATCATGTCGCGCAACGCGCCAGCGGTCTCATAGAAGCCGCCGCGGCGCTCGACTCCCAAGGTTTCCGAAGCCGTGATCTGCACGTGATCAACGTAATTACGGTTCCAGAGTGGTTCGAAGATGCCGTTGCCGAAACGCAGGACCAAGAGGTTCTGGACCGTATCTTTGCCCAAGTAGTGATCGATGCGGTAAATCTGCTTCTCTTCAAAAACATTGAGGACGATCTTGTTCAGTTCCCTTGCAGATGAAAGGTCGCGGCCGAATGGCTTCTCAATAATGACGCGCACCCAGGAGCCCGGAGTGCTCGGACGCGCCAATCCGGCACGGCCCAAATGCTCGATGATGTCCGGATAGACCTCTGGGGGAGTGGAGAGATAGAAGAGCCGATTGCCGCCGAGTTGTTTCGCGGCGTCAATCTCGGCCAAGCGGCTGGCCAAGTCCGCATACGACTTGTTGTCCGCGTAATCGCCGGGGCAATAATGCAGGTTGCTGGCAAACTCGTCCCATTTCGCCGGATTAATGGGTCCGACTTCAGAAATGGTTTTTGCGGCCTCTCCAATCGAGGCGCGGAACGATTCATCGGTCATCGGCGTGCGCGCAAATCCGAGAATCGCGTAGCGTTCCCCGAGCGATTTGTTCTGGGCAAGGTCGTACATCGCGGGGATGACTTTGCGCTTTGCCAGGTCGCCCGACGCCCCAAACAAGATGATCGCGCAGGGGTCCGCTGCTCCGCCGTAGATCGAGCCGGAGCGCCCGTTTTCATCAACCATGAAATCCCTCCAGGAGCGTGGAAAGAAGATTGGATGCCTTGCCGCCCAAAGACTATACCTTAATCCCTAGTGCATTCAGGTCGGCGCGTAGCTGCGGTGCATTCTGATAGGGAACCACGTTCATGCCCAAGCGGCGGGGGTTTTCGAGGTTGAGCGGGCGGTCGTCAATGAATACAGAATTTTCTGGAAGGCGCTGGCTTACCTCCAGCGCGATCTGATAGATGGTTTCTTCGGGCTTGCGGGCATTGAGATAGCAGGAGCTGAAGAATGCCTGAAACTCTTTGCGGAGGTTGAAGGCCTCGATGCGGTACTGGTTCAGTTCGCGCGGTTCATTGTTGATCGAAGCAACGTAATATTTCCCCGTGCGCGCCACGTCCGAAAGCACAGCGCGCGTCTCCGGGTACTCCCTGGACTGCGCGAACATGAAAGCGGTGAAGTCTTCGCGGGTAAAGGAGCGGCTGCGGTAGAACAAGGTGCGGTCCAGATATTGGTTTAGCGAAATCTGCCCAGTGTCGAGCGCTGGAAAAGACAGGTCATGGCGCTCGCGGAATTCCTCCCAGTCCAAGCCAAAAAGTTGGGCGGCTTGCATGCGGGCATCGTGATCCCATCCGTTGGTGAGGATGACGCCGCCAATGTCCCAAAACAGGGTGGTTATCTCAGGCACCGCAAGACCTCCGAAAGAGAAATGGAGGAATATCAGATTCAGAGGCGTAGCGGAAGAGGAAAGAAAGTCGTCCGCGATCCTCAAGGACATGCTCAGAAATCATCCCGAACGTCGGTTGCAAGCGGGAGCGAAGGTAGCGGACAATGAAAGACCGCCGGGAGGAAAACATGCCCAACGATTCGTGCGAACCGACGCCAACGCCGAGCGAGCCCGTGAAGCCGGGCACGCGCATGGTGCATTGCGTGAAATTTGGAAGAGAGCTGCCGGGGCTGGACCGCGTGCCGTGGAAGGGCGAACTCGGCAAACGCGTCTATGAAAACGTCTCGAAGGACGCCTGGAAGATGTGGCTGGAATATTCGAAGATGGTGATGAACGAGTACCGGCTGAATCCTCTCGATCCGAACTCCCAGAAGATCATGGAAGAACAGATGGAACAGTTTTTCTTCGGCGAAGGGGCGAAACTTCCCGAAGGCTATGTGCCGCCAAAGGCAAAAGGCTAAGGAACCAAGTCAGCAGGCAAGACTCGTCGATTGCTTCTCACTTTTAGATCTCGAGTGTTAACTTCGAACTTATAACTTAAGACTGTTTACTCGCTCGCGACAGCGGATGCTCGACCGGGAGGCGCGGCGTCAAGGTGAATCGCAGTTTCTTGTGCGCTCGGCGCAGCGCGGCTTCCACGACGGCGGGTTTCGAGGCACGCGCGAACAAAAACCCTAAATAGCTTGAGCCTTCCGGCCAGGCAGCGATGAAATCGTGGAGCCTCGCGGTGATTTCCAGGCTGGTGATTTCGTCAATTGCTCGCGCTTCTTCTTCTCCTTCCACCTTTTCCAGAACCCCACTTTGCGGGACTGGGATCATCATCACGCCCGAGGCAGCAGATTCGCGTGGCGCGTCAGCGCCGGTTAGGCGCAACTCGTGGCGTAGAAGTAGCTCTTCCAGCCCGATCAATTGCCTCTTGCCAAGCGGCAAGAAGCGCAGCGCGTGAGCGCAAAGACCGCCGATGGGTCGCGCTGCTACCTCCAGGGGCCAAATGCCCTGCGCGTTCAGGCGAAACTCCGCGTGCACCGGGCCGTGGGTCAGGCCCAGCGCCCGCACCGCTCTCAAAAAGGACTGCTCGATTCCAGGCTGCTCCGCAGCGGACAGACGCGAAGGCGTAACGTAAATTGTCTCCTCGAAATACGGCCCCTCGAGTGGATCGGGCTTATCAAATATCGCGAGGATGCGTAGCGCCCCTTCCGTAAGCAAGCCTTCGGCGGCCACTTCCCTGCCCTCCAGATAGCCTTCGACCAGCATGCGATCGAGGTGCGGCTCACGCGTGGCGCGCACCTCGGATGAGCCCAGCAGTTTCTTGAGGCGCGCGGCGGCGGCAACGAATTCCTCGCGATTGTTCGCACGAGTGACGCCCTGGCTCGCAGAAAGCGAAATCGGTTTCAAGACGCAAGGATAGCGAATGCCGAGCAGCGATGGTTCCGGAGGCGGATCTAGGGCCATTTCCCGGAACCACGGCACGGGCAAGCCCGCGTCGCGAAACACTTCCCTCAAGCGCACTTTGCTGCGGCAAGCTTCTACGCTCGCGGGATGATTGTGAGCAATCCCGAGCGAGCGCGCGACGTAGGCCGCCGCCGGTGTCGGCCGGTCGCCCACGGCCAGTACGCCATCAACGGCTAGACCTTGCTGCGCTTCGAGCACGCGGGCCGCGGCGCCTTCGGGGAGTTCGAAATGGACGGCGATGGCGCGATCGTTCCAAGGGTCGTCCAGGCGCCCGCAACGATCGGTCACGTACGCGAGTTCGACGCCAAGTCTGTCCGCGGCGGCCTGAAACGAGCGCGTCTGGTAGCCCAGCTTGGTGGCAAAGAGGAGGATGCGCTTCTTTCTGGTCATCGCGTCAGTGGCAACTATCCTCGCGCCGACTCCTACAAAAACGTCTCCGCCTGGCGCACAGCTTCTTTGGCTTTGGCGATCGGGACCAACTGGTCCCTTGTCGGCTCCGCTCAACAGTACCAAGGTTCGTTCAGATAAGGCACGGTCGCGCGGGAAACCATCAGCGGTTCAGCCCGCTCCTCGAGATTGCGCTGCGCCGCATGATTCACGGCACGCCACATTTTCTGGAAAGTGGCCGCGCGGCTGCGCTTCAATGCTTCGCCCGCGGCCACGATCTCCTGCAATTCTTCGCACAGTTCATCGACCGTGGGATTGGGGTTCTTCCAGGGATAAACGAGCCCGCGGGGATCGAATTTACCTACCATCTGACGCACCTCGTCCAACTCCAGCAGCAGCGAACCAGCAGGGATCAGCAGCCGAATCGCCATTTGGATGGGCGCAACAGCTTCCACAAGCTCCAGCCGCCGTATCTGCTCGAAGAGATCGAGAATCTGTTCCAGCGTCGTCCACGGCGTGAACGGAACAAAGGTGGGTTGCAGCGTGATTCCATTGCGGCGGCAAAGCTCCACCACTTGAAAGAAATCGGCGCGTGTGTGGTTCTTCAAGAGTTTTTGCAGCACCTCATCGTCCAGCGATTCCACCGCGGAGACGATGAACAAACATCCTGTCGAGCGCAGCGCGGGAAGCAGCTCCGCGTTTTGCAGGAGATGTTCGACCTTGATGGTCACGTCATAAGTCAGGTTCGGGAATTCGCGGTGGATAGTTTCAATCAGAGGGATCGCGTGACCCACGCCGTTGAAAAAATCGGGATCGCCGAAGGTGATGTGCTGCGCGCCCGCGGCCACTTGCTGCCGAATATCGGCGAGCACGACTTCGCGATCCACGACGCGGAATGCGCCTTCGTACACGGGCACGATGGGGCAGTGGCGGCAGTGATGTTTGCAACCCCGGCTGGCTTCTGTGTAGCCCACGGTGCGGTGCTCGCCTGAAGGAAGCACGAGATGCGCGTAAGTGCGCAACGGCGGGAGATCGGAGCGGTCCGGTACCTGGAAGCGCAGGCGGGCGAGCGAAACATTCGAGTCCAAAGGATGGATCTGTGGAAGCGCCGAAAGTCCGTCAAGATGCTCCACAAGATCCACAAGCGCCTGCTCAAATTCGCCTCCGAGCAGGCTGCCGATTCCCTGCGTGCGAAAAATCTCAGCGGAAAGCGAAGCGTAGAGTCCGTAAGCGCAGAGGTGAGCGTGCGGATTCATTCGCCGCACAGGCTCGAGCAATTCCACGGTCAGGCGCGTTGCCGTATGCATCGGCACGTAGAACGCGATCAAACCCGCTTCCCGCAGCGCCTGTTCGTTAAGCGGCTCGCGCGAAAGGTCCATGCAAGTAACTGCATGGCCCCGCTTGCGCAGCCACGCCGCCGGAGAAGCCAACCCAAACGGTTGCCGCCCCAGCTCATACGTTGAGATCAGCGCGATCTTCACGATGCATCATTATAGCCGCCCCCGCGAGCAGCCGCGATTTCGGTTATCATAAGGACTCACCCATCCGGCGAAAGGAAGTTCAGTATGCCCATCTCCGCAGCAAACTCCTTCAGTACCCGCGACACACTGAGCGTCGGCGCTCAGTCGTTCGACATTCATCGCCTCGAAAAGCTTGAAAAACAGGGCCTTGGGGCCCTCGGCCGGCTTCCCTTCTCTCTGCGAATCCTCCTGGAAAATCTGCTTCGGTGCGAAGACGGCCGCTTTGTCCGTGCCGAGGACATTCGCGCGCTGGCAAATTGGAAGCCAGGGGCTCCCCAAAAAGAAACTTCGTTCATGCCTGCGCGCGTGCTTTTGCAGGATTTCACCGGCGTGCCCGCGGTCGTAGATCTTGCCACGATGCGGGAAGCGGTAAAAAAACTCGGTGGCAATCCCAAGCGCATTAATCCTCTCTTCCCCGCGGAATTGGTAATTGACCATTCCGTGCAGGTGGATAGTTTCGGCAACGTGAACGCCTTCGGAATGAACGCCGAGCTGGAATTCCAGCGCAACATCGAGCGGTACGAGTTCCTGCGCTGGGGACAAAACGCCTTCCGCAATTTCAAGGTAGTGCCGCCGGACACCGGCATCTGCCATCAGGTGAACATCGAGTACCTGGCGCGCGTCGTCTGCCCCATGCCGAACGGCAACCGGTTTGAAGCGTATCCGGATTCGCTTGTGGGCACGGATTCGCACACGACCATGGTGAATTCGCTCGGCGTCTTCGGTTGGGGCGTCGGCGGAATTGAAGCGGAGGCCGCCATGCTGGGGCAGCCGCTCTCGATGCTCATACCGGAAGTGGTGGGCTTCAAGCTGCACGGCCGTCTGCGCGAAGGAGCGACCGCGACCGACTTAGTCCTGACGGTCACGGAAATGTTACGGAAGAAAGGCGTCGTTGGGAAATTCGTCGAGTTTTACGGCTCTGGACTCTCTAGCTTGAGCGTGCCTGACCGCGCGACCATCGCCAATATGGCACCGGAGTATGGCGCGACCATGGGCTTTTTCCCAGTGGACAACGAAACCCTCGCGTATCTGAACTTCACTGCGCGAAGCCATGAGCAGGTCGCACTCGTCGAAGCGTACTGCAAGGAGCAGATGCTCTTCCGCTCCGACGCCACGCCTGATCCTCAATTCAGCGACAAGTTAGAGCTTGATTTGGGCACTGTCGAAGCGACGGTTGCAGGGCCAAAGCGCCCGCAAGACCGCGTGGCGCTGAAGAACGCCAAAAGTTCGTTCACGAAGGTAGTGGAAGGCGCGCCGGCGAAGGAAGTTACGGTGAAGAACAATGGCGATGCGTTCCCGCTTTCGAGCGGTGCCGTGGTGATTGCCGCGATCACCAGCTGCACGAACACGTCGAATCCCTCGCTAATGCTCGGAGCGGGCTTGCTCGCAAAGAAAGCTGTCGAGCGCGGCTTGCAGGTGAAGCCGTGGGTGAAAACCAGCCTCGCGCCTGGATCAAAGGTCGTGACCGATTACTTGCAACAATCCGGCTTGATGTCCTACCTCGAAAAGCTGAAGTTCCACCTGGTCGGTTACGGCTGCACCACCTGCATCGGCAACAGCGGCCCGCTGCCGGAACCCATTGGCGCAGCGATCAAGGAAAACAACATGGTCGCGGTGGCGGTATTGAGCGGCAACCGCAACTTTGAAGGACGCGTGCATCCGCTGGTGCGCGCGAATTACCTAGCGTCGCCGCCCCTGGTCGTGGCGTACGCGCTGGCCGGTCGCATGGATATGGATTTGACCAGCGAACCGCTAGGCACTGATGCCGCTGGCAAGCCCGTGTATCTGCGCGAAATTTGGCCGACTCCTCAAGAAGTCGAGTCCACCGTGCGCGCCGCCGTTTCGACCGAGCAATACCGCAAGGAATACAGCGAAGTATTTGACGGCGACGCGCGATGGAAGGCCATGCAGGTACCCGAAGGTGACCTCTACAAATGGGATGACGCCTCCACCTACATCAAGCTGCCGCCCTACTTTGAGAACATGCCGCGAACACCGGGGCCGCTCACGGAAATTCGCGGGGCGCGTGTGCTCGCCGTGCTGGGCGACAGCGTGACCACGGACCACATTTCTCCCGCCGGCTCGATCGCGGTGGAATCGCCCGCGGGAAAGTACCTGATTGCGCGCGGCGTGAAGCCGCATGAGTTCAACTCCTACGGTGCGCGGCGCGGCAATCATGAAGTGATGATGCGCGGCACGTTTGCCAATATCCGCCTGCGCAATCAACTTGCACCCGGCACGGAAGGTAGTTGGACGCTGCACTTGCCGGTTGGCGAGAAAATGTTCATTTACGACGCTGCGGTCAAGTACCGCGAAGAGGGCGTGCCCCTGTTGGTGATTGCCGGAAAAGAATATGGCTCCGGCTCTTCGCGCGACTGGGCGGCAAAGGGCACGCGCCTGCTCGGCGTGCGCGCGGTCCTGGCGGAGAGTTACGAGCGCATTCACCGCAGCAATCTCGTCGGCATGGGCGTTCTGCCTCTCGAATTCAAAGCGGGTGAGAACCGCGAATCACTTGGTCTCACCGGCCACGAAATCTACGAGATCGAAGGTGTGGCCACGCTGAGCCCGCGAAAAGAAGCCACGGTGCAAGCGAAATCGCCCGACGGCAAAGTGAAGGCCTTCAAGGCGCTCATCCGCGTGGACACGCCGGAAGAAGTCAGCTACTACAAGCACGGCGGCATTCTGCAGTACGTGTTGCGCCAAATGCTGGAGTAGAGTTGACTCATAGTGATGAGTCATGTAGACTCATCACATGGCTAAACGACTGCAGGTAATCCTCCAGGACCCTGAATACCGCGAAATCCAGCGCATGGCTCGCTCGCGGCGCATGTCCCTTGCCGAATGGGTTCGCCAGGCCCTGGACGTGGCTCGTCGTCGGGAACCAATCGGCGATATCCAAAAGAAACTCGAAGTCATCCGTGTGGCGGCAAAATACGACTTCCCCGTCGGGGATATTGAAGAAATGCTCGCTGAGATCGAGCGGGGCTACACGAGCGGCAATCAGCCGTGATTCTCATCGATTCAAATATTCCGATGTATCTTGTCGGCGCTCCCCACGCCCATAAGACGGATGCGCAACGATTGCTTGAGAAACTCGTCTCGGATCGCCAGCGATTGGTTACGGACGCCGAGGTGTTGCAAGAGATACTGCACCGCTACGTGGCCATCAACCGCCGCGCGGCTATCCAGCCAGCGTTTAACGCATTGCTCCGCCTCGTGGATCAGGTGTTGCCGATCGACGAGGCAGTTGTTGAAGGTGCGAAACAGATTGTCTTAGGGTATACGCAAATGTCTGCGCGCGATGCGGTGCATTTGGCGGTAATGCGGCAGCACGGCATCGATCGCATTCTGAGCTTTGATTCTGGGTTCGACGGCTTCCCAGGGATCGCGCGACTTTCCTAAGCTCACCGGCGCTGGTGCGTTCTGAAGGAGAAGCGGCCCGGATCTGAAGGAATCGGGCCCACGAGCAGCTCTCCGACGTGATCACGCATTGGCCTTGAGCCGCCAAAGGAGCAGCACACCTGCAATGACCGACACCACGCTGGCCACTTGCGCGTTGGACATGCCGTAAATCCAAGGCGGGTTGATACGGACAATTTCCACCAGATAGCGAGCCACTCCTGTCAGGATCAGGTACGAGCAGAAAATCTCTCCTCCGGTCCCGCGACTCTTAAGCGCTTTTGTGCCCATGTGCCAGAGAAAAGCGCCAATCGCGCACCAAATGATGAGCTCGTAAAGCGGCGCCGGATGCACGCGCTCGGTGGTCGGCACAACGCCGTTCGGAAAGCTCATTCCCCAGGGCAGTGACGTAGGTTTGCCATAATCGCCATCGCCCGAAAGAAAGCAGCCGATGCGGCCAATCGCGTAGCCGAACGAAGCCGCGGGCGAGCAGGCATCGAGAAACTCGAGCAGCGGCAGTTTGGCCTGATGACCCATCACCAGCATGGCCCCGAGTCCCCCGAGGAAGCTTCCGAACCATGCGAAGCCGTAGCGGTCGAGGAGCATCGACACAGGATGAGCAAAGAACAGATCGCGAGTCTCGGGCTCCAATAAATGATAGAGCTTCGCGCCGGCAATCCCCACGAGTCCCGCGACCGTAATCATGAGGAACGCATCGGCCTTGAAAGAGCGGCGGTCAAAGTCCGCCTGGAGAATGTAGGCTGCTGCGATGAGCGCCAGGGCCACCATCAATCCAAACGTGGGCAAGTGGAGCGGTCCCAGATGGAGGTAAGGAATCATTCGTCAGTGTGTGGTGTATCCTGAAAAAGTATACACGAGCGCCGCATCACACCGCGCGGAACCGCCAGTGCAGGAGCAGGCCCAGCGCCAGCCAGCCCCCGAGAGCAAGCCACTCCGCAAACGAGAAGTGGCCGGGGATCACGGGAAGCCATTTCATCAAAACCAGGAGCAGCGACACCCCGATTCCCAACGCAGCCACCACGCGCCCCAGCAGCGCTTTATCCACTATAAAGAAGGATACGCAGGTGGCTAGCCAGCCAAACGCTGAGGCCATCGAACCCACTTCCGTGACCGGCACAAGCAGGGCGTCTCCCAGGAGCAGACCGGCCAGCGTCGCAGCCGTGACGCCAAAAATTGCAACGGTGGGTGTGAGGTGGATGGTGTGTAGCGTCGCGAAGAGGGGAGGAATCGTCTGGCGCCGGCCGAATGCAAACAGCATCCGCGTCGCCGCCACGAAGTTGCCATTGAAACACTGGAGCAGCCCGACGAGAGAAGCTGCCAGGATTATCCGCGACAGCCAGGCCATGTGCGCACCTTGTTCGACGGCAATGGCGGTGGCGAAGCGTTTCCCGACCAGGCTCTGCCACGGCGCGACATAGCTCGTTGCGCACACGACAAGAGCATAGAAGCCAGCGCCGATCAGCAAAGCCATCGCGATGGCTTTGAAAAAATCGCGCGGAGGAAATCCCGGATGGGATTCCTCAGCGACCTTGGGAACGGATTCGAAGCCAGTGACAAAATACGGGACGATTTGCAACGTAAGAAGAATCGAGATGAGCGGCGCCTGGCTGAAATGCGGCTTGAGATTCGCCGACGTCCCACTGTGACCGCTCACCATGACCAGTAGCAAGAACACCCCAAGCACGGCCGAAGTCGCCCAGTTCTGAAACGTGGCGCTGGCGCGGACGCCGCGGTAATTCAGCCACGCAAGAAAAATGGTCACCACGGCGCCTAGGAGCAGCCGCGGCAGAAAGACAGGTTGGCCCGCGACGCGGTAAAGTTCCAGCGTATCAAGCCGGGGGAAAATGTACGCGGCGAGCTTGCCGACGGCCACCGCTTCCCACGGGCAAACGATGAAATACGCCAGTAGCATGATCCAGCCGGTGAAGTAGCTCACTGTGGGCGGAAAGACTTGCGCGGTGTACGCCGCTTCGCCGGAAGCATCTGGCAGCCGCTTCACCCACTGGCCGTAGACGTAGCCAACAGGAAGGAGCAGAATTCCGCCGATGGCGAAACCCAGCATGGCTCCGAACGGGCCGCCGCGGCCGAGCCAGTCGTCCATCAGCACGACCCAGCCTGTGCCGACCATCGTGCCGAAGCCGAGCGCGAAATAGTTCCAGAGGCTTAGCTTGCGCGCGAGGTGAGTCATTTCACGGTGAGGACGCAGGACAGTGCGCTGGGGTGCGGCATCGAGCCGTATGCTATGGGGCCAGGCAGGGCAAGTCAACGGCTACGCAAGCAGGGGCAGGTGAATTTCGCGGTTGACTCGAACCACAAGCTCTCCTGACACGATGTCGTCGCGCGCCTCCACGTCGTTCGCGGGATCGAGTCCGAAATAGTTCTGGTTGACCTCGTCTATTTTGTCCGCATGGATCGCGCCGAACTTGCCATCCGGCCCCGGATAGCGGAAGCGAGCGAACTGCTCCGCTTGCGCATGGATCTGAATGGCGTCCGGCTTCGCCGAGGTGAAGTACACATTCGCCCGGGCCTTTTGCGCATCACGCGGAGCGCGCGCACTTCTGTGCCGACGAGTATGAACGCCGCGATGACTGGCACTTTGGCTCCGCCCGGAAAATTCTTGAGCGGGCTGCCTTCTTTGCGGCCGGCAAAGGACCACACGAATGTGGCGAGGACGATCTGGGCCGCCACAAGGCAGATTCCCGCCTCGAGCATGGGGTCATTCAATTGTTCGGCGATCGCACGCCCGTGCGTGGAGACGTCTTGCGGCAGCACAAACTGATGGGACACAATCGGGTGGGCCGAGGCTATTGCCATAATCACGAGCACGATCGCTAGGATTTTTCCCCACTGTCGTCGCCCCGGCCTTCCTGGAAAGGCGAAACTCACACCCCGATTCACGAATTGCCAGAAGGCCCAAAGAAAGGAGCCAAGTCCTTCTTAGTACTGCTTGGCTTTGAAAACAAAGTTGACGCTTTTGGTTTCGCTGCCGCTGATGGTCACTTCCTGCGACTGGTCGCCGTAGGATTCGTGCCACGCGGTGATGGTGTACTTCCCCGGCGGCAGGTTGGGCAAGCTGAATGCCCCGCTGTCGCCTGTCACCGCATAGTGGGAATTCTTCAGAACGGCGAAGGTGCCATGCATCCAGGGATGCACGTTGCACTTCACCCCGAAAATTTCCATTTTGTCGTACTTTTCGCTGATGGGCGGCGTTCCCGGCGGCTGCGTCTTGTTCCACTCCCGGTTCAGCCTCGGCAGCGGGTGGATGTTGTGGGCTGTTTGATCCTCATTCTGAATCTTGATTTCCTGGTTGACCTGGAACGCTAAAACGTGAGGTATGTAGCGGCAGCCTTTTTGTGTCAGAACTGCGGCCGTAGCCGGTGCGGCATCATCCGGGGCACCTGCGGAAACATACACAACCACGTTCGCGAGGCTGTTGCCGGATCCGGTCACCACGGTCTCTGCGAGTTGCGGTGTCGTGTACATCTTCGCGCACGACGGTTCCTTGGACATGTCGATGGGTTTCATCTTGGCTGGTGTCCCCTCGTAGGTCACTTTGCCGCTAACTGTGCCCCCGGCCGGCTTCGGCCCGGCCACCGCCAAACCGGAAGCAGTGAACATAGCCAGTCCCGCAAGCACCACATGCTTCGTTTGCATTCTTCTACCCCTCCTGAAAATTGGGAACAGTTTCCCTATGGCTTGAGTCCGGAGCCAGTATAGGTGTTCTGTACCTTCTTTGCGGCCACGATGGATTTCCCCTCGGCCGTGCCCTCCCACATGGCAAGTTCGGGGCTGGGGTTATTGTATTGAAGCGTGCGCAGGTAGTGCACGAGGTCCCACGCGTCTTCCGGTTTGACCACGTCTGCGAACGACGGCATGGGGGTGCCATCCATGCCGGTCATGAAGACTCGATAGAGTTCTCTATTGGTTTTGCCACACTTGGAGCGATCAGTTGAAGTGAAGTCATACGGACGTATCGGCTGTTCATTGCTGTCAGTCAGCGTGGATGCGGAGGGACCGTCACCGCGGCCTTCCTGGCCGTGGCACTTCCAGCACACCAGTTTCTGGAAGAGTTCACTCCCGTGCTTGATGCTTTCGAGGGTGAGTTTGGGTTCCGGCGGCACCTGAATCGGCGCGCCGGATTTCTCGGTCACCCACCGCGAGGAGAACGTTTTTATGAATGCGACGAGGTCTGCGCGCTCTTGCGCGGTCAGGGTAATCCAGCTGGGCATGTTCGTGAAGTTGAATCCGCGGTTAAGGGAGTCGTAGAGGTCGGAGTCCAGCGGCAATGTTCCGGTCGGCGTGGAACGGCACTTAAAAATGGCCGCAACGAAATTGCGCGGCTGCGGCGTGACATACGGCGCGTTCTCCCCATCGCCGTTGCCGCGGGCCCCGTGGCATCCCCAGCAGTAGCGGTAGTACAACTGCGCACCGGCCTCGGAATGCCCCGTCAAATTGCCGATGTGCGATTCCATGTGTGGCTTCGCCTTGGCGGCTGCCTGTTCTGCCTGCTGAGCTGCAGGAGCCAAGGGAAAAACAAGAGCAGTTGCCACGCCCACGAAAAGCCTTGCGATTTTCATGTTCGGCATGTTCATTCTCCCTTAAAAGTCGAAGTCAAACCCGACCAGCAAACTGCTGGTGGTCAGGTCCGAGAAGGTGACCGGAGAGGCGCCACGCTGGCGCATCAGCGCATATTCTCCGTGGTAGGCAAAACCGGCACGGCTGGAAATGAACGGGTAGTAGCGGACACCAAAGGTCACGACGTCGGTGTTTCCCAGGTTCGACGGATTGGCCGGGGCCGTGCCGTCGCCCGTAAAGGCTTGCTGGGACATTCGCACGAGTTCGTAACGATTGATGAAAATCAGTTGCGGATTCAGGTTGTAGTGGCTTTCAAAGAGCGCGCCATTCCAGGCCGGCGCGTGCGCGCCGATAGGAAGGGTCGCCCCGGGCACTGCCGGCGTATTGCTGGCCAGCCACGCGCTGTCCGACCCGTGGAAGTAAATCGTGGTGATATCGAACTTCCTGATGTACCACATGCCGATCAGGCCGTAACGCTGGAAGCCCTTGTTCCCGATTCCGGTCCCTGCAACCGGCGAGGCGGGTCCGCCGTTTGTGAATTGAAAGTACGTCGGCGCCTCGCCGATATATGCGAAGCCGCCGACGCGCTGCAAACCAAGACTGCCAAGTTCAAACGCGCGGCTGGCTGCAAAGAATCCGTCATAGCCTCGGTTCGTCGGTAATCCCGGTGATCCGTCATTCGAGCTCAACAGCGACGCCGAGATGCGTGTCCGGTCATCCTTCGAGTGTCCCATCCACTCGAGGCCCACTTGGTTGTCGCCAATCCCAAAGACAAAATTGGGATTCCCAGAGACGCCCGGCTGATACATGGGCTGGAAATGGTAGTTGGCGTAGACACCGGAGACATTGGTGAGGGTGAGAATTCGTTTCTCGGACAGGAGGTTGTCGAGCTCGAACTTGCCCATCTTGATGTTCACCCAGGAACTGCCGCCCACGTTGTCCAAGCGCGCCCACACCGATTCGAAGTGAAAGGCTCCCGTGTTATCCGAGGAAGGAAGCGCATAGAAGGATATGTTCTTGGCTAAAGTGCCGCCGGTGTGGAAATCCAACCCACTCCAGTCAAATCCGTGCGTCGTCACCTGCGCTTCGTTGACGCCGATTCCGTTGCTGCCGTCAACTTGCGCCTTGTTGACGCTTTCCCTGTGCCACTGCGGTGTGATACGGAACGTTACCGGCCAGTATGCAGCCTGCTGGAAGATCGGAGCGTCGCGATCGTTCCCCAACTGGTATCCGTTATCCTTGAACTGTTGACCGAAGGGACTTAGCTTCGGCCACGCCTCGTGGCACGAAGAACATGGCATCCCGTATTTCCGGGCAAACGCCGGAATCGCGCTCGCCGGGCGGCAATCCACGACGAACAGGGCGAGCAACACGACGGAAAAGAGCAGGGCTGTACCCCAGCGGGCAGAGCCCTTCCACACTTCGTTTGAAAACAACTGTTCCATACTGCCTCCTCTGAACGCGTTTCTGCAGCGCCCAGCAGACAACAAACCGGGCCTTCATTGAATTCAAGTTGTTATGGGGCGTGTCAGCCGTACACCCAGCGCGGCAGGCCGTTCCCCGCCTATCCCAAAATGCACGGGGAAGCAAGCATCCCGCCTACCGTACTCACCGAAAATCCCGCCGCTTCTCTCCGTCACGAGTGCACGGCAAAATTTCCAGCCCCTGCACCGGGGCGGATGCTATCGCAACTTCGGGAATGAATGTAAGAGTTTTATTTGAACTATCGAAGAAATCTTCAGAGCCTGGTTATAGAACCCGAAATCTCCTGGGCGATCGTCTGCTCTTGGCATTTGACAGACCCGAACCCTTCGAGTTAACAAAAGAAAACGGAAATGCACGCCGTGTGTTCAACTCGAGAAGCGAATCGCCGCGTTTTTTGGCTGCTTGTCGTCGCATTTTCCATCTCTCTGGCGCATGCCAATGGCTTGCAAGCCACGCCACAAAAACCACTGACGACGCCCGGGCTGGTGCGGGAATTCCCCGCTCCACTCGACGCCGTGCGCGAAGCGGTAATTGCAATTCAGAGGGACCACATCCTCCACGGAACACTTATCTTCGACAAAGAACCTGTCCTGACGGGAGCCGAAGCGGTCGCGTCTTCTCCCCTCTTTGAACCATGGCAAAACTCGGGCGAGACTTACTACAAAATCCGCCAACAGGCGATTGCCCCGCGCCATTTTCTCGAATCGGCGGACATGGGCACGATTGCGGTCCGTTACGTCATCATTCCCGTCACCGCGGAGCGCACGCGGGTCAAGATCGATGCCGTCTATGTTGAGGCTGCGCGTAAAATCTTCCACGCCTCCGACGGCACCGTGGAAAAGAGCGAGATGAAGGAAGTCAAAGAGGCGCTCGACTCCATGCAACAGGCTGCAGCGGAGGCGGCCGATGCGCGGCGCCGCACTATAAGTGCCGAACTCGTGCGCCAAAGTTATCAGCGGCAGCGCCAGGACGAATCCACCCGTCTCAACAACGCGCAAGCCGACGCAAAGCGCATGGAGCAGGAAATTGTCGAGTTGCGTCACGAACTCGAGCGCCGGGTGAAAGCGCCTGGGGCGGATTTGAAAGCAGCGCCGTTCCGGGCCGCGGCAAACTTGAAAACGCTTGCGGCGTATACCGAGCTCGTCATTCTGATTGTCACGCCCCACTGGCTCGGCGTGGAAACTCCCGAGGGCCAGCGTGGATGGCTGCCGATCGAGCAAATGGAGCCGTTGCCGTGAGCGGCGTTTTCAAGACGACTCTGCACTTCTTCCTCGCTGTACTTGTATTGGTTGCGTTTGCGACGTGTGTTTCCGCGCAGGCGATTCCCTACGCGAGGAGTTACGCGAAACTGAAACCGGAAGTCGAGCAGGCCCTGAAAGACCTTCAGGCCTACTCCGGCCAAAAGCTGCCGACCTTGGAGGGCTTCGTGGCACCCGTCGAGAAGCCGCTGGAGCGCTACGAACGCGGCTTCTATCAGTTTTCGATCGAGCTTCTGCCTGGCGATTCGGGAGCGACCATCGTCCGCCTCTCAGCGAAAATCACCGCATGGTACGCCGACCGCGACGTCACCAAATCCGGGTACGAGGTGCTTGCCTCGAACGGTCGGCTGGAGCTCGATTTTCTGGATCGCCTGCAGGAAAAACTGACCGGCAGGCCCGTTGGACCGCCAGCGACCTTAGACACCACCCTGCAAGCACCGCGGCCCAAGCTCGATCTCTCCGGCGTGCCCGGTGCCGCTCTGCCTGCAACGCTGCCTCCCGCCGCTAAATCGCCCGACGAGGTGGCGGTGCTGCGCAATCAGCGCGTCGTGGAGGAGCGCCGCGTTCAACAACTCGCCACCGAGTTGCAAAACCTGAAAGAAATTCAGCATAACCAGGCGCACCCGGCGAATCTGGTCGTAGTTTCGAAAACAGGAACGCCCGTGTACTCCAAGGCAGTGGAATCTTCGCGCGTGCTGTTTCAAGCTTCTGCCAATGATGAATTCGAATTCCTCGACGCCCAAGCCGGATGGATTCACATTACGATCTCCGGCGACTCCCGGGGCTACGTGAAGCAAAACGCCGTGCTTCTGCCAGAGAACATCGCTGTTAGACTGAAACAGGCACCGGCAGGTCTTGCGGAAGAATTCACAGGCTTTCGCATCGAGCGGGAGGAAATCAGCAGTTATCCGGGCGACTGGGTTCCGCTGAAAGGAAAGTCAGTGAAAATCTACACGGTGCAGCCCGTGTCGCGGAATCCCAAGGAGTCCGGCGCTGCGGCACGGCTGGAATTTGCGCTGGCGCTGTTTCAGAAAGGCCTGAAAGAGGCAAATTCCGTAACTCCGGCGCCGGAGGGTCTTGTCGTGATTTTCGATGCGGCGGATGGCGGGATTGCCGCAGCAACGCTGCCCGATGTTCAGAGGTACCTCTCGGGGGCGCTCACCCGCGAGGCATTCTGGGCGCAAAGCTGTCTGGATCCCATCGAAGCGTTTCGCCCGGACAGCAAGTAAGCGGCAATGCGAAGAGCCCGCGCGATTTCTACCGATTTCGTCGCGCTGCGAGATTTCATTTTTTCGCTCCACATCGGCCATACGATGCGCCTGGCCTCGTGCAGGCGCCCGGAGGAACTCACATGCAATTGAACGCGGCAATCGTTGGATTCGGATTTGTGGGACACGCGCACCTGGAATCACTGCGCCGCCTCGGTATTCCCGTGCAAGGCATTTTGGACAGCTCGCCGGAGCGTTCCCGGGTCGCGAAAGAAGAATCGCGGCTGCCGCGCGGCTACGAATCGCTGGAAGAATTGGCCGCGGACCCATCTGTGCACGTCGTGCACCTTTGCACGCCGAACTATCTGCACTTCCAGGAAACCAGCCAGCTCCTGCGCGCGGGAAAACATGTGTTGTGCGAAAAGCCCCTGGCGCTCGACTCGCGCGAGACCGCGGCCCTGGTATCCCTCGTCAAGGAAACCGGCCTTGTCGGCGGCCTCACGCACAACCTGCGCTACTACCCGCTCTGCCACGAAGCGCGCGCGCTGATCCGCAAAGGCGCGATCGGGCAGGTGAAACTCGTGCATGGGAGTTTTCTCCAGGATTGGTTGCTCTTCCCGACGGATTGGAACTGGCGCCTCGATGCCAAACTCGGCGGCGAACTGCGCGCCGTTTCCGACATCGGTACACACTGGTTGGATTTGGCCATGTGGATTACCGGGAGCAAAGTGTCAGAAGTGTGCGCGGACCTGGCCACTGTGCAGCCCACGCGTTACCGCCCCAAGGGCCGCGTGGAAACGTTCCAGAAAGCTTCCTCTACCGAAACTGAGGAAGTAATGATGACCACCGATGATTACGCGTCCGTGTTGCTGCGCTTCGAAAACGACGCGCGCGGTGTGATGACCGTCTCTCAGGTCAGCGCCGGCCGGAAAACGCGTCTGTGGTTCGAGATTGATGGCACCGAAGGCTCGCTTTCATTCGATTCGGAATCGCCAAACAGCCTCTGGATCGGCAGGCGGGACCGCGCGTGCGAAGTTCTGCCGAAAGATCCCGCGCTGCAAAGCCCGGAATCGCGCCGTTTTGCCGCCTATCCCGGCGGCCACCAGGAAGGCTACCCGGATACCTTCGTGCAACTGTTCAAGGATTTCTACGGCTATCTGGAGAAGGGTGATCTTCGCGCGCCCCGCACTTTCCCCACTTTCGAAGCAGGCCACGACGGCCTGGTCCTTTGCGAAGCCATCGCCGAAAGCGCTCTGAAGCGCGCCTGGGTCAGCGTCAGCGCATAGCTCGCTTCACTTCGCAGCGCAGGTCGATTCCCGCACGACCAACTCAGCGGGAATCTTCCGCCGCAACACGGGAACCTCCTGCTTCTGGTTTACCGCCTTGATGGCGTCCAGAATCATCCCCGCGCTCATCGCGCCCATCGCCTCCATCGGCTGACGCACCGTCGTGAGCGAAGGGCTCGAGAGTCCGGCCTGCGCAACATCGTCAAAACCGATCACGGAGCAATCTTCCGGCACGTGGAGACCTTTGTTTTTCAGCGCGCGCAAGGCGCCAAGCGCCGTCACGTCGTCATAGGCCATGAGTGCTGTGAAGTGATTCCCTTTCCGCAGCAGCTCGGTGGTCAGTTGCGCGCCTGCTTCAAAACTGGAATTCGGATCCAGCGATTCCGGGAGTTCTGCGATGCGCCGCGATTCAAGCCGCAAACCCACCGTCTGCGCGAAGGCGCGGATGCCTTTCCATCGCTGGCCGCTGCTGACCAGACTCTTTGGCCCGCGCAAGAACGCGATCTCCCGATGGCCGAGCCGGTAGAGATGCTCGAGCGCCAGGCTGGCGCCGCTTTCATTGTCCACTGAAACGGTGCTGACACCTTCAATCGCAAACTCCCGCCCGGCAACTACCGTAGGAATTTGCTTTTCCGTTAAATCCGCCAGTAGCTTGATGTCCGTCACCAGCCAGTTGGCGATGAAGATGAGTCCTTCCACGCGACGGTCCAGCAGCATTTCCAGGTAGCGCTCGAACCGGTGCAGCTCGTTGTGCGCGTCGGCGAGAAGTGAAAGGTAGTTCGCCTGGTACAACGAATTCTCCAGGCCTCTCAGGATCGGCGTGCAGAACGGATCGGTCACGTCGAACACCATCACTCCGACAATGTTGGACCGCTGGCTCCGTAACGAGCGCGCCAGTGGATTGGGTCGGTAACCAAGATGGCGTGCGGCCGTGTGAATGCGGTCTTTCGTGTCTGCTGGGATGTAGCGGGAGAGTGGCGCGTTGTTCAAAACGATGGAAACCGTCGAAGCAGAATAGCCGCTCTCGCGAGCAACATCCCGAATGGTGGAGGCGCCACTTCTGCGCATGGGCTACTCCTTATTTTGGCGCGTGATACTCGTAACGCAAGCTCCCGGGCATGCGATCCGAACGTGAGCGCGTATTGTATTCAAGCTCGTAGCCGAGGTGCTCGGCATCGAGCGGGTACTCTTTGCCCTCGGGATAGGGATAGGGTGTCAGGCCGTGTTTGGGCAGCGGTTCCACTGTGAAGGCGTTCGCCGCGTAGAAATCGAGGTCCTTCTCAAATCCATCGGCGTAGAAAAAGTAATCGCGCACCCAACCCGCCGGAAGTTTCGGGAGATGCGCGGGATCGAACTCGAGTTTCGCGCCTTCCCCCGAACTGAAGACCACGAACTTGTCGTCCGAGGCGCGGAGCAGTTCTTTCACGTCGCCGTACCGTGTGTAATTTCCCGCCGCGCGTGAGTAAGGAGCCGTCAGGCTGCGATGCGTGTAGGAATAAATCGTGTCGCTCGCGGGATGCAGACGAATCTCCTTCGGGTAGCCGAGGAAAGCAAGTTCCGCCGCGGCCAGAGGCACTTCGCTCACCCGCACATCCTTCGTTTCCGGCGTCTGATCAATCCGAACACGGTCCCAATAGATTTTCAGGTTCGTGACAATGCGAATCCGCCGCGTCCCGCTTGGAAGTTTTCCCGTCAGATCGGTGACCATGGTGCGCGCCAGACCGGCGGGAAATCCCATGTCTTCTATGACACGCAGCCATTTCCCCTGTGCGTCCTGCGCTTCGACGTACGGCGCGATCACCTTGATCCCCGCTTGGTCGGCAGCATACATCGAGGTTGCGGTAAAATAGTCCGTATATCCCTCGAGCAGCAATCGCAGCGGCTTCGCGGCGTCCCATGCGCCAAGATCGAGTTCGATCCAGTGCAATTTCGCAAGTCCCGCAAACGGTAAATCTTCAAAATCGGTCACATACTTGCGGTCGCGTCGCGCCAGCAGCGGCAGCACGTCGTGTCCGCGATCGTCCCACGCGCCCACGGGCACGCGCGCATTTTGCGTCGCAATCACGCGAAATTCCGGAAATGGCGGATTGCTGACAAAGCGCTCGTTCGGATTCACTTCCAGATTTGCCGGATGGTCCACGGCGACCAGACGCACCTGGTCCAGATAGACCGTCTCTTCCATCGGTTCCAGGAAGCGGAAACTCAGCAAGCCGTGTTTTGGCTGCACGCTCTTTGCAGGCACTTTGACGTATTCGTTCGGGTCCGGCACGTTGCGTTCCCCCGGCGCAATCCAGTGCCCAACAACGCCGGAACCAATCATGTCCGAAATAAATTCGTATTCCTTGCCATTCCAACTGAACAGAATCGGGCAGGAACTGCCGCGGCGGTCGAGTTCGCCAATTGCTTGCGATTTATTCGCGGCCAGATCGATTTCGTCCTGCGGCACGCCGGTGGGCCAAAGCAGCCGCACCGCGTCCGTGATTTTTTCCGAGCCGAGGCCAATCAGCAGCGGGCCGGGATTCTGACTGAGATATCCCGATGCGCTGGCAATTTCGAACTTTTGGTAAAGCGCACCCGCATAAAGTTCCAGTTTCGTGCCGATGGCGCTCTTGTTGTCGTTCAGTGCCTTCAAATCCACGGATATCCAGTGATTCTTGTTCGCGCCGACATTCTGGAGAACGACTGGCGCACCCTCGGCTTGTGTGATCACAAGATCAGGGCTGCCATCGCCCTTCAGGTCCGCAACCGCCAATGCACGCGGCTGATTGAGCTTGATGCTGTCGAGTTGCACCTTTTTCGTGACATCGGCCCAGCCCGCGTCACCAAGATTGCGCAGCAGCCGGATCTCTCCGCCCTTCGCGCCCTCGCCTACCGCGGCGAGGTCCAGCCATCCATCATTGTCGAAATCAACCCAGGTCACTCCCCAGCCTTGCTTCCAGCCAAAGTCCGGCAAAGCCACGCGCTCCAATCTCTTGCCCTGTACATTTCTCCACAGGCTGATCCCCGGCGGTCCCGCATGCGTGAAAACTAGATCCATCCAGCCGTCTTTGTCGAAATCCGCCACCGCAACACCCACCGCCGGAGGCAGCTTGTCCTTCGCGAAATCAATGATCCGCAGCGGAATGAACTTCCCTTCACGCGGATTCAAGTAGATGGCCGCGCCGCCGCTTCCGCCCGCCAAGACGAAGTCAATGGCGCGATCGTTGTTGAAATCTGTAATGGCAATTCCGCCGCCCGTCGCCGCCACCCCCAATCCGCTTTCTTCGGAAACGTCGGTGAACGTCGAATTGCCATTGTTCCGCCACAACTTGTTCTTCCGCGCGTCGCCCGTTGCCGATTCCGGCGACATCGTCAGATACAGATCAAGATCGCCATCGTGGTCGTAATCCACAAAAGCAGGCGTAATACAACCCTTGTCGCGGCGGATGCCCACCTTCTCTGTCACATCGGTGAATTTCCCATCGCCATCGTTGTGGAACAACCGCACGCCATCGAGTTCGCAAACGGCCAGGTCCGTCTTGTTGTCGTTGTCAAAATCGCCCGCAGCGCATCCATACCCGGCGCCGATTCCGGCCAGGCCCGCTTTCTCTGTGACGTCTTCGAACTTTCCGCCCCCCATATTGCGCAAAAGCTGGCTCTTCCCCGTCCCAGCCCCCACGATGAAGAGATCAGGCTTTCCATCGCCGTCGAAATCGAGGAAGCACGCGCCGCGGCTCCCGCCCGCTGCGGAGTCCGCTTTTGTTCCCCCCGAGACTAGCTGCCTCAGCGGCGATTGCGTGTAGTGCACCGGAATTCCCGCGGGAGCGGAAGTGTTCGCCCCGTGCACAAACTCCGCAAGCGAGAATTTCCCCTGATCGCCGTAGCCCGCGCCGAACGGAGTGCCCAAATGTTCTGCGGTGAGTTTTTGGAAATGTTTCATGCCTTCGCGTGCGGCTTCCGATTCGCCTTTGCGTTGGTAAGCTCGCGCGATCCCGAATTGCGCCGAGGCGTGATACGGAGCGAGAGCCAATGCTTTCTTGAACGCTGCGATAGCCTCGTCGTATTTCTGGAGTTGTGAGAATAGGAATCCTTCGAAATAGTATGCGTCCGGTTCTTCCGGCGCGATTTTTTCGACTCTTTGGAACGCAGGGATAGCCTTTTCCTGGTCGGCGGAGTCTTTGTACGCCAGGCCAAGGTTGTACCAGGCATACGGATCATCCGGCAGTTGGCTAGCGGCTTCCTCCAGTGCGGCGCGCGATTGATCCAGTTTCTGTTGTGCCAGAAACGAGATCCCCAGGTTCATGCGCGCTCGCGCGAAT
>DASPTY010000094.1:0-13094 GCA_035623175.1 Candidatus Limnocylindrales bacterium | reverse complement strand
GGAAGGACGCGCTTGCGATGGTCAACTTCGGCCCGGCGCGCTTCGAGAATGCGGTCGAGGATAGTGCCGGTGTTGGAATGAGCGTTCATGCGGCTGAACTTGTATGCTAGGGAGTGCGGAGAAGAGTGTCAAATCGAAGGCGGAAGAAGGAAGTTCAAGAGTGTAAGAGTGCAAGAGTGAAAGAGTTTCAGAGATCCGTTAGGAGCCGGAATGGGATACGGGAAGAAATATGGAGCGCTGCTGGAGGGGATTGCGGGGGAGGCTGACGCGATCGCGATGAAGTACTTTCGCGGTGGGGAACTGGGCGCGCAAAGGAAGAGCGATGGAACGGTCGTGACGGTGGCCGACAAGGCCGTGGAGGCGATGGCGCTCAAGAAAGTCGCGGAGAGCGGTTTGCCCATCGACGTGGTGGGGGAAGAGACCACCAAGGAAATTCCTGCGGAACCCTCGCGCGGCGGGCGCGCGCGGATGATCATCGATCCGATTGACGGCACGGAAGAGTTTTCCCGAGGGATTCCCACGTTTGGGACGCTGGTAGGCATCGAAGAAAATGGTGAAATTGTGGCGGGAATCGTGAGCGCCCCGGCGCTTTCGCAAGGGACGCGCTGGTGCGCGTATCGCGGCGAGGGCGCGTATCGGGCGGGAAAGCGGATTCACGTCTCCGCGAGGAAAACTTTGGCGGAGGCGATGGTCTTTACGACGGGAACTGGTTGGGCGAAGAACATGCAGGCGCGCACGACGATGCGGCGAATGGCAGACGCAGCGCGCAGCAGCCGCTCGATGGGCGGATTCTGGCAACACATGTTGGTGGCCGAAGGCGCGATCGAAGCGGCGGTGGACTGGGTGTCCAAGCCATGGGATCTGGCGCCGCTGGGCATCATTGTGGAAGAGGCCGGCGGAAAATCGACGACGATAGACGGCGAACGAACTATTTACAAGGGACGGTTCGTGAGCACAAACGGGATTTTGCACGACGAGATTTTGGCGTTGCTGAAATGAGGCAGACAATGATTCAGACCAAACGAGTGTATGAGAAACCGGAGAGCGCCGACGGGTTCCGGGTCCTGGTGGACCGGCTCTGGCCGCGCGGCATGACCAAAGAAAAAGCGCATGTGGACTTGTGGATGAAGGAAATCGCGCCAAGCGACGCGCTGCGAAAGTGGTTTCATCATGAGGAGCGCGATTGGGACGTGTTCTTGAAGCGCTACAAGGCCGAACTCACAAAGAAGAGAGAATTGTTGAGCGAATTGAGCGCACTAGAGAAAGAGCACGGAACCGTGACCTTGTTGTTTGGGAGCAAGGACGAAAAGCAGAATCAGGCCGTGGTCCTGGCCGCAATGCTCAAAGGGAAATAGTGGACGCGAAGTCAAAGCTGCGAGTTATCGCGGAAGAGGTGTGTGTGTGCCGGAAATGCCCGAGATTGGTGAAGTACCGCGAAAAGGTCGCGCGGGAGAAGCGCCGGGCGTTTCGCGAGTGGGAATATTGGGGACGTGGCGTGCCGGGATTTGGGGATGCGCGCGCGGAACTTTTTATTTTGGGCCTTGCGCCTGCGGCGCACGGCGCGAACCGCACGGGACGCGTGTTCACCGGCGATCGCTCGGGGGACTTTCTTTACAATGCGCTGCACAAGGCGGGTTTCGCGAATCAACCCGCTTCCCTGCACCGGGAGGATGGACTGGAGTTGAAGCAAGCGTATATCGCGGCGGCGGTGCGTTGCGCCCCTCCGAAGAACAAGCCGCTCCCGCGAGAGATACAGAATTGCCGCGGGTACCTGAAGCGCGAACTGGCGGTGCTTAAGCCGAAAGCTATTCTGGCGCTGGGGAAAATCGCCTGGGACGCGTACTTGGACATTTTGAAAGGGGACGGGAAGATTGAATCGCGCGCGGCGTACAAGTTCGCGCATGGAGTAGAAGTTGAGATTGCGCAGGATTTGCCGAAGTTGTTCGGCGTGTACCATCCGAGCCAGCAGAACACGCAGACCGGCAGGGTGACAGAAGCGATGTACGCACAGGTGTTGCGGAAACTCCGGACTTTCCTGGACACAAAGTGAGATCTCGCGAATTGGTCAAGGGCGCTGCCGAGGAAGCGATTGGGCAGTTAGCTTCCTTAGACCGGCGAGAACAGTCGTGTCCCGAGAATCCACTCAGCCTCCGGACTGATTCGTGCACGGCATCATGGCAAGCAAACCCGTGGAGGGTATGTGGGAAGGCTCGGACTGTGTGCTAGATAGAGTGCCAGGTCCAGGCGACAGGGGTGGATGACAAGGCAGACGGGACCCATCTATGGCAGGTTTCTTCCATATTGGCAACTCTTTTTGTTTCAAGTACTTACTGGAGCTTTCAAGCACTTGGAATTGGCGGCGGACGTGCCTTCCTAGGGCCTGCAGAGGGAGGCACGAGACTCGTATGAAACTTACCAATAGACTTGGCTGGATGGCCCTGACGGGGCTTGCTGTTGCATTGATGGCTACAAGCTTCTCAGACGCGCAGGAACCTGGCACGCAAGCAACACCGGAGGCGCAAGCCACCAATCGGACTTACGCGGCACGGGCGGTGGACGGACAGAGGCACGGAAAGGCCGCGGGAGTCTTCGCAGTGGCGCCGGGGACGCGGTTCCTGGTGGGTCTGGAGCAGGATCTCAATACCAGAGCATTGCGGCAGAACCAGGTCTTTGAGGTGCGGACGCTCGAACCGCTGGAGGCAGCGCAGGGATTTTATTTGCCGGCAGGAGCGGTAATCCGGGGACACATTAGCCGCGTCGAGCCCGCAGGGCTGACGGGGTGCGCGAAGTTGTGGCTCACCTTTGACGAGGTACAAACCGGCTTCGGGCGGCTGCCGATTGTCGCGGAAGTGGCATCTGTGCCAGGGGACCATAGCATCAAGTCCGGGCCGATGCAGGAGGGAGTAATTGAGGGTCGCGGCGGCAGTCAGAAGGACGCCGGGCAGGCGGCTGCCGCAGGTGCAGCCATGGGTGCGCTGAAGGGGGTGAAGGACAAGGACAAGAAAGAGACCGCCGAGGCGGCCGCGCTGGGCGCGCTGGAAGCCTACCTGATGGAGACAGGGCGCGGCCATGAGTTGGATTTGCCGAAAGGGGCGAAGCTGGAACTGGAATTGGAGCGAGCATTGTATCTGGTCAAGGAATGAGGAGTATGGCTTCGCACAAAGGGCTTATTGGATTGTTCGTTAGCGTTGCTCTCTTAGGTGGAGTCTTGTCCGCCGCCACATCACAGCGCAAAAGAGCGATTCTGGTCGAAATCCATTCGATGCCGCGTTGCTACGGACTAGACTGCCCACCGTGGACCATTCCGGATGACGTTGATGTCTGTTTTCAAGCAGGTGACGTCTTCTATACAGGCATATACCGCCCGTGGGGCGTGCCATGGGCCAGGGCGGGCACGAAACTTCTCGCGTTGGAAGGAAAAACTGTCGAGATCCTCATAACGGATAAACACATCCAAATAGTGGCAACCGGAATCAACCTACGTTTGAAACGGGTGCATGACGATCCACTGTTCCGGTCAGCGTCATGTGCTCATAACTGATGGCACAGTGGGGATGGGCCCGGGAAACTATGCGGAAAGCCTCAGGCCTGAATGCCTGAGCTACAGTCCTGGGTTTATCGGACTCCTTGTGGGGTCAGGCCAATCCGGACTGGCGAGCCAGGGTGAGGGCTTCGATGGCGGCGCCACGGGCACCGGCGGTGTCGCCGTTGGGCATGATGTGGATGGGGATGCCGGCCTGTTCTTCGCGCTGCGGGGGCATCCCGTTGCGAATTTCCTGAACAAACCAACGCTGGAAGCCCGCGCTGGCTTCGATAGCGCCGCCGCCGACGATGAGGGCGTCGGGATCGAAGGTATTGATCATCTCGTCGAAAAAGAGGCCGAGCGCGTGGGCCTGGACGCGGAAGACTTCTTTGCTGAGGGCGTCGCCCTTGTCGGCGAGGCCGCGAACGAGCTTCGCGGCCTGATGAATGTCCGTCTTGGTGAGTTCGTGGCCGGGATAGCGCGAGAGAAGATACGGGAGGATGTTACGCTCGATGGCGGTGAGCGAGCACAGGGACTCGAGATCGCCGAGGCGGCCGCAGTTGCAGCGAGGGTTGATGCCGGGGACACCGGAGATGCTCTGATAAGGGATGAGGACGTGGCCGAGTTCGCCGCCGAAACCGTTTTTGCCCTTTACGACCTTGCCGTCAAGGATGATGCCGCCACCATTGCCGGTCCCGATGACGATAGAGACGGACGTTTCGCGGCTGTTGGCGCCGAAGATGGCGTAGTGACCCCAGAGGGCAGCGGCGTTGGCGTCGTTCAGATAGCAAACGGGCTTGTTCAGCTTACGCGCGAGGCCCTCGCGAATGTCGAAGCCAGCCCATTTGGGATGAACGAAATTCGTAGACCCACGGGCGCTGAGTTGGCCGGAGGCGCTTGCTGGACCCGGAGTGTCGAGACCCACTGCGACGATGTCTGAGACCGAGACATGCACTTTGTCAGCGGCGATCTTGAGGCCGTCCGCGATTTGCTGGAGGCAGATTTCGGGACCCTGTTTGGATAGCGCGGGATACTCGCATAGGGATTCGATGAGGAAGTGTTCCTGCTGGTCCACCAAGGTGTAGTTGACGGCGGTTCCGCCGAGATCGACTCCGGCCACGACTTGCATGCGGTTCTCCTGAACGAAATTTGACCTAACAGCGTAACAGAAACGGAAGCGACGCGGTGAGACCACCAGACAGCTAAGTGTCGCGCCCACGCGCTGGGACAAGCAAAGCTCGCAGGCCATGGGCTTGGTTGGCTGCACTTGGCAAAGCGGGAAGGCGCTTGTTACAGTCGTAAAACCCGGCGAATCTGATTGGAAACGAAGTCGTTGTTCCAACAAGGCGGGATTATGCCAGAAGAGAGCAGAGCCGTACGAACGCTGGAAACAGGAGAACGAAAAGACCGCATTTTGATCGTGGAAGACGAAGACAACGCGCGCAAAGGCTACGAGCAACTGCTGCAGCGCTGGGGATACGACGTGGTCGGGGTGCCGAGCGCGGAAGAGGCGCTGGCACGGTTTTCGAATTACCAGCCGGATACCCTGATTGCCGACGTCGAGTTGCCGGGGATGAACGGCTTGGACCTTTTGAAGCAACTCGGCGACGAATTGCGGGACGTTCCGGCCATCATCATCACAGGAAAAGGCAGCGAGGAGCGCGCCGTGGCGGCGATTGAGGCGGGCGCGTTCTGGTACATCGAAAAGCCGCTCAAGGGACCGGTGCTGCGCGCGCTGCTCGACCGCGCGCTGAGCAGGGCGCGGGACGCGCAAAAGTTGGCGGTGTTGCAGAGGCAATTGCGCGACGCGGGGCGGCTCGGCGAACTCGTGGGCGCGTCGAAGGGCATGCAGGAAGTGATGCGAGTAATCGAGATGGCCGCACCAAGCTTGGCTTCGGTGCTCATCACGGGAGAGACGGGCTCCGGCAAAGAGATTGTGGCGCGGACCATTCACAAATTGTCGGCGCGGGCGGCCGGGCCGTTTGTGGCGATCAACTGTTCGGCAATCCCGGAGACGCTCATGGAGAGCGAAATTTTCGGGCATGAGCGCGGCGCGTTCACCGGTGCCGCGGAACGCCGGATCGGCTGCTTTGAGCTGGCTGACGGCGGGACGTTGCTGCTGGACGAAATCGGAGAGATGCCCGCGCCGACGCAAGCGAAGCTGCTGCGCGTGCTGGAAGACCGCAAGGTCCGGCGCCTCGGGAGCAAGACCGAAACGCCGATAGACGTTCGCGTGCTGGCGGCCACGAACAAGGATCCCGAGCAGGCCGTGTCGGGCGGGCATTTGCGGCAGGACCTGTACTTCCGTTTGAACGTGTTCCACATTCACCTGCCGCCTTTGCGCGACCACAAAGAGGACATTCCCCTGCTGGCGGAACACATTCTTCGCGACATCAATGCCAAGCACGGGAAGAGCGTGCGGGGAATCGGCGCGGAGGTGCTGGACATTTTCATGAGCCACACCTGGCCCGGGAACATCCGCGAATTGCGGAACGTGCTGGAGCGCGCCGCAATCATGAGTGAGAAGGATTTGATTTCGCGGTCGTCGTTGCCCGGAGAGTTCGGCAAGCTGGCCACGAAAAGCCCGAGCGATTTGTCCGGAATCAAGTTTCCGGTCGGGACAACCGTGGACGCCATGGAACGCGAATTGATTCTGCAAACGCTGCAGGCAACGGGAAACAACAAGACGCGAGCCGCGGAATTGCTGGGCGTGAGCCTGAAGACGCTGCACAATAAGCTGAAAGAGTACGGAAGCGAAAAGACGGAAGCGGAGTCGTAAAAGCGTATGCGGCTGGGGCTGCGGGCCAAACTGACGATGGTAATCACCGCCCTGGTGCTGCTGACCACAGCGGTACTGTCAATGGTATTCCTGGAGCTGCTCGTGCAGCAGGTGCTGCACGACACCGACAACCGGGCGCAGGAATTGTCCCGGGAAGTGTTCAACGCGGCGAGGCGCGCCCTGGAAGATGCGAAGAGCCAGGGCCTGCGGCCACTTTCCGACGACCCGAAAGAAATCCACGAATATGTGCAGAGGGCGTTCGAGACCAACGATTCGCTGCACGCGCGGTTGAGTTCGGCGGTGGAACTGCCCTCAATCTACGAAGTCTCGATCGTGGACCATGAAGGAGCGGTGATGGTGTCGAGCGACCCGTCCCTGCCGGGGAAGTTCGTCGCACGCCACGCGGCGTTTGACCAATTGGTACAGGGGCCGCTGGTGCGCCAGGTGAGAATCCTTGGAGAGAGCGAGCGCGTTTATGAGGTGGATTATCCCTTTGTGCTCCGCGGCACGCCGTTCGGCGAGGTGCGGGTGGCCATTTCGACGCGGCTGCTGCTCAGCAACATCGCGCCCCGGCTGAGGAAGTGGGTCACCATTGCGCTCCTGGCGCTGGTGCTTTCGGCGATTCTGGCGGCGGTGGTGAGCGGCGCGGCGCTGACCCCCATCCGCGCCATCAGCATGCAACTGGACCGCATCTCCGCAGGTGAGTACGACACTGGCACGATGAGCGTAGTGGATCCGATCGAGAGCACGGACGAATTAGGGGAAGTGCGGCAGAAAATCAAGCAGGTTGGACAGCAACTGCGCGGCGTGCATGAAATTTTCAGCTCCCTGCGAGAGAACATGAACTCGGTCATGGCCGGACTCGAGGAGGGTCTGATTCTGTTCACGCGAGACGGGCGGGCCGTGATGATCAGTCCCGCAGCGGAAAAATTCCTTGGTGCGTCGGCTTCACAGTTTTTGGGGCGGCGGGCAACGGAAATTTTCCCGACGGGACACCCCCTCTACGAAGGCCTGCGATTGGAGGGCGGCGAACTGCGGGAGCTTGCCTCGGAAACCGAATTAGAGACGGCAGAAGGGTCGCGGCGCGTGGGCGTGACGGTGCAGGAAATCCAGGGAGCAGGGGAAAGAATGGGCGCGCTGGTGACCCTGCGCGACCTGGATTCTCTGGAAAGCATCAACACCCAATTGCAGGTGAGCGAACGTCTGGCGGCGGTGGGACGAATTACGGCGGGCGTGGCCCACGAAGTGAAAAACCCCCTGAATTCAATGCGATTGTGGCTGGAAAATTTGAAGGAGTCGCTGCCGCGCGATGCGGAGGATGGAGCGCGACAAGCTGTGACCGTGCTCGACGCGGAAATCGACCGCCTTGATGCGGTGGTGAAGCGCTTTCTGGATTTTGCGCGCCCTATGGACGTCAAGCTGGAGCCCACGCAGTTGTCAAATCTGCTGCGGGAGGTGCTGGACGTGGCCCGCCCGCAATTGGAGCAGGCGCACGTGCACGTCGCGCAGCTTCTGCCGATTGGCGTGCCGGAAGTGTTCGTGGACCGCGCCCTGTTGAAGCAGGCGGTGTTGAACCTGGTGCTGAATGCCGTGGACGCAATGCCAAACGGCGGCCAATTGCAGCTTACGTTGAGCCGCCGGGGAGAGATGGCCGAGATTACCGTCGGCGATACAGGCAAGGGCATTCCCCTTGAGAATCGGCAAAAGGTTTTTCAGTTGTTCTTTACAACGAGGCCGGGAGGAAGCGGCATCGGGTTGGCAAGCACGTTCCGCATCGTGCAGCTTCACAACGGCTCCATCGATTTCACCTCCGAAGTGGGCCGCGGAACTACTTTTCGCATTGAATTGCCCCTTGCCGCTTGATGAGGCGGAAACTGAGACCCAGACACGGATGAATACCCAGACGAACGAGACGAAGAAATGGCTGGCGGTGGTTTGCGTTTGCGCCGTCGGGATGTGCGGCTGCTTGACCAAGCGTCGCCCCACGGCACGTCTGATCAGCCCGATTGTGTTCGCGCATCCGGTGATGCCAACGGTGATGGAAGGGGAGCTGGAGCCCCCGCCGGAAGAGATATTCGAACCTGTTTCCGCGCCGCCGCCTCTGGCGGTCAGCCACAGCGTGCCTGCGAGGCCGCGAGTCGCGTCACAACCAGCGTCGGAGCCCGCGCACGCCGAAAATAACGAGGAGCCTCTGATTGCTCCGGAATTGACGACCGAGGAGACTGAAGCGGCAAAGGCGGAGACACTGCGCAATCTGGATTTGGCGAAGAAGTATTTGGCGCAGGTCTCGGGTAGAAGGTTGAATGCAATGCAACAGGACCTGGTCTCCAAGATCCGGGGATTCACGCAGAGTGCGCGGGAAGCGTTGCGCGAGAGCGACTGGGAACGCGCGAGAAACCTCTCGAAGAAGGCGGTCGTGCTTTCGGAGCAACTCGCCGCGAGCCTCTGAGCACAGTCACGCATCACAACCTGCCAAGAGTTTTTGGATTAGGATAAGCACATGAACACCTATGATGCAGTAGTTGCAGGCGGCGGAATCATTGGTGCGTCCATCGCGCTGGAACTCGCAGAAACAGGATTGAAAGTCGGGTTGTACGATGCGCGCGAACCCGGCCGGGAAGCTTCGTGGGCAAGTGGCGGAATGATTTCCCCTGCTCCGGAGAATCCGGGGATGATCCCGTTCATGCCGATGAGCCTCGCGAGTGTGGCGCTGTATCCGGAATTCATCCGGAAAGTGGAAGGCCTGACGGGCAAGGATGTGGGGTACAGGCAGAGCGGGGCGGTGGATGTGCTGCTTGAAGGCGACGTGCAGGAAGAAGTCAGCACGGTGATTGCGTTGCAGCACGGCGTCGGGTTGAAAGCGGAGGCTTGGAACGCCGAGCGCACGCGGCAAATGGAGCCCGCGATTACGGAAGACGTAAAGGCGGCCATCTTCCGGCCGGAAGAGGCTTCGCTGGATACACGCGTGTTTACGGATGCGGTGCTGGAGGCGGCGAAGCGCAAAGGCGTGCAGGTGTTTGCCGGGAATGGCGCGAAGGCGCTGTAGAAGGACGGCAAGAAGTGTAAAGGGCTTATTCTCGAGAGAGGCCAGGCCGAAGCGAAATGGACGATCATCGCGGCTGGCTGCTTTTCCGCCCGAATCGAAGGCGCAGCGCCATATGCGCCGGTGTTTCCCGCAAAGGGCCAGATGATCGGCCTGCGCTGCGAATCGGTGGAAATCCGCCGGATCTTGTGGCTGGAGCACAAGTATCTGGTGCCGCGCAGTAATGGGAGAATCATCGCGGGATCAACAATCGAGCGGACCGGATTCGATCACGACGTGACCGCGGGAGGAATCCGGTTGATTCTGCAGGAAGTGATGAAGATGGTTCCTGGGCTGGAGCAGGCGCGTATCGAAGAGACCTGGGCGGGATTGCGGCCGGATTCGCCGGACCATTTGCCCATCATTGGGCCGACGGATGTTGAGGGACTTTTGATCGCCACAGGGCACTTCCGAAGCGGAATTTTGCTGGCACCCGTGACGGCGCGGCTCATCCGGGAGTGGGTGACGACGCAACAAGTGAGCGTGGATTGGGATCGGGTGAGCCCGATGCGGTTCTTGGAAGCGAAGCGCAGGCAGAGCGCGTGAGGATTTGTCCGCCGTTAGCCGTGAGCTATCAGCTAGTTGGTTGGCGGTGGTTGCTGGATGATGACGGTGCCGGGCTGCGTGACGGTCGTGTAGCGAATCTGGTCGGCGTCGAGTTGCAGGTCGCGTTCCAAAACTAAGTCCAATGTGGAACCGCGCGGGAGCTGCGCTTCAGGCCCGCGGGTGAGCAAAACGGCAGCGAGCCCCGCCAAGCCGCCGATGCCCGCGCCGATGCCAGCGCCTTTTCCTCCACCCGCGATGGCGCCAATTCCTGCGCCGGTTACGGTCGTGGTCGCGATCGTCCCCGCATCCTTCCCTTTGCCGCCCGGGCCAGTCATCTTGCCTTCCGGATCGGTTTTCACCTGGCCGCCATCGGCGCTGTGCGGCTCTGCATTCATGTCCACGGTATATCCGTTAGGGAAAACCAGCGTGTTCAGGCGCACGCGAAGCTCGCCTCTGCCCTTCACGTGCCCAGGGCGCTTGGCTTCTGTAATCTCACCCCGCAAATAAGAGCCGACCGGGACAACGACTTTGTTGTTGATCGTGACGGGAAAAGAAGTTCGGAAATAGACAGAGTCGCCCGGCTTCGCAGTGGCGGTGGAAATGCCATTTTCAAGAACGACGCCGATGCGCGTGCCCATGGGAATGATGATGGATTGACCGTTACCCGAAGAACGTGCCGGGGCGGGGGCCGGAGTGGTCGCGGGCGACGGCGCACTTGGTTGGGGGCCTTCGGGCGCCTGCGCAGAAGCGCTACAAACAAAGATCAGAGTGATCAGCGCGGATTTCAATAAAACTCGGACCTGAGATTTCGGCTTCACCTTCTGTCTCCTTTAGCAGTTCCGATGCCGCGGGACGCTTGCACGGATGCCTAAGAACCTAGGGAGAGTCTACGGCAAAGGAGGGGAGGGAGGAAGAAGCAGAGCCATTATTCCAGGGCAGAGTGCCGGCAATTCAACTGCACTGGAAATTGCACGAGAGGCCCCAAAAAAATCCGAGAGGGATGACCAGGGGCACAAGAAGGATGAGCCCGGCAATTTTGACGCCCTCCAGAGACTTGTCCGCGAAATTGGGGGGAATGGGTTTGACGGAGGCGATGTCACGGAAATAGACCTTGTTCGCGAGGCGCGCGCCTCGACGATGGAACTCGAACGAATCCGCGTCATATACGCTGGTGATTTTCCCAATCCAGCTTTCCCCGCTGAAAAATAGTAGCTGGGCATGGCCAGTCTGCCGACGCGCGGCTGCAAAGATCGCTTGGACAATTCCGACGTCATAAGGAGGCGGGGGCGGATTCTGAGCCAGAGTAAGGGGTGGAGGGACTTGGATGGGAGGGATGATTTCTTGAAGGGAAGTTTCCGGACTGAGATTCACATCCTGGCCATATACCGGCCACGCCACGAGTTGGAGAAGAGCGAGCAACGAAATGAGAGTCGGCTTGGTCATGGTTACCTCGCCAAGAGCAGAATTCCCGTAGCTAGGCGAAGGCACGCTCCGTGCCAGAGCGATTCATTCTTCGGCGAGGTCCAAGCGAATGAATCCAAAGCAAAAAGGAAAAAGCGCCCAGACGGGCGAAGACAACTCGGTAGAGGAGCCAGACGACAGGTGGCGAGGGGAGGCGACAGTTTGACGCGACTGGCCCGCAAGAATAGGCTGAGAGCGAATCGGGGAGGTAGGCATGGCGAAGCTTGCTTTGATTTACGGCATGAGGCTGCTGCCGGTAGATGACCTGGGCGAGGTGAACGAAGCCACCGTGGTGCTAAGGAACGGGAAAACTGCCCGGGTGGCGATGCACTTGATTGAAGGATCGAAGGAAGAGATTGAGGAGACGTTCCGGAAATCGATTGAAGCGTTTTTTGAGATGTATCCGGAGATTTAGGACGGGATATCGCACTCGCAGCGGAGAGGACATCAGTAATCAGTAATCAGTAATCGGATATCGGGGGCGGCGATCAGCGACCGGCGATCAGGAAGCAGGAAAAGAGAGAATCCTTGCTTCGCTCGGAATGACAGGCCCTAATGTGGTGGGGACAACACCCGCTCACCGGTTGCCGAAATTCTCGGGATCTACATTAGGGTCGCCGAGATTGTCGTTGATGAGAACAGTGGACTGTCCGGTGAGCTCGAAGCGCTTGCGGCACTTGTAGCAGGCAACGAGATCGTCAAGGCGGACCATGTAGGAAGTGACCCTGGCAAATTTCTTGCGGTCTTCTTCGCTCGCGCCGCGGGGCAATTCTCTTTTCTTGCGGCAGACTTTCCACCGAACCGGAGCTTCAAACTCGCCGCGGCAACTGGGGCACACCAGCTTGACCTTGCGTGTTTCTTCCTTCTCCGTATAAAAGCCGCGTTCGTCCATTAGCCCTCGACCGCCTTCCCTGCCGCTTGGCTGATTGTAACAAACTCGAGGCCAAGGTCACGCCAGCGCGGCAGCCAGAATTCCAGCGCGGCGAGGGTGCGGGTTCGGTCAGCGTTCTGCTGGCGATAATTGCCGTCGTGCAGACAAAGAATATCGCCGGTGAACCCTCCTCCGTAACCGCTGCCTGGTGGCAGCTTTCTGCGCGCATGGGCCGCGATCGGCTGCATACGCTCGATGAGCCACTCGGGCGATTTGTCGCGCCAGTCGCCGGGCATTAGTGTCCACATCACAGTGCGCAACTGCTCTTGTAGGGCAATTCCGGCCAGCCACGGGCTGCGATAACCGAACGGAGGGCGAAACCATCGTGTTTTTTCCCCGGTGGCTTGGTGAATGGCTTCGCTGCAGCGAATTAATTCCGCCCGAGTTCTTTCCGGGCTGCAATAGACCAGTCGGGGATGCGTTTCGGTGTGGTTTCCTACAACGTGGCCGCGAGAGGCGATTTCCCTGGCCAGGCTGGAACATTCGCGGACGTATTTGCCGACGAGAAAGAAAGTGGCTTTGGCGCGGTGACGGTCGAGAAGGTCGAGGAGCTTGGGAGTGATGGCAGGGTTGGGGCCGTCGTCAAAGGTGATGGCGAGTTTGCGCGCTTGGGCGGTTTGGAAAATGGTGCGTCCGAAGAGTTGAGAGCGCGGGTGAACCGCGCCAAACGCGGTCGCGCCGGCAACACCCACGACGACCGGGGCGGCAATGAGCCAGGGATTCATCGGCCCTATCATCGCACAGAGCGGGAGTATGCGCGCGCGAGTTGAGA
>DASPTY010000093.1:0-8125 GCA_035623175.1 Candidatus Limnocylindrales bacterium | reverse complement strand
TCCTTCCGCCGCGTTGCCCTTCCCCGCTTCAAGCAGCGACAGAATCACACGGTCTTCGCCAATCGCAAACCCAATCCCTTTCGTTGGCGGCCCCCCTAGTAATTCGATTAGCCCGTCGTACCGCCCGCCGCCGCACACTGCATTCTGCGAGCCCAATCCCCGCGCCGTAATCTCAAACGTCGTGCGCATGTAGTAGTCCAGCCCGCGCACCAGCCGCCAATTCTCCTCGAACTTCACCTGGCGCAAATCCAACTGCCGCTTCACTTCCGCATAGTGCTCTGCGCAATCCGCGCAAAGATGCTCGCCAATCCGCGGCAGCTTCTCGATAATGGCCTGCTCGTGTTCCAACTTCGAATCCAGCACCCGCAACGGATTCGTCTCAATCCGCCGCTGGCTGTCCGCGCCAAGCTTGTCTTTCACCTTCTGCAATCCCGCCCGCAGCAGCTCCACATACTTCGGCCGGCACTCCCGGCAACCAATCGAATTAATCTCCAGTTGCACGCCGGGCAACTCCAGCTTGGCGAAGTACACCATCACCATCTCAATCACTTCAGCGTCAATCCCCGGCGCGTCGCTCCCGCCCAGCACTTCCGCGCCAATCTGGTAAAACTGCCGGTACCTCCCTTTCTGCGGACGCTCCCGTCGGAACATCGGCCCCGTGTAATACAACTTCACCGGCGCTGGCAGTTGCTGCATGTTGTGCTCGATGTATGCCCGGCACACGCTCGCCGTCGCCTCCGGCCTGAGGGTCAGGGACTCGCCGAGGACCATTTGGTCCATGAGTTCTCGGAGGTCGATCAAGTCTTCCTTATCCGGTCTACCGCCTAGATCCTTCTCAATCGACACGACCGCTGCCCTTATTTGGTCGATGATGTCACTGTTCCGAAAGCGGGGAATCCGCCCGTCGCGGATAGAGGACTCAGCCAGATCTATCCACCGTTTGAAATCGGGGTAGGTCCACTCCGGCCAATCAAGCTCGCGAAGTTGGTCCGCAAAGGTGTACATTTCCTTGGAAACGACATCAGTGTCCAACCCGATTGACCGCGCAAACAGTTCTGTGGGCTCAAATATCGGTGGACGAATCTCCCCGAACCCGTACGTCCCAAACACTTCGCGCGCCGTCTGCTCCACCCGGTTCCACAACTCCGTCTCCGGCGGCAACAAATCGCGCGTCCCCTTAATCGCCTGAAATCTTGTTTTGTTCGCCATCTGTTCTTAAAAGAGATTCCTCACTTCGTTCGGAATGACAGAATTTCTTTCTCTCTAGGAGGTCGGAGCTTTAGCTCCGACATTGAGATCGCCCCAAAAACCGGGCTTTAGCCCCTGAAGAAACTCTTTCCCTCTCCAAAATTCTCTTTGAAACAATCTCTACTCCCCATTCTCATCCCTACTCCAATCAATCCTCTCCCCTCGCTCCTCCGCCTCATTGCGATAGATCCCGCGGTATCCTGCATACCTTTCCGCATACTTTCCAATCGATTCGATATCCGCTTCCGCCAGCGGCCGCCTCACCTTGGCCGGCGACCCCATAACGAGACTGCCCGGCGGAATCATGGTCCGCTCGGTGACAAGCGATCCCGCCGCGACAATGCTCCCACTCCCAATCACCGCCCCGTTCAAGATGATGCACCCCATCCCGATCAACACCCGCGACTCAATCGTGCATCCGTGCAGCGTCACCGAATGCCCCACGGTCACGTCATCGCCCAGGATCAGCGGGTACTCGTCCTTCATCACGTGCAGCACGCACCCGTCCTGGATATTCGTCCGCGCGCCGATCCGGATGTAGTGCACGTCTCCGCGCACCACCGTCCGCGGCCACACGCTCGCGTCTTCGCCGATCACCACGTCGCCGATGACCACCGCCGCCGGATCAATGTACGCCGAAGCCGCAATCTGCGGATACTTCCCGCGATACGGACGAATGTCAGGTGAGCGACTCAAGAATCCTCAAATTCCCCGTAAGTGATTGCAGGGCTTAGATATAGCACAGCACGCGAGCTGCCGTGAGCACACCACGGACATCCCAAGATAGCATCCGCTTTGCCCCCCTGACAAGGAAGCTCGCTCTTCGCTGATGTTGCGCTGGCTTTCATGCCAGCGCTTTTGGTAGCACAGGCATTCTCGCCTGTGCCCACATCTCTTCAATCCCAATTTTTGACCTTCGGCCAGGCCTTCTCCAGCGCTCCGAATTTCGACTTCCTGCACAGGAACACGTCGAAATGCTCGTATGGCATGGACAACGGATGATACACACTCCCCACTTTCTCCACGCTCTCAAATAATCCTTGCAAGCGTTCCAGTCGGTCCGCCATCACGATCATGCATTCGCCCGTATATCCGCGCGGCCCCCAATAGAAATAGCTTTGATGCCCGGAAATCGCCGGCGGCAATCCCATCTGTGCGCCAAAGAAATCAATCGCTCCCGCCTGGCCATAAATTTGTCCGAAGATCGCGCAACTCTTCTGCTCTTCCGGCGGCAGTTTGTGGTACGCGTCCGCGACCACCTGCGCCATCTCTTTCCATCCGAACTGGTCGGCATAAATCTGCGGCAAGGGCCCGAGTCGGTGCGTCTCTATGCGCGGCGGCCCGAAACGCATGAATCGCGAATAAGCAATGTACTGATCCACCGTCAGCATCGGAAAATACGCAAACGGCGCGATCAATATACCTGTCACGACCAGCACCGCTACATAGGCTGGCTTCAGCCACCGCGCGCTCCGCAACCGGTCGAACCACCGCTCGAACGCGACCCCGCCCGCCGCAAACAGCATCGGATAGGCCGGCGCGGGATAGTACATCCGCCCGTGCATCGTCAGCATGCAGATCATGATCACGACGTACGTGATGCCGAGCACGCGCCAGCTCCTCCCCTCGCGGTCGCGCAGCAATTCCACCAGCCCCGCAATCCACACCGGCGCCGCCAACGGGTGCAAGATGAAAGCCTGCACCAGCAGAAACATCAGCGGCCCGAGTTCTGTGTTCCGCCCGCTCCGCTGCACGTTTCGCAGCAACTCAATCGTCGGGAAGTGCCGCTGAATCTCCCACATGAGGTTCGGCAGGAAAATCAGCAGCGCAATCAACCCACCGAGCAAAATCCACGGTTGTGCGAAGTGCTTTCTCTGCTTCGTCAGCAGCAAGCCGAGGAACAATCCAAATCCGAAAAACAGCATCGAATGCTTGTTGAGCAGCCCAACTCCGCAAACCACTCCGAACAGCAGCCAAAGTTTCGGGCTCGCACCATTGAAAATCTTCAGTGCAATCAGCGCCGCGCCCATCCAAAAGAGCGACTCGAACACGTTCATCGTGAGCAGCGAGTCCAGCCCCAGATAGATCGGCGCCACCATCACGCACACGCACGCCAGCACCATCCCGAACCGCCGCGCGCCCAATTCCCGCGCAATCAGTCCGGTCAGCAACACGCGCAACCCCGCCGCCACTGCCGGCAAGAAATGTAGCGCCCGCAGCGAATCTCCCAGCGTCACGCGTTCCAGCCACGTTATCGCCGCAATCAGTGGCGGCTGATCCACATATCCCCACGCTAGATGCTTGCTGCACGCGATGTAGTACAGTTCATCGACGAAATAGCCGTACCGCCCGCTGACCAGCAGGTGCGCGGCAAACACCGCAAAAGACAGCCCGCCCAGAAGTGCCCATTCTCCCGGACGGGCGTCCAAGGTGCGTTCATTTGGTTTGGATTCGACCGGTACGGATCCGCCCATGGAAGCGACCTCTCTCTTCAAAACGAGCCAGCGCGGGCAAATGTTCCCGCGCCGCAACTCAACCGTGCTCTACACTTTTTACAACGTTTGGGGGTTCTTGAGAAGTATTCCCCGTCATTCCGAACGGAGTCTTCGGAGTGAGGAATCTCTCTTAGATCATGGCCACATCATCCAGGAGGGATTCCTCGCTTCGCTCGGAATGACGAATTGTAAGCCTGGCTCTTCCTACCTCTTTACTTCCTTACTTCGTTCTTCAGTCAATCTCCACCGTAGGCCCACTCGTCGTTGCCGCAACTTCCTCCAGCCGCCCCGTCACCGCCTTCGCAACACGATACAGGCTCTGCGCCGCCGGCGCCGACTCTCCCTGCGCCGCAACCGGCTTCCCCGTATCGCCGCCCACTCGAATTCTCGGGTCAATTTCAATTTCTCCCAGCACCGGCACGCCATACTCAATCGCCGTCTTCGCGCCTTCGCCGTGTCCAAAAATATCAATCGGCTTGCCGCAATGCGGGCAACTGAACGTGCTCATGTTCTCCACCACGCCGAGCACTTCCACGTTCACCTGCCGGAACATCTCAATCGCCTTGCGCACGTCCGCCAGCGCCACCGTTGACGGCGTCGTTACCACCACCGCGCCCGTCACCGCCACCGTTTGAATCAGGGTCAACTGCACATCGCCCGTGCCCGGCGGCAAGTCAATCACCAAGTAATCCAGCTCCCCCCACTCCACACTGCGCAGAAACTGCGTAATCACGCTATGCAGCATCGGCCCGCGCCAAATTACCGGCTTGTCCCCAGGATTCAGCAGTCCCATCGAAATCATTTTGATGCCCTGAGCTTGCACAGGAATGATGCGCTGCTGCGGCGTGGCCATCGGCTCCGCGCTTGACCCCAGCATGATCGGCACGTTCGGCCCGTAGACGTCTGCGTCGAGCAACCCCACCTTGTGCCCCAGCTTCGCCAACGCCAGCGCCAAGTTCACCGCGACCGTGGTTTTCCCCACGCCGCCTTTTCCGCTCGCGATCGCTACGAGATTCTTCACTCCCGGAATCGAATGGCGTTCCGGCATTTGTCCTGGCATTGTCCCCGGTGGCATGAAGTTTTCCTCGTCTTGAAATAAAGAAGTAACGAAGCAAGGAAATAAGGAAGTAAAGAAAAGAGTGTCGCGAAGGCTTTTCTTGATCTTTACTTCGTTATTTCCTTACTTCATTACTTCCTCTTCAAACGCTCGCCCCATGGCACTTCTTGTATTTCTTCCCCGACCCGCACGGGCACGGCTCATTCCTTCCCACCTTCGCGCCAGCCCGCACTGGCTTCGGCGCTTCGGCCTGCGCTGGTCCCGTCTGATACTGCAAATCCTTCTGTTGACGTTCCTGCTTCCTCTCCAATGCCCGCGCAAAGTCCGGCAATCGCTGCGGCATCTCCTCTGCCCGTGCTGCAGCACTCGCCACTGCTGCCGCCGCCGCGCTCGGTGGAAGCTGTCCCGGAGGCACAGGCCTTGGCTGGCGTGCTTGCGGAGGAGGTGGCTCCTCACCCCGCTGAATTTGCACGTGGAACAAATAGCGGATTGTCTCGTTGTCAATCCGCGTCATCATGTCCTCAAACAACACGAACGCTTCTTTCTTGAACTCCACCAGCGGATCCTTTTGCCCGTATCCGCGCAGCCCAATCCCTTCCTTCAAGTGATCCAGCGACAGTAGGTGATCCTTCCACTGCGTATCCACGACGTCCAGGATGATTCGCCGCTCCAGCCACCGCAGCAAATCCGGGCTGAACTGCTTCTCCTTCTCTGCATACCGGTGCTTGATCGCTTCTACCAGCGCGTCCCCAAGCTCATCGTGATTCAACGTCGTCGGGTCCGCTCCCCCTGCTTTCGCGTCAATCCCAAACTGCGTGTGCACTTCGGCCGAAAACTGTGCCGTATTCCACTGCCCCGGATGCTGCTCCCGAGGGCAATTCGCTTCGACGGTCTCCCGCGCCACGTCTTCCGCAATCCCCAGCACGTAATCTCTCTGGTCCTTCCCTTCCAGCGCAGACCGCCGTATCGCATAAATCGTCTCGCGCTGCTTGTTCATCACGTCGTCGTATTCGAGCAAATGTTTGCGCGCGTCGAAATTTTGTGCTTCCACCGACTTCTGCGCTTGCTCGATGCGGTTTGAAATCAGCTTCGATTCGATGGGCACGCCTTCCGTCATCCCCAGGCGATACATCAACTGCTTCACGCGCTCCCCGCCGAAAATCCGCATCAAATCGTCTTCCAGCGAAAGGAAGAATCGCGAAGAGCCCGGGTCGCCCTGGCGTCCCGCGCGCCCGCGCAACTGGTTGTCAATGCGCCGCGCCTCGTGCCTCTCGGTTCCCAAAATGTGCAACCCGCCCAGCGCCACTACCTCGTCGTGCTCGGCCTTGCACTGGTCCGCGAATTGTTCATACACGGGTTTCCACTGCTCCTGCGGTACCTGAAAAATCTTCCCTTCGTGCTGAAACAACACCATTGGCGCCGTCGGCTGCGTCCCATCGCCATCGGTGCTCTCCGCGCCGATTACCGAAGGCGCCGCCGCATACGGCATCGCCAGCTTATTCTTCAGAAAATGCTCGCGCGTCAGGAACTCCGGATTCCCCCCAAGCAGGATGTCCGTCCCGCGCCCCGCCATGTTCGTCGCCACGGTGACCGCGCCCTTGCGCCCCGCCTGGGCCACGATGCGCGATTCGCGCTCGTGTTGTTTCGCGTTCAGCACCTGGTGCGGAATCCCCGATTTCTTCAGCAAATCCGCAATCGTTTCCGATTTTTCAATCGAAATCGTGCCCACCAGCACCGGTTGCCCGCGCTCGTGATAGTGCCGGATTCCGTGCGCCACCGAATCGTCTTCCTGCAGAATCCCGTTCACCACCGCCTCAAATTTCTCTTTTTCTGTGCGGTACACCACGTCCGGATTCTCGATCCGGATCAGCGTCCGGTTCGTCGGAATCACCACTACGTCCAGGTTGTAAATCTTGCCAAATTCCGCCGCTTCCGTTTCCGCCGTGCCCGTCATTCCCGACAATTTCTTGTACATGCGGAAGTAGTTCTGGAACGTAATTGTCGCCAGCGTCTGGTTTTCCCTCTCGATCTTTACACTTTCTTTGGCTTCCACCGCCTGGTGCAAGCCATCCGACCAGCGCCGCCCCGGCATCTGCCGCCCGGTGAACTCATCCACGATGATGACTTCCCCGTCCTTCACCACGTAATCCACGTCCAGCTTGTACAGCGTATGCGCCCGCAAAGCCTGGTACACGTGGTGCATCAGCTCCACGTTCCCAATATCCGATAAGTTCGTAATCCCCAGCAGCCGCTCGCACTTGTTGAATCCCTCTTCCGTCAACGTCGCCGTGCGGTGCTTTTCATCCAGCGTGTAATCAATCTCTTTAATCAGCTTGGGAATGATTTTGTCTATCTTAAAGTACTTGTCCGTGGACTCTTCCGAAGGCCCCGAAATAATCAGCGGCGTCCGCGCCTCGTCAATCAGGATCGAGTCCACTTCGTCCACGATGGCAAACTGGTGCCCGCGCTGTACGCAACTCGCCAGGTCGTACTTCATGTTGTCGCGCAGGTAATCGAACCCGAACTCGTTGTTCGTTCCGTACGTGATGTCCGCCCCATAGGCCGCGCGCCTCTGCGCGTCATCCAGGTCGTGCACAATCACGCCGATAGTCAAACCCAGCCCTCGATAGATCGGGCTCATCCATTCCGCGTCGCGCCGCGCCAGGTAATCGTTTACGGTCACGATGTGCACGCCGCGTCCCGCCAGAGCATTCAGTGCCGCCGGTAGCGTGGCCACGAGCGTTTTTCCTTCGCCCGTCTTCATTTCGGCGATTTTTCCGTCGTTCAGCACCATTCCGCCGATGAGCTGCACGTCGAAATGCCGCATCTTCAGGAATCGCCGCCCTGCCTCGCGCGCCAGCGCAAACGCCGGCACAATGGCGGGCTCCAGCGCCCGTCGCAAATCCTCCTTGTAGCTCGCCTCCGCCGGGTCACTGTCCTTCAACTGCTCCTGGACCTGCGTCTTCAGTGCGCTGAAGCGCTCTCTTATCTGCTCGTCGCTGAGCGCCTGCATCTCCGCTTCCAGCGCGTTGATCGCCGCCACCACGGGCTGCAACTTCTTGATGTCGCGCTCGTGCTTCGTCCCGATGAATTTAGCGACTACGCGGTCCAGTATCTGTGCTGCTTCCATAAACTCTTGTGGCACAGCCATTCCTGCCTGTGCTCTCCATTTTCTCCGAGGAGCGCCAATCTTTCAGGTGAGCGTCTTTATGGTGCGCTACACAACCCGCTTCTCACGCTCAATGCAAACACTTCATTGTAACTGGTTGGATGCGCCGCCGCCAAGAAACGCGACACTGGATTAACTTTGGTATTAGGCCAACTG
>DASPTY010000092.1:0-8694 GCA_035623175.1 Candidatus Limnocylindrales bacterium | reverse complement strand
GGTGTCGGCGTGGAAATTGCCAATGTGGTGGCGGTAAAACTCATCGCCCGATGGTTCCTCGGTTACGAGATTGCACTGGCCATGGGACTGCAGGTGAGCACTGCCCGGCTCGGCACCGCCCTGGCACTCGGTATGGGGGCCCCCATCGCCGCCTATTTCAAAGCTGTGGCCGCGCCTGTGCTTGTGGGAGTGCTCCTGCTGGGCGCTGGATTGGTGGCCTTCCTCTTCTACTGCGCCATGGACAAGAAACTGGACGCTTCGGAAAAGGAAATTGCCGCTTCCGCTGACGAGGAATTCCACATTTCGGACATCGCAAAAATCCTGAGCATCCGGGGCTTCTGGTACATCACCGTCCTTTGCGCGCTGTTTTACTCCGCCGTTTTCCCGTTTCTGAAGTACGCGCCAGATCTCATGGTGCAGAAGTTCCAGGTGAAGGAGAGTCTCGCCGGCGCCATCCCCTCCATTCTGCCCTTCGCAACCATTCCGCTCACCGTCGTTTTTGGCCGCTATTACGATCGCAAGGGCAAAGGGGCCACGCTGATGGTCCTGGGGTCATTGCTGCTGGTGTTGGTGCACTTCGTCTTCACCGTTCCGTTCTTGAATAGCTGGCTCATAGCTCTTGCGGCCACTATCGTGTTGGGCTTCGGTTTCTCCCTCGTTCCCGCGGCGATGTGGCCCTCGTTGCCAAAGTTTATTCCTCACCATCAACTTGGCACGGCCTACGCCGTCGTATCCTGGATGCAGAATTTGGTGGCCCTCTGGGGCGTTCCCTACTTGATTGGCTGGATTTTGGACCGCTTCTGCATCACGGGCACCCGGGTGACGGATGGCTTGAGCAGCCCCTCGTACAATTACACGCTCCCCATGGCTGTGTTCACCACACTGGGGGTGCTTGCCGTTACCTTCGCAGTCATGTTGAAGGCGGAAGACAAGAGGATGGGCTACGGCTTGGAGCTACCCTGCCAGAAAGACTGACAAGTGTGCCGTCCAACTGCCTTTGCCACGCTCACAGGTGGCGCCCTTATCGTCATTCCGAGCTGAGCGAGAAATCCCTCTTGGGTCCAATATCTGAGTAGAAGAGAGATTCATCGCGCAAACTTCGCGCGATGGGGCAGCGGTCCTCACTCCGCGGACTCCGCTCGGAATGACGAAATTGCGTTTATTCGAAAGGCTGTTACAGCGTCACGTCCAGAGCGGGAATGAGTTCATCCTGAAGCAGGAAATCGCGAAGAAATGGGTCCGTGGAGCTTTCAAACTCAGCCCACGAGCCAAACACCTGCGATTTGCCGTCCTGAAGAAAAACGATAGTGTCGGCGAGGCGCCTGGCAAGGTGCGTGTCGTGGGTGACCACGATCGAAGTTTTGTGAAACGCGTGCTTGAGACGCAGGATCAGATCGCCCATGTGCCCGGCCATGATGGGATCGACCATGGTGGTCGGCTCGTCATAGAGAATCGCTTCGGGGTTTTGTGCCAGCGCCCGCGCAATGGCCACGGCGCGTTTGGTACCGGTTGAAAGTTCACTGGGAACTTTCTCGAGGACGTCGTCAACTTCCAACATGTGCGCGAGCTTTGCGACGTAGGCGTCAATGTCCTCATCGGTGAGGCCGGGCTGGCCCTCTAAGGGGAAGGCGATGTTCTCCGCAATGGTGAGGGAATCGAACAACGCGCCCGATTGGAAGACCATGGTCACTTTGTGGCGGATTTCCTCGAACTCGCGCTCCGTGCAATTGGTGACGTCTCGACCGTCAATGAAGACTTGCCCGGAATCGGCTCGCAGAAAGCCCATGATGTGCTTCAGGGAAACCGATTTGCCCACGCCGCTGCGGCCCATGATGACGCACGTTTCGCCGCGCCTTACCTTGAAGCTGACGTCGTTGAGCACGACGCGATCGTCGAAGGCCTTGGTGACGCCCCGAAACTCGAAATAGTGTTTCGCGCCATTTTGGCCCGCACTCGCGGAGGTTAAACCGGCTGCTTGGATATTTCCGCTCATGGACCTTTGGCCTCGAAAATGCGCCGCGCGGCTTCATAGTCGGCGGGCGTGTTCATGTTCCAGAAAAGGCGGCCATTGGTATCAAATCGTTTCCAGGCCGAGGCGTCAAGCACTTCCATGGGCAGGCGGTTCATGGCGTCCGTGACCTTGCGTATGCCGGAATCGAAGGCAGCGCGAACACCTGAGGCGGCGTGGACGCTCCAGCAAGCACACAGCGGTTCAAGGCCGCTGGTGGATTGCGGCACCACGACCTGCGCCTTGCTTTGCGATGTCTTGTCGCGCAAAAAAGAGAGGAATTCATGCGTGAGAAAGGGCATGTCACAGCTCACAATCAGAGCAAAAACCCGTGGCTCGTGTTCCGTGGCCCGTACCCCGGCACCGGAATCGAGTTGGCTTGCGTGCAGCAGCGAAGTGAGAATGCCGCCCAAAGGTCCTTCGCCTGGCCAGCGGTCGGCGAGCACCGGCCAAGGCGCGCCGGCGTACTTCCCGGCCGGCGCAACGATGGTCACGTCATCGCAAACACCTGAAAGCAGCTCGCACGCGCGCTGCAGCATGGTTTTGCCGCCGAGTGGCACAAGCGCTTTGTCGGCGCCAAAGCGCGTGCTGCCACCGCCAGCCTGCACAAAGCCACGGAGAATCATTCGTCGTCTTCCTCGGAAATTTCCTGGCCGGGCCGGCGGATACCGAGCTCGCGCAAGCGTTCCTGCAAGCTCTGGCGGTGCAGGCCGATGGTTGCAGCGGTGCGAGAGATGTTCCAGCGGTGCGAGGTGAGCTGGCGCTTCAGATAGGCAATCTCGAACTTGCGCTTGGCTTCACGAAAATCCGTTTCACCCAAGCCGTGATCGGAGCCTTCTTCGCCGCTCTTGGGCAAAATCGGCGAGCCTTTCACCACCTCCTCGGGCAGATCGCCCACGCCCATCTCTTCGCCGCGGCAGAGCACCATGCCGCGCTCGATGGCGTTCTTCAATTCACGGACGTTGCCAGGCCAGTCGTAGCGCTCCAGCGCAGCCAGAGCCTCTTTCGTCAGCCGAGCCACACGGCCCAACCGCGCGCCATGAAGCTGGAGGAACGCTTGCGCAAGGATGGGAATGTCCTCCTTGTGCGAGCGCAGCGGTGGCAGCTCAATGGTGACCACGCGCAAACGGTAAAACAAATCTTCGCGGAATTTTCCATCGCGAATGGCGTGGGTCAGATGGCGGTGCGTCGCGCTGATGACGCGCACGTCGACCGGCAAAGACTGCGTGCTGCCGAGGCGCTCAATGGTGCGGTTTTCGAGCGCACGCAGCACTTTCGATTGCGTCACCGGGTTCATGTCGCCAATTTCATCGAGGAAGAGCGTGCCGCCATTGGCTTGCTCGAATCGCCCCTTTTTCTGCTGCGCCGCGCCGGTGAAGGCACCGCGTTCGTAGCCGAATAGTTCCGATTCAATCAACGTCTCCGGAAGAGCCGCGCAATTCACGGCCACGAATGGCTTGCCGTTGCGTTGCGAACGCGCGTGAATCTCCTGGGCCAGCAAATCTTTGCCGGTGCCGCTTTCGCCGAGGATAAGCACAGTGGAATCCGTAGGCGCAACGCGGTCTGCCATCTCGAACGCGCGGCGCATCGCGGCAGAGCGGCCAATCATCTGGCCGAACTGCCCTTCCGCGGCAAGGCGCTGACGCAGAGTGACGTTTTCTTGTTCGAGGGAGACGAGCTTCAGCAGATTCGCAACGCGCTGGCGCAATTCCTCGAGTTCGTATCCTTTCACAAGATAGTCCGCCGCGCCCAACTGCAGCGCCTGAGTGGCGGTTTTGGCGGTGTCCAACGCAGAGACCATCAACACGGGCAGATCGTGGCCTTCGTCGCGAAGCCACTTCAGGAACGAAAGGCCATCTTCGCCCGGGAGAATGACGTCAAGAACAAGCAGGTCCGGCTTTTCGGTGGCCAGAGCCGGGCGCGCCGCGGCTGCGGAATCGGCTTCCGCAATCCTGTAGCGATTTTCAAGCGCGCGGCGCAGGGCGTACCGCGCCGCAGGCTCGTCGTCGACGATCAACACAGTTTTCATGGCGTTGCTTCCTTCGGACCGAGTGGGAGAATGACGCGGAACCGGCTGCCTCGCTCCCCACGGATTGGGCTGTCTATTTCCATTTTGCCGCCGATCTCTTCGAGTCGGCGCATGACGATGGCCAACCCAAGCCCTGTGCCGCGCGCTTTGGTGGTGAAGAACGGTTGCAGAATTTTCTCCTTCAGCGCAGGAGGGATTCCGGGCCCATCGTCTTCGATGCTGACGGTGCATGTCTGCAACTCACAGTGAAAGCCGAGTGAGATGCGGCCACCGCGCCCGATCGCCTCGATAGCGTTCAAGACCACGTTGGAGAGAATATCGTTGATGGCCTCAGCGCTCGCAGCCACTTCGCATGCGCTGCTCTTTTTGGAGGATTCGATTGACACGCCGCTCGCTTCGGCTTCGCGCCGAAGCACTTCGACGACGTCCGCCGCGACCGCCACAATGTTGCAGCGATCTCCTTTTTTCGCCGCGCGAACGCCCGGCCTACTGAACTGCAGAAGCTGATTCAGCTTCGCGGAAAGCCGGTTGATTTCGTCGAGAACCATCTGAGTTTCGCCGCGCAGCGACGCGGGCAATTCGGCGTTTTCCATTTGCACCTGCAAGATGGTCTTAATGGAGCCGAGCGGGTTTTTCAAATTGTGCGAAATGCTGGCGGCCATCTGTCCGACCAACGCCATGCGCTCTCGCTCGGCTAACTCCCTTTCAAGTTGCAGCTTCTCTTCAATCAAGTGGCACAAGTCAAAAGCAGCAGGCAGTTGTTCCGCGACGAATTCCAGCGCGGCAAAGGTCTCACCCGAAACCATGGCGCCATGGGGGCGGACCCGCAACCTGCCGAGGTATCTGCCCGCGCGTGCGATTACAAAGACTTCCTCGGGACTGCTCTTGGCGACAAGGGTGGGACTGGATGACGCGTCTGTCGAACTCATTTCCAGCTTGACGCTGGCCAACTGCAGTTGCTCGCCGATCCATCGCTCACTGAACTCGACGAGCTTGGCTTGATCGCCTAGCCGTGCCACTTCGTTAATAGGCCGCATCAGTTTTTGCGCGCGGTCAACCTCGGTTTGTGCTGTCTGCCGCAGCAACTGCCGAATGGCCCGTTGCAATGGCTCGAAGAACACCACTGGCAGGAATAGCAGCAACGCGGCGGTGGCCTCCGGGGGAAGATACGGCTCCAGCCACAATCCCGCCCGCCGGACGAAACTCAAGTAAAGAAGCGCCAGAAAGACGGCAAAGACAGCGTAGATCAGGTTCCGCTGACGGCCGATTTGGAGGAAGTTGAAGCGCTGAACGCTGCCGATCAACAATCCCAGCGGAACAAGCCCCAGAAGCAATAACAGGGTGGAAAGGGTTGCGCCCGTCTCCGGCCGCCACACCCTTTGCAGGAAGAACAGGACCAGGAGCAGCGCGGCAAGCGCGGACAGGTATACGGAACTCCGCTTGTGAAACGACTTTTGGGGATCATCCGGGGCTATTCGGCTAAATCGTCTCTGCCAGTAAGCCGCAAGCGCAACCGCTACGGCGATCCAGAGCTGAAACAGGATGCCCAAGAGATGCGTGGGCCGCTCAAAGTCGAAGCCCCTAGCCAGCCGGAGTGCCCGGCCCAGTTCGAGCGAAACAGCTACCGAAGGAATCCAAGCGATCGCCAGCCAGAGATACTTCTGCCGGGGATACAAAAGCAGGCCGCGAAGAAAGGCGTACTCCGCGTGGAGTTGAACGACGAGCGGTGGAACAAACCACACGCCGAGGCAGATGAACGTCCAAGCAAAGCGCAGCAGGCCCGCCGGCGGGGTGGTATAGAACAACTGTGCATTCAGGGCGAGCAGGCTGCTACCGAAGAAGCAGGTCAGCGCGAGGCAAAGGAAGAAGAAGACGCGCTCGAAGTTGCGTTGGCGCCGGTGGCCGAGAATGACCACCATCCAGAAGAACGGGAGCAGAGTGCCTGCTGTGAGAGTGACCAGCCGTAGATAGAGGAGCCAACGCATGGAGGCGATGCCGCGAGTCTAACCCCGGAGAGGAAAGCAGGGCAATGGCCAAGTGCAAGGAAAATCTGGCACTTTAAGTAATTGAAAATACACTTCTTATAAGCAGAATTGCGGTGCCCGGGTGGGCGGACAGAGACTGGAATTGCCAGAAAAGGGCTTGACGCGAAAGGAAAAGCTGGTATATTAGCACTCGGCTTTGAGGAGTGCTAAGTACCCCCTTCGCGCTCCTCACCTCAGTTGTTCAGAAGCATCGTTAGATCACCTATGGAGGTTTTTCAAAGATGGCAGTCAATCTGACACCGCTCCACGACCGTGTCATCGTGAAGCGCATTGAAGAGAAGGAAAGCGTCAAGGGCGGGATCATCATCCCCGACTCCGCGAAAGAGAAGCCGCAAGAGGGCGAAGTGATTGCCGTCGGCGCGGGCAAGCGGGAGAAGGGCGAGCGCATCCCCCTGGACGTGAACGTGGGCGACCGCGTGCTGTTCGGCAAGTACAGCGGCAGCGAGATCAAGATCGATGGCGAGGAGTACCTCATCCTTCGCGAGGAAGAGATCCTGGCGAAGCTGGGCGGCGCGGCGAAAGCAGCGAAGAAGTAACGAAGTAAAGAAGCACGAAGTGGAGATTTTGGGAGCAAATTCTAGGAGGAATTGAGAAATGGCGAAGCAGATTGTTACCGGAGAGAATTCGCGCCAGTCGATTCTACGCGGCGTGAACGCCCTCGCGGACGCAGTAAAGATTACCCTCGGTCCGAAGGGCCGCAACGCGGTGATCGAAAAGAAGTTCGGCGCGCCGATTATCACCAAGGACGGCGTGACCGTGGCAAAGGAGATCGAACTGAAGGATCCCCTCGAGAACATGGGTGCGCAGATGGTACGGGAAGTCGCCAGCAAGACCAGCGACGTTGCCGGCGACGGCACCACCACCGCTACCGTTCTGGCCCAGGCCATCTTCCGTGAAGGCGTGAAGACGGTTGCGGCCGGGGCGAGCCCCACGGCGCTGAAGCGCGGCATTGACAAGGCCGTTGAAGTGGCCGTCGACGAAATTAAAAAGCTCCACAAAGATGTAAAGGGCGAGATGATCGCCCAGGTTGGCACCATCTCCGCCAACAACGACAAGCAGATTGGCGGAATCATTGCCGAAGCCATGAAGAAGGTCGGCAAGGACGGCGTGATCACCGTGGAAGAGTCCAAGACCATGGAAACCACGCTGGAAGTCGTGGAAGGCATGCAGTTCGACCGCGGCTACCTATCGCCCTACTTCATCACGGATCCTGAGCGCATGGAGTGCATCCTGGAGAACGCGCTGATCCTCATCCACGAGAAGAAGATCAGCTCGATGAAGGACCTGCTGCCGCTGCTCGAGCAAATTGCCAAGCTTGGCAAGCCGCTCCTGATCGTCGCCGAGGAAGTGGAAGGCGAAGCGCTGGCCACCCTGGTGGTGAACAAGCTGCGGGGCACGCTGCAGTGCGCTGCGGTCAAGGCCCCCGGGTTTGGCGATCGCCGCAAGGCCATGCTTGAGGACATCGCGGTGCTGACCGGCGGAAAGGCCATCACGGAAGACCTCGGCATCAAGCTCGAGAACGTGAAGATCGAAGACCTCGGCAAGGCCAAGAAGATCACCATTGACAAGGACAACACCACGATCGTCGAAGGCAACGGCAAGGCCAGCGAAATCGAAGGCCGCGTCAAGCAGATCCGCCAACAGATCGACGTCACCACCAGCGACTACGACCGCGAGAAGCTCCAGGAACGCCTGGCGAAGCTCGTCGGCGGCGTTGCGGTCATCAAGGTGGGCGCGGCAACCGAAACCGAGCTGAAGGAGAAGAAGGCTCGCGTTGAGGACGCCATGCACGCTACCCGCGCGGCTGTCGAGGAAGGCATCGTTCCCGGCGGCGGCAGCGCGCTGCTACGAGCGATTCCAGCACTCGAGAAGATCAAGATGGACGGCGATGAGCTCGTGGGCGTGGGCATCGTGAAGCGCGCGCTCGAAGAGCCCTCCCGCCAGATTGCGCACAACGCCGGTTCCGAGGGCGCGGTGGTAATCGGCAAGATCCGCGAATCCAAGGACGAGAATTATGGCTTCAACGCGGAGACCAACGAGTATGGCGACATGGTCAAGATGGGCGTCATCGACCCCGCCAAGGTAACCCGCCTGGCGCTGCAGAACGCCGCGTCCATCGCGGGCCTGATGCTCACCACGGAAGCGCTCGTGGCCGAACTGAAGGAAGAGGATAAGAAGGCCGCTGCCGGCGCTCCCGGCGGGGGCGGCATGGGCGGCATGTACTAAGGCAAGTAGCGCAGGGCTTCAACCCTGCATCTGCCGGCCTGAAGGCCGGCGCTACGATAGTCCAATCCAAAGAGGGCGGTCGGTTTTCCGGCCGCCCTTTTCTTCTTTCGCACGATGCGGGCGGACCGTGAGAACTTGAGTTAAACTCTGTCCGTGAACTTGCGCCAGTTCATCAGTGAGGAATTTGCAGGAGACCTGGAATATCACCCTCGACGTGCCGCGGTTTACTTGCTAGCGCGTATTGCTGCTGTTGCCTTTTGGTACTTCTCTCGACGAGAAGCTAAATTCGGCCCGATTCCGCTCGTTTTTGTGTTAGGCGCTCTCACGCTCATGACGAAAGGGGTTTTTCTACTTCGAAAGTCGTCAGAAGGTCTGGGCCTAAGTGA
>DASPTY010000091.1:0-15471 GCA_035623175.1 Candidatus Limnocylindrales bacterium | reverse complement strand
GCGTCAATTTGAGAGCAGTGGATTTTCCGGCCATTGAAGGTGGCGCCTTCCCCGCGTGCCGCCGCAAACAGCTCCTGATAAACGGGATTGTAAATTACGCCGAGGAGGAGGTCACCCTTGTGAGCCAAAGCCATGGAAACGCAAAAGCAAGGATAGCTATGCGCAAAATTCGTCGTGCCATCCAAAGGATCCACGTGCCAGCGATACTCGGAACCCGTGTCCTTTCCCGTGCCCTCTTCGGCGGCAACGGCGTGCTGGGGGAAGTGCTCCTGAAGACGGCGGACGATGACTTGTTCGGAGCGGCGGTCCGCCTGCGTGACCAAGTCGAAATCTCCTTTGTAGGCGATGGTAGGGGGCCGTTCCATCTCTTCACGCAGGACTTGGCCCGCTTCCTGCGCAATGTCAACCGCAGTTTCGAGATAGGTTTTGATCATGCGCTTCCCAGAATTTCCCGGCGGAGTTATTGGGGGCCGGTGAGATAGGTCGTGCGGTGGCGTGCAGAGTAGCCCGGCAAGACCTTCACCTCAATTGTACGGTAGGTATTGGCCGGTGCGCGCGGGACGGGATAGTAGGCCAGGCGATACTGAGTGCGGAGTTCGCTATCAATGCGGTCAAAGATGGTGGAGAGCTCTTCGCCGGAATCGGGGTAAAACATCGCGCCGCCGGTGGTATCCGTAATAGTTTGCAGAGCGTGCTCGCCGGCAGTATTGCGCCCATTCTCGTTTTTGACGGGCCGCACAACGATTGTATACAGCAGGATGCCAGCGCGCAGGGCTGCTCTTCGCGCGGTCTCGAAATCGGCGCGACTGGTGGTCTCCCCGGCGTCGGTGACCATGATGATGACGCGACGGTGGTCCGAGGGGCGACTGGCCAACGCATTCGAGCCAAGGAGCACGGCGTCATAGATGGAGGTCCCGGAGCCATCCGTGATCTTGCGAACAGCGCCTTGGAGGGAGGCCAGATCGGCGGAGAAAGTTGCCAACTGGGTGACGGATTCGTCAAATTCAAAAACGGAGAGGCGATCGTCCGGCCGGAGCACCTGCTGAATAAAATGGGAAGCAGCGTCGCGCTCAAAGGCAATTTCCTTATGGGCGCTCAAGCTGCAATCAATCATCAAGGCGATGTCCAGAGGCCACTTGGTTTCGGACTCGAAGATGTCGATCTTTTGCTGCACGCCTTCCTCAAATACCTGGAAGGCTTCGACCGGAAGATTGGGAGCGGGACGGTTGTGGTCGTCGAGGACGCTGACCAGCACATTGACGAGATTGACCGTGACCTTGACTGTGCCGCGAGGTGAGGGGGGCTCCGGAGCTTTGTCCCTCGGAGTGGAACCAGCCGGCTTACTCTGGGACGCCGAGGGTTGGGCCCAAGGCGGACGATCTGGCTTGTCCTGGGCGCACAGGAAGAGCGGAAGAGCCATGAGGCCAAGTGAGGCCACGCAGAGTTTGAGGACCTGGAAGCTCATCTAGTTCTTAAGATGCAGTTTTGGGAGCGGGGGGTGGTGCCGGAGGTACCTCACCGTCAGCCCATACCGCACCATCCTCAAAATACTCCTTTTTCCAGATGGGGACGGTGCGTTTGAGAGTGTCGATGGCGTAACGGCAAGCGTCGAAGGCGGCGGCGCGATGAGGGCTGCTAACGGCGATAAAGACGCTGGTTTCACCGATTTCGAGGCGGCCCAGACGGTGGACGATGGCCAGGCGGTGAATGGCGAACTTCGCGTGAACTTGAGCTCCGATTTCCCGCATTTTCGCCAGCGCCATGGGCTCGTATGCCTCGTATTCGAGGTAGAGCGTGGGGCGCCCGTGTGATTCGTTGCGAACGAAGCCGTCGAAGGTGACAATGGCTCCGTCTTGATCGGCGCGGACCTGGCGGACGACTTCGGCAATGTCGATGGGACTTTTGAGCAGTTCAAACCGGTCGTGTTCGGCCGTTTCCTTCATAAGCGATTAAGTTTCAGCCTCCGCTCACCGGCGGGAGAAAGGCGATATCATCGTTGGGCGAGAGGGGAGTATTCCAGGAAGTAAATTCCTGATTGCGCGAAGCGACTAAAGAGGCGCGAAATGCGGTCAGTTGGGGGAAGCGCGTCGCGTACTTGTCGAACAGATCCTCCAGCGTCGCGCCCGCGTGCACTTCGACGGTTTCATGGGCCATGCCGGTGAGCTCACGAATCCGCCCGAAAAAGAGTACGTTGACGCGCAGGTTGGGAAGGACGGGAGGCACGCCGAAATTGTAACCTGGGCGTGGGCGGTGTGCCAGCAAAGGCGGCCAGGGGCCGAGACGAGTCGCGTTTAGGAAGAGCGAAACATGAAGATTCTCGTGACAGGTTCCACTGGGCTCGTGGGTACAGCGCTGGTGGGCGATTTGAAGCAGGCGGGGCACACGGTGTGCCGACTGGTGCGACCGGCCACGAATCCATTGGCCATACGGGGCACCGAGGGTTTCGACGTGAAATGGAATCCAGCCACGGGAGAATTGGGAGGCGCGGCGGTGGGCGCGGACGCGGTGGTGAACCTTGCCGGGGCGTCGATTGCGGGTGGGCGTTGGACCGGTGCACGAAAAGAATTGCTGCGCACGAGCCGGGTGGAGAGCACGCGGGCATTAGTTGGCGCCTTGGCGAAGATGGCAGTGCGGCCGAGGGTGATGATATCGGCTTCGGCGATCGGTTATTACGGCAGCCGAGGGGACGAGCTTCTGAGCGAGGAGAGCCAGGCTGGCAGCGACTTCCTGGGCGGGCTTGCCAAGGAGTGGGAGGCGGAGGCAGACAAGGCCGAAGTGCTGGGGATTCGCGTGGTGCTGGTGCGCTTCGGAATCATTCTGGCAAAGGCGGGCGGCGCATTGCCACAGATGATGCGGCCGTTCCGGTTTGGCGTGGGAGGGCGGATCGGCTCCGGGCAGCAGTGGATGAGCTGGGTCACGCTGGAAGACGTGGTGTCCATCCTCCGATTCAGTCTCGAGAATGGAGCGGTGCGAGGGCCGATAAACGTCGTGTCGCAGCAACCGGTGCGTAACACGGAGTTCACGGCAGCTCTGGGCAAGGCGCTGCGCCGGCCGGCGTTGTTCCCTGCCCCGGCGTTTGCGCTGAGGTTAATGCTGGGGGAGATGGCAGACGCGCTGCTATTGTCGAGCCAGCGCGTCGTGCCGCGACAACTGGAAAGAGTCGGCTACCGTTTTCAACATTCCGTGCTGGAGCCCTCGCTCTCAGCGTTGCTCTCTGCCTATTGAGGGAGTTCACTTCATTACGCTTAGAGATACTTCCAGCTTGATGACTTTCCCGCTCACCGGGTCGGTGGCAAAGGTTGTCTCGACGGACTGGCCATCGCGGAGCAGGACGTTATTCTCGGTCTTAAACTGTCGAATTATTGGCTCTCGGAATTGTTCGCCGGTTTCGTCTTTTTCGGATGCGTTGGACTTTCCCGGTCCCACGGCCACATTGCCCTCCACCCAGGATCGCTCAATTGACATCTGAAGTTGGTATCTTCCCTCAGACGCGAGGACCGCTCCGCAATCGATGTTCGTGCCCACGTCAATGTACTGAAACTGAAGACCACCGCTCTGGCCGCCGGTAGCCACGGGCACCCGATCACCGACGCGCAACTTGCTGCGCCGCCAATCCGGCGCCACCTGCACGAGCACCGTGTATGGCAAGCTTTTGACCCTCTTCTCTCCATCGTATTCGGAGAACACAATTTGCACTTTGAGCTGCGGCCCGACCGCTTGCTGCGGGTTGGCCTTGGCCTCTTCTTTAGTGGGCTTCTCTTGCGCACTGATGACATGCCAAATACCAAACAAACTTGCAAACGCGAGACTCAAGATGGCAATCTTCTTCATCTATTCCTCCTATGAATTCCTCTCTTTGTGGACCACAGCGCAGACGAAAGGTCAGTCACCACCCTCGTCAATGGATTTAATCTCCAGATCTGGGACCATCACAGGTTTCATTGATGGCGCAATGTCTTCCGGAACGGGCACAGGACTCAGCATTGCTCGCCCCCACTTCGGCTCCTCGTAGACGGCCTTGGCGAGCAGGAAAATCGCCTGTGATTCCTTGACGTCCACGATGATTTGCGGGGAATTTGCAGGCTGGGGTGAACGGGACGTCACAAGTGGGCCGGGTTGAAGAATGATCGCATGGTGCTCAGAGCGGGAGGCACGGTGTCTTTTCGCTGGGCGCTTTGCCTCCTGGACTGTCGTTTGCACTGCACTATAGTTCAATGCCGAACTGGCAGGCACAGCATTGGGTTCTTGAGTGTGCCGAAAAAGCGAAACTGGGAAGAACCAGGCCAGGACGAGCACGGCTGTGGCGGCAATCGCAGACGCGACATATCCCCATGCATGGCTCGGCGCTGTCTTTGTCAAACGTTCCCGAACACCCGCCAAAAGGGAAGGCGGTACAGGTTCGTTGACTAGCGTGCGCACAGCCGAATCAATCGAACGAAAGAGGAGAGCTTGTCTGTCGTGGAACTCCTGGCATGCTCTACACGCCTGCAAGTGGGATGAGATCTCGTTGCTGACCTCGACCGAGGCAGACGCCAGAGCTTCCAGAATTTGTTTACGAATGCGTTCGCAATTCATCGCAACTTCTCCGCCAGTTGTTTTCTGCCAAAAAACAATCTCGATTTCACCGTGCCCATGGGAATTCCCAGCATTCCGGAGACTTCCTCGAGCGTGTAGCCCTGAATCGCGGAAAGCAGCAGGACCATACGGAACTTGTCCGGCAATTCCTCCAGGGCGCGCTCAAGGCGATTCTGAAATTCGTTTGACGCGGCGAGCTCTTCCGCCGTAGGCGGAGCAGGCCGACGTTCCGGCATTGCCCAGGCATTCTCCCGCTGCTCGCGGCGCCGGGCCGAGCGCCAACGATCCAGCGCCAGGCGAAACGTGATGCGCACCAGCCAAGCGCGGAATCGGTTCGCGTCCCGCAGGCGGTCGAACTTGCGGTAGGCACGCAGCAAGGCCTCCTGCGCGACGTCTTCTGCGTCCGCCGCATTCCTCAAAACCCCCTGAGCTACACGGAAGGCCAGTGGACCACACTCGGCAAGCCGCAGTTCAAACTCGCGGCGTAAGCCAGTTTCTTCGGCCTGGCTCGCTGCTTCTCCCTCGAGGGCTCTCCCTGGCGGGTTCAGAACCAACTCCTGCATCCATGAGCTCCGTTACACCTACTAGACGCCGCGGGCGGGGTTTCGGTTCAAGAGAAGGCGGCCCTGCGATCAGATCTGGAGCGCCTTCAAGAGGTCTTCGAGGTTGTTTTCGTCGACAACCAGGGACACCTCAGCCGCCGCTTCCGCGGTTAAAGGAACTGCTCCCTCATCGAAGGCCTGGAACAGCCTCATTTTGGCAACCGCGTATTCCTCGCTACTGGTGAGCGTACGCCCGTTAACCTTGGCCCACGCTTGCAGGGCAGACTGCCGCACGAGGATCCGGAGACCAAAAGAAGTTTTGCGATCGGCCGAGATAGCGTAGATGAACTCGCCGATGGCGCCGACCTCATCGGAGATGCGGTTCACTTCATAGAAACAATACTGGTAAACGTAGCCGTTCGAGGCCGAATAACTCTTGATACGCCGAACTGCGTCGGGGCGCGCCATGCGCGGATTATTGGAGCGGCGAGACGGAAAGTCAATTGAATGGAACGCCCTCCCGATATGGAAAAGGCGTCGGCTGAAGATTTCAGTTCGGAACTGCTGTCTCACATCAGGGCATACAGTCACACTTCTCACGAACAGCGAAAAATTCTTTTGCAGACTTGCAAATTGCTCGATTTCTATGCGTTAGCAGGTGGCGCGGCGGGAACAGCGCAAGTGAGGAGTCGAGCGAATCCTCAATTGGTGGCTGGTCCTCAGACTGCATTGAAGTGAGGCATGCGGCCCCTTCCGCAAACACGCGAGACATCTCGAATGACCCAGAAGGATTCCCATGCGCGGCACGAACTTGCGCTGACTGTGGTCCTCCTCGCGATGGTTGCGTCAATTCTGGGCTGTGGAGGGGGAGGCGCAGGCTCAGAAACGCAGCCACCGCCACCTCCCCCCATCACCGTGAGCATCACGCCCACAAGTGGAGCAGTGTTCCTCGGTGAAACACTTAATTTCTCTGCGACCGTTTCCAACAGTTCGGACACTTCTGTGATCTGGAGTGTAAACGGCGTAACTGGAGGTTCAGCTCAAGCCGGAACGATTTCCGCCGATGGAGTCTATATGGCGCCCGCAGATCTGCCATCGGGCGGGACGGTGCAAGTGACTGCCACGAGCCACGCCGACGCATCCAAATCCGCCACGGCCAGCGTAACCATCAACAGCGACATCTCCATTTCCCTTACGCCAAATTCCGCGAGCGTCGAGCTTGGCGCTGCGCAGGCATTCCAGGCGTCCATCGCAAGCCAGGGACGCCCGGACACAAGTGTTCGCTGGAGTCTCTCCGGAGCTTCCTGCCCGGGTTCTTGCGGGAGCATTGATTCCGGTGGCAACTACACGGCGCCACGAGTCCTGCCGAGTCCCCCTGTGGTGAACGTGGTGGCCACAAGTGTCGCGGATGCCACGAAGCAAGCATCCGCGAGCCTGACGATTACAAGCCATTTCACTCTGCAATTGAGCGCTCCCACCGATGTGCCGACGGGCGGGACAGCCACTCTGGTCGCGACACTGACTCCCGTCTCCAGCTCCAATCCGAATGTTGGGCTGACATGGTCGCTTCAAGGCAGCGGCTGCATGGGGAGCGCCTGCGGCGTTTTGACCGTCACGACCACCCAATCTGCCGGGGGAGTGCCGGTGTCCGATACCGCGGAGTACACCGCGCCAAACACAGCTCCACAACCCGACACGGTTCTGATCACCGTGACACCGCAGGCAGATCCGAGCAAGCAAGTTCAGGCCAACATCACGATTCAGCAAGGCACGAGCATCGGCATCAGTCCCGCATCCGCGACGCTTGCCGCAAACCATCGCATCACCCTGACCGCGGCACTCGGGGGCGCTTCGGGCGGGTCGTTCAGTTGGAGCGTGAATGCAATTGCCGGAGGAAACTCCACGGTCGGCCAGATGTGCGTGACAGGGTCCAATCCTTGCCAACCATTCACAAGCGGCAGTGCGACGCAAGTGGATTACGTCGCGCCCGGGGCCATTCCCACTCCTAATCCGGTTTCGGTGACAGTCAGCAGCACGGCGAATCCAAGCCTCTCCGCCTCCGCACAGATTACCGTGCTCAACCATGTCGTGGTCGGCGTCCTTCCGAATAACGTCACGCTTCCGCCGTTGGGCGTGCAGGGTTTTACTGCTTCGATTCTCGGCACGACCAATCAAAACGTCACCTGGCAAGTGCAAGGCACGAGTTGCGGGACCGCAGGAAGTTGTGGCTCGGTAAGTGTGGCTGGAACTTACACCGCGCCGTCTGTTCCACCAACGCCAGATGCATTGCAGGTAGTTGCCATCAGCCAGGACGACCCCACGCAATCCGGTAGCGCCAACGTCACGATCTCGGGCGGACCGAATATCCTGTCGCTCCATCCTGCGAGCGTTTATGCGGGAGGCCTGAATGGCTTCACGTTGCAGGTAGATGGCAGCGGCTTTGTTCCAAGCAGTCCGGGCCCTGGCTCGACACTCCTTGTCGGCGGCACGGCCCGGCTGACCAGTTGCATCAGCGGGAATTCCTGCACCGCACCGATCTCAGGTGCAGACGTCGCGCAGGCTGGGTCGCTCCCTGTCGAAGTCCAGAATCCAAACCAGACTACTTCCAATGTGGTGCAGGTCGTCATCGTTCAGCCCAGCACGATGGACGACACCATCAGCCTATCCAGCGCGGCCTCCGCAGCCGCAGGCAAGGACATTACGGTCGTCGAGCCCACAACTGCCGGCATTGATTCCAGCGACCAGAATCTGGACCTGGAAGTGGCCGCGATCGGAACGTTCAGCACCACGAACAATACTTGCAGCCTTGCGGGCAATCCGATTCCCCTGCTTCGGCCGCCGAGCGGCAGCAATACCGCGGACGTTTGTCTTTTCTCGCAGGCGGGCTTCGACACCAGCATGACCTACGCCGTTTCCGGGCCGGGCGACGTGGCCGTGATCGCCAAAGTGCCGGCCGGACTTGGAATCATCCACCTGACGCTGCAGATACCTTCGACTGCCGCGCCGGGCGCACGAACGCTTTTCGTCCAGAACGCCAATCTCGACCGAACCGCTGCTTCAGGCGTTTTGGAAATCGAGTGAATCGGGGAGGCCCTCGATGAGTTACGCACAGCGCCGCCGCTTCTTGTGGATACTATTCCTGATCGGAATGGCGCTCATCGCGGTCGTGGCACACGCGACAACCCTGGCGCGGTTGCGTTTCTACCAGTTAGTCCAGAATTCCTCCGCCATCGCGCGCGTCCGCCGTATCCATGCCGACACGCGCATGGAAGAGGGCGAAATCTGGACGGACACGGTCTTTGAAGTGCTGCAGCGCGACAAGGGCTTTTTGCCGGCGCACATCGTGGTGCGGACACCGGGTGGAAAGTTCGAGCATTTGCATTCTCACGTTGACGGCGTTCCGGAATTTCAGCCGGGTGAGGAGGTCTTCCTCTTTCTGACCGGCCACCCTGGGAGGCAGTTCCGGATCGTCGGTTGGACCCAAGGAACATTCCGAATCCGGAAGAGTTCTCGTACCGGGATGGAGACGGTCACCCAGGATTCCGCCGATATTCCCGTGTTCGATCCCGAAACCGGCAAATTCACCAAAATTGGGGTGAAGGACCTGCGCATGGACTTGTTTCTGGAAAAAATGAACAAAGAGATTTCGCGTCAAGCGCTGTAAGCGTGCATCCGCACGGCAAGACCAGTTGGCCGCGAGCGGTAGACGAAAGCGGGTAGAGAGAAAAAGGAGCAGACAAGGCGGCAGTGATGAGAAACCTATCTCGAAGACAGGCAGCGAGCTGCATCGCCCTTCTCTACGGGCTTTGGTCCGTTGTTGCCTCGCACGGTTACTCCTTCAACCAGATCGTGCCGGACGTCCGCCAACCCGCCAGCGCCTCCGGTGGATCGGCTTGCCCCGTGCCGTCGCACCAGTGGATCGCGCCGGGAAGCATCAACGTGCGTTGGAGTACGGCTTTCGGCACCAACCCGCAGACAGTCATGACAAATGATCAAACGGCGGCGGGCCAATTGAACGAGATTGAACAAGTCATTCAGCAATCGCTCCAGGTTTGGACGGGTGTCGCTGGTACCACGTTGACTCCAGCTTCGTTCTCGCCGCTTACGCGCGTCGCGGCAGCAAATTCGTGTAGCTCGGATGGGATCAACTCCATCTGTTTCGACCAGCCGGACGTGGCCTTCACGCCGGGTGTCCTGGCGTTCACGCGGGTCATCACTGCCGACGCCATTGGAATTCAGGTCGGCAACGGTCCCGTTTCCACCGAGATCGGTCAGATCCTCGATGCAGACATATACTTCAATCCGAGCGACTCGATGGTGACTTTTGCGACCCCGGCGGCTCTCAGCGCCCATCCAAAGTCCTACGACCTGGAGTCGCTCCTGACGCACGAACTTGGGCATTTCTTGGGATTCAGCCATTCGGCAGTTTGGAGCGCCATGATGTTCCCTTTCGCTCCGGCGCCGGGAACATTCACCGGGGTGAGACCCACGGCGCAGCAGCCCGACGCGCCGCTTGGCGATGATGATCGCACGGGATTGCGCACGCTTTACGGCGATCCGAACGACGCGGTCTACGTAGGTTCAATCCAGGGGCGTGTCCTGCCTGCAAATCCGCTGTCTCTTCCCGCCTCGCCGCCAGGCGTGACAGGCATATTCGGAGCACACGTGGTCGCTGTGGATGCGTCGAGCGGGGCCGTGATCGCGGGCACCTTGGGAGGGTGGAGTTGCACGGCGCCGGGACCAGTTCAGTTCGACGGAAGCTACCTGATTGACCACTTGCCGGTGGGGCGAACCTATTCCATTTACGCGGAACCGCTCGATGGAGCCGTCACCCCTTCTGAAGTGAGTAATGCGTTGGTGACGCTCTGCCGGAACTCGACGACAGATCCGGGCTGGCCCCAAACGCAACGGTGCGTGGTGCCGCCCGTCAATCAGGAGTTCACGGCGCGATTGCGGCCTGCGCCCTAGCTGGCACGCCAGACTCCAGAACAAGGATAAATCAGCTTATTTCGGAAGTTCGTTCTAGGTAGAGCCGCGTGACTTCAAGCGCCGGCGGGGACCATCCAGCCGCCGCCAAACAACAAGCCGGGACCGAGGGACGCGAGGAAAACCGGCTGGCGATGCTCCGGAGATTGCGCCGCGGCATGGTGCAGCGCGTCGTGCAGTGCCGCGCCGCACATGGACGAGCCCAGATTGCCTCGCGTCGTGCCAATAGGCGGAAAATGCTTCGCGGACACTCCCAGTTGCTTTGCAAGGAGCTTTACGAGGCGAGGATTAGGTTGGTGTGTGGCGAAAGCTCCAACGCGGTCGCGCGAAATGCCGCTGCGATGTTCGACCTCGTGGATTACTTTCTCCATGCGGTTTACGGCAGCACGGGAGAGCGCATCGCCATTAAATTGGACGTCGAGACGGCCTCCGCCGGCGTCGCTGATGGCGATGGCATCCGCATACTTAGAGGCGCACCCGAAGAAAAATTCACCCAGCCGGTACGCGAGTTTCTTCGCGTCTCGCAGCTTCGTGGACACAAGAAAAGCGCTGGCACCGTCTCCGAACAACCCGCCAAATTCACCGGCAGCCCGTCCCGGGCCAAGCGTGCGGCTGTGCACGTCGGCCGTGGCCACCAGAATTTTCTTGGCACGGCCGGAAACGAGCAAGGCCTGAGCGACGGCAAACGCCTGCAGAAGCGCGAGGCAGCCGCTGCCTACATCCAAGGCGTTACAGTTTTCACGCAGGTGAAGCCTAGCATGGAGAATGGCTGAGAGCGAGGGGTAAGCGTGATGTGTCTCGCTGGCGGCCAAAATCCAGTCGAGCTCTTCGGGCTTTTCCGCGGCATTGTGCAATACCTGGCGGCATGCCTGGACTCCGAGCGAGCCTTCGTCTTCGTTCTCAGCTGCGTGGGCAAACGAATGGATGCCCGCGCGGCTCTTCAATTTTCCGGAAGGCATGCCGAAAGCGTGGTCCACCTCCTCGGAAGGGACAAGACGGGAACCAAAGGCGCTGGCGGAAGCGATCACGAAAGCATCGACGGCGGTCAAAGCAGAGACCTCATTTTTACCCGAACCGGAATGAAGGAACGCGAGCCGATAGTGTAGACCATATGGGAAGCGCCATCCAACTTGCGGCAGACGCTGCTCCCGTGCAGTTAAGACGTGAAAAGGAGGACGTCGAGTTGTTCCATCAAAAGTACTCGATGGCTTCCGGAGAGGTGCGGAATCCATACTGCTCGGACTGGAGCCGGAGGGCGTCTTCGAGGGCAGCGGCGCGGCCCTGGGCGAAAAGAGAGTTGCTGGTCACATCGGCAAAACCATGCAACTGCAGAAGGCGGTCCTCGGCGTCGCGCTGCGTTTCCGGGAGGCCTCCGCGCCGCAGATGAAGCGGCTGCACGCCGCGGTGAACCAGCGCAGGACAGATGAGCAAAAAGCGGTGGCAGTGCAGCGGATCTTCCTCCGCACACATCAGGACGACGTTTTGCGTCTTGGCGAACCCTAGCAGGCGATCCATCCCCTCCTCGAAATCGGGAGCTTTGCGTCGCGCCGGATAATCCACCAATCCATCGGGGCGGTAATAGCGCGAATCCAAGGGCCGGCCACCGAACTGGTCTCCGAAGAACTGATAGATGATTTTTGCCGTAGCCAATTGAGCCATGAGCGGCTCGCGGTTGAACTGGGGAAATCGGAAGCTTCCCGGCCGGCTGCGCACGTCGCAGACCATCTTGATTTCATGGCGAAGCAGGACGCCGAGGAGATCGGGCAAATCCAGATTCGAGTGTCCGATGGTGAAGAAAGGGCGTGGAGACTTTTGGGCTGGGCTCATGAGCAGGGATTGTGAGAAGAAAGATTGTAGCGCGAGGGTGGCTCAGCGACCAACGCTCGCGCTGGCGTCATTGTTCGCGGGGCGACACCGATTTGCCGACCAGGGATTCCAACTCGGAGACAACGCGATCGAGTTCGTCCACGAGCGGATGGCCGCCGGCGTCGCGAAAAGCAGCAACAAGGGCGCGGTAGTACCAGAGCGTGCCTTCCTTTTTTCCGGCGAAGCGTTCGAACACGCTGTCACCATGCAGGCGGAATTCATGGAGAGTTTCCCGAGCGTTGGATAACTTGTCGGCAGCGGAAACCAGGCGCACTTCCGCAGACTCACGGCTGACGCGTTCGACGTAAGCGCGCTTCCTCTCCAGCCAGGGCGGCTTGGGCTCGGAGTACGCATCCGTACAGCCATCAACGATGTGCGCCACCCGCTTGCCGAACTTTCTCCTGATTTCGCGAAGACGCGGCAGGCCGCCTTGGTCCTCGACTGCGTCGTGAAGCAATCCGGCAACGGCCATGTCTTCGTCGCCACCGTATTCGATCACAATAGAGGTCACGCTGAGGAGGTGCCCGACGTACGGCCGTTCGGTCCGCTTGCGAACCTGCCGCCCGTGCAGTTTTGCGGCGTACTCCAGCGCCCGAACGAAGCGCAGAGAAAACGTGCGAGACTTGGTCATGGAAGCAGTGATCTTGGGTTTCAGGGGTGACAAAGTCTGTTCACGTTACGGGAAGCATGAGCCTAAAACTGGCGCTGCAAGCATATCATTTAGCGAGAGTTGGTAGCGCTAACGGGAATCGAACCCGTATTTCGGCCTTGAAAGGGCCGCGTGCTAACCGTTGCACCATAGCGCCACAGTGAGGCAGTTACAATCTTACAATTATACGGGATTCGGCAGACCTGCGCCATTCTGCCCTTTCCGCGGTAGTGTCTCAGTTTGGGGGAATTGAGCCAGAAACAAGCAGCACGTGGAGCTGCTGAGCCACGATTCGGCGAGCGAAGTCCGCCTGGTCAGGCTGAATGAGCTTTGCGATCAGTAGTTCATCTACAGATAGCGCAGCAGCCTGGTCGCTCCAAGCCAGCCATGCCTCATTATGTTCGGCGAAGCGCTTTCTGAGGACTGCAATCTTTTCTTCTTTATTCATGATGTTACTTCACGCTTTCCGCTTATTTTCTGCGGTCTTCCCATTCCTCGTGCCATGCCATTTGAATTGCTTCGAGCTTGCTCTCGTTGGATTTCTGTGGGTCGCCCGCGAAACCCGGCAACTCTGTAATCCATTTGTGCATGTCGGTGAACCGGACCGTCAGAGGATCGAGATCGGGAAAGCGGTCGGTCAAGCCGATGGCGATGTCGTCGAGACTGTCCCAATCAAAGGTGTGGGGCATGTACGCTCCTCAGTGGTCTAATTCGCGCGCGTAATTTTTGTTCCACTCGGGAATCTCGACGACAATGTCGGTCGTGCCGTCCGGCACAGTCTGGCAACCCAACCGAGATTTCGGCGTAATGCCGGGAGCTTCATCGAGTTCATCAAGTTCAGCGTCAGTCGCTTCGTTGCAGGACTCCAGGCCTTCCCGCACGATGACGTGGCAGGTGGAGCAAGCGCAGACTCCGCCGCAGGCGTGGTCCAAGCCCACTTTGAAGCCTTCGGAAATGTCGAGGATGCTTCCCGGCAGGCCGTTGTGGCCGTAAGGAAACTTTTCCGGGTCGACTTCCACAGTCTGACCACTGGGAAGAAAAGTGACCTTGAACTTCCTGGTGGCCTTCTTGTATTTCACTTCCTCGATGTAAGGATTCGTGCCGCCCATATGCTTCTCCCTAAACTTCCGCCAGCTTTTTCCCTTCCAGGGCCGACTGCACCGCTGAATTCATGAGCAATTCCGCAAGATGTTCCGTAGCGCGATTCAACTCGTCAATCTGCTGCCGGATTAGCTTGTAGTCGCTTCCCTGCGCTGCTTCTTTCAGAGCCGCTACGCAGTTGTCAATCTTTGCGCGTTCAGGCGCGGACAAGCCGGCAGCATTTGAATTGGCCAGTGCCTTCCCGGTCGCGCTGAGAATCGTTTCGGACTCCGTGCGCGCCTCGATCACCTGGCGTTCAGCAAAGTCCTGCTCGGCATACTCGATGGATTCTTCCAACATGCGCTCGATGTCGTTGTCGTTCAGGCCGTAGCTGGGTTGAACTTCGATGACGTGCTGTTCGCCGGTGCGAATATCTTTCGCACCAACCTGCAGGATGCCGTTTGCATCGATCAGGAATTTCACCTCGATGCGCGGCAAGCCGGCGGGCGCTGGCGGGACTTTCAGGGTAAAGCGTGCGAGCGAGCGGCAGTCCTTCGCCAGTTCGCGCTCGCCCTGAAGGACGTGAATGTCGATGCCTGTCTGGTTGTCGGCGCCGGTGGTGTACAGCTCCTGCGCGCTGGCCGGAATCGTGGAATTGCGCGGAATAATCTTGGCGACCGCGCCACCGTAGGTCTCGATGCCAAGGGATAGCGGCGTGACGTCCAGCAGCAGCATGTTCTGGACGCCGCGATCGAGGATGTTGGCCTGCACAGCCGCGCCTAGGGCAACCACCTCGTCGGGATTCAACTCGGTATGCGGCTTGCGATCGAAATACTCCTGCACCGTGCGGCGGATCAGCGGTGTACGCGTTGTGCCGCCGACAAGCACCACTTCGTCCATCTCAGCAGGTTTCAGGTGGGCATCGGTAAGGGCCTGCTTGACAGGGCCCATCGTGCGGTCCACCACCGGACGAATCAGGGCATCCACCGCGCCACGCGTGAATTCATGGACGAAGACCGTACCGTTCGGCAATGGGAAACGCAGTGTGGCGGATTCCGCTTCCGAAAGCTTGTGCTTCAGGGCGATGAGGTCCTTCCGAAGTTCCTGGGCGAGTTCTCCGTGCGGGGAGAAATCAATCTGGTCGGTCTGCAGGACCTGCTCGTGAACAAACGCCTGCAACAGGTTGTCAATGTCGTCGCCACCCAGGTGGGTGTCGCCATTGGTCGAGAGCACCTGGTAGATATCGCCTTCGCTGGTCGAAATCAATTTGAGGATTGAAATGTCAAACGTGCCGCCGCCCAGGTCATACACGGCCACTTTGCCGCGCTGCTTTTCGTGTAGACCATAAGCCAGCGCCGCAGCGGTCGGTTCATTCACGAGGCGCAGGACTTCGAGTCCAGCCAGCTTGCCGGCATCCTTGGTCGCCTGGCGCTGCGCATCATTGAAGTACGCAGGAACAGTGATGACCGCGCGGTCCACGGTCTCCCCGAAATAGGCTTCTGCCCAGTTCTTGAGTTCGCGAAGAATGAAGGAAGAAACTTCCGGCGGAGTGAAGACCTTCTCACCCAGCTGAACGCGAATCACGTGATTGCTGTTGGGATCAATTCGAAACGGGAAGAGTTTCAACTCGGCTTGCACATCGGCGGGGCCACGCCCCATCAGCCGCTTTACGGAATAAATCGAGCGCTCGGGCTGGGTCAACAGCCTGCGTCGCGCCGGCTCGCCGACGATTATGCTTCCGTCGGCATCGAGGCTCACGATTGAAGGGCACAA
>DASPTY010000090.1:0-2627 GCA_035623175.1 Candidatus Limnocylindrales bacterium | reverse complement strand
GTTTTTGATGGCCCCATTCCCTTTCAAGAGTTCGTTGCCAGCATAAACGCGAGGCTGCACCTCGTGCCGCGTTACACGCAAATTCCGGTGATCCCTCCGTGGAGCCTTGGTTTTCCCACATGGGAAGACGATCCGCACTTTGACATTCGACGGCATATTTTCCAGGCAAGACTCGAACCACCAGGTGGAGAAGCTGAATTGCAGGCGTTCGCCGGACGCATTTTGAGTCAATTGCTTGACCGCAACAAACCGCTGTGGGACATGCATGTGATTGACGGCCTGAAAGGCGGGCGCGGAGCCATCATTTGGCGGGTACACCACGCGCTAGCAGACGGAATCTCAGGGATGGAGCTGATGAAGGTGATGTTGGACGCTACGCCAGACGTTTTCTACAGCGCGCCCGCACCACGAATTCGCCCGCGGCGGCGCAAAGTGGCAGCGCGCTCTTTGGCAGACGAGGTCTTGGGCACGGTGAACAGCACTCTCGGAGGATTGTTCGCGTTCGAGGCGGGACTGCTGAGTTTTGCTGAGACATTCCTCCAAGGGAAGGGCCAAAGCGACGCTAAAGGACTCTTCGGAGTGCTACCGGAGTTTGCGGCTTCCCTAGAGAGACTTCCCTTCAACAAACCGTGTACCGGAGAGCGGAGGTTTTGCTGGACAGAGTTCAGCATCAACGATGTGAAAGTAGTGCGGGAGGCTGCAGGCGGCACGGTCAACGATGTAATCCTAGCGGTCCTGACGCGGGCGCTGGCCCGCTACGTCAAACTGCACGGAGAGTCCGTTGTTAATCGTCTGGTGCGCATCGTGTGCCCTGTCAACGTCAGGCCCGCAGGGCCGAACGGCGACTTGGGCAATCAAATTTCGTTTTTGCCGGTGGCGCTGCCGATGGACGCCCATGGTCCGATTCGCATGCTGCAGGCGGTGGCGGTAAGGACCGAAGCGATGAAGCGATCCGGAGCGGCCGGGCTCGTAGGGCTTGCGGCCAAGTGGATTGCGGCAGCGCCACCGCCGCTCCAGGCGCTGTTCTGGCGGGGGATTCCCGACGTCATTCTGCCAGTGCCGCTCTTCAACCTGATTTGCACAAATGTGATGGGATCGCCGACGCCGCTCTATGCCGTGGGCAGACGGATGCTGGCTTCTTACCCACAGGTACCAACCGGCTACGATCTGGGCGTGGGGTGCGCGGTGCACAGCTACGATGGGAAACTCTTTTTTGGGCTGCTTGCCGACACGCAAGCTGCGCCGGACGTGGAACGCTTGCGCGACTTTCTGGGACTGTCCTTTGACGAGTTGAAGCGGTCTGCCGCTAAGATCAAGGCGCGGAAGACTAGAAGGGCAACGTGTGCAGCAAAGACGGAAGAACACGAGCCGGTCGAGCCTGTGACCGTCGCCACTCCTGAATCGAATAAAGGCGAGACGCCCAAGAGAGCAAGTCCGTTGCCCCCATCTCTGCACGCGAAGGAAGCCGCATAAGCACCGGTAACGCGCGTGACCCTTCTATCTGCCCGCACTTTTCCTTATCTGGCCAGGTAACACTCTCGCTTGAGAAGAACCGGTGGTTTTGGCGGCGGATCTGTAATCAAAGTTCGTACAAAACCGCCGGATTCCATCCACCAACCTGTGAAGCTCTGATCATTGGCAATGTGGACCTGGAGAGCGTTCCAGTTGGTAGCTTCGGATTGGGGAAGATCAGAGGCGAACTGCTCTTGACCGGGACATTGTGGGTGCGCAGTTCGAATCAATGGCAGGCCTGGAACGCTTATGGTCACGCTGCGAGTATCCCGTCGAAGACCCTCGCAAAGAGCCTTTAGGGCGCTTTCTTTGGCGCTCCAGAGCAAAGCGACAAGCTGGTCGCGGTTATCCGTGTTTGCAATCAGACCTTGCTCCTCAGCCGTAAAATAATCAGAAGAGAAAGCATCGCTGCGCGGCTCGATCTTCTCCAGGTCACACCCCAACAGAACCCGAGAGGGAACGACGGCACAAGCTCCGATGCCTGCACGGTGGCTAAGCGAGATTGTTGCGCCGGCGGGCTGATTTCTTAGAAAAGCCTCCGGCGCGCCAGAAATGGCGGGGCGAACCTCAATCTGTTTGAGTGTCTGTGGTTCTGTGGAGAGATCGAGGGAAATCGCCAGCGCGTTCTTCGCAGTCCAGCGACCCAGCAGCCAGTCCGCGCGGCGCTTTGGAAAACGCAGACCACGCAAGATATGGGTTTCCTTGTCGCTTAGCCAATCCTCCGAGCTTGGCATGTCGGCCTGCGTTTGTTCGAGCCAATACACGTCCATCGGAAATGCCTTCGTCAGGCGTGCGCTGCCATTGCTGCCTGGGTCATTTGAATCTCCACTGTTTGCGGCTCTTTCTCTCCGGTAGTACCGCGTTCAACGGCGTTAATCAGGTAGGAGCGTAGATTCGCTGGCGGCAAGATGTGATGAAGAGCTCCGACTTTTAAGGCTCGATGCACGCTGTGAACGCGGTCAAATTCGGCTGCGACCTCGCCGAGCTTCTCCGAGTGCAGGACCTTGAAAAGTTCATCCCACTCTTTCCGCAGCCGGTGCTTTTCGACGCTGTCTGCCTCAGCCATGGTCTTCGTCAGTGTCTGAAGCCGAGGGTCTTTGCGAGTTCGCGCTTCT
>DASPTY010000089.1:0-24294 GCA_035623175.1 Candidatus Limnocylindrales bacterium | reverse complement strand
TGCAGCACAGCGACGAGATGGATATTGTCGAACGCGCCAACCGCGCGGCGGTCACAATCAATACACTGGATGCCCGAGGGCTGTACACGCCCAATGTCGCGGGGGATGCCTCGCAACGCCTGTCCGATACGGGACTGACGGCGGGTCTCAAGGTGACATATCGGCTCGCCGAACAGCAAGAAAGCGCCATCGTGCTCGAGGATTTCGCGTACGGAACTGGCGGATCGTTCTTTCACAGTTCGAATGATCTGGCCGGTGGACTGAAACGCGCCGGCGAAGCTCCCGAAGTCTCCTACGTGCTAAGTTTTTCTCCGCAAAACCAGAGGATGGACGGCAAGTTTCACTCCATCAAGGTGACCTTGACGACCAAGCAGAAGTACAACATTCAAGCGCGCCGCGGCTATTTCGCGCCGAGAAAACTGGATGACCCCCTGGCACAGGCCAAGCAGGAAATCGCCGACGCGGTCTTCTCGCAAGAGGAAATTCAAGAGCTGCCCGTGGATTTGCAGACCCAGTATTTCATCTCGAGTACCAACCAGCGGCTTCTGAGCGTGGTGTCGCACATTGACGTTAAGGGCGTGCCCTTCCGCAAAGCGGATGGGCGCAACTTGGACGACTTGACCCTGGCCACCGTGATCTTCGATGAGAACGGAAACTACGTGACCGGCTCGGAAAAGGTCCTGCAGATGCGCCTCCTGGATGACACCTACGCGAAAATGACCCAAGTCGGGTTGGTCGTGAAAACGAGTTTTGATCTAAAGCCGGGCAGGTACCTCATCCGCCAGGTTGTCCGAGAGGCCGAAGGGGCGCAGATGGCCGCTCGCAATCAGCCCGTCTTCCTTCCGTTTTGATGCCCGCTGTCGAACAGATTTAGCGTCTGGGAGAGTTTCCGGCATCGTCCGCAAGACCCACCATGACACGGCTGGGCCACCTATCGCGGACCGGCTCTAATTTAAACGCTTAGCGTGCGCGTGCTGCATGCGCCAGTCACGGCTCCTTCCGCAGAGCGTGCCTCCCCTGAATTCGCCGGGAAATTTCAGATGGGATTTGAATTGACGCTATTGATGGATAGTGTAAGTTAGTTAAATCTGTCTTACTTCTTGCTGCTTGCCACAGACAACAGTTCTCACGGGCACCTCAGACCTTGTGGAACTGGCTGGAATAGCCACTCGCTCCTGGGCGTAATGCAGGTTAGCAGGGCAACCTGTGACCGCGTCTGAGGAGGGTACGGATGACGAAGCAACGTAAGTTGTTGACTGCGGCCCTGGTCATCCTTGCGCTTCATCTGATTCAAGAAGTTTTCCTTGGCGTAAGTCCTCTCGGTTCCTTCATTGCGAACTTCCTACAAATCTTTTCTGCCGGGTTGGCGGCTTTTTTGTGTTTCCGTGCCAGCCGGCGTGGCACTGGGTTCATTCATCAGTTCTGGATCCTGATTGCCTGCGGGTTTCTGGTCTGGGCATGCGCCGACATGGGCTGGGTTTACTACGAGTCCTTCCGGCACACCGAGCCCCCGCGCGACTCGATCTTCCCCTTTCTGGTGACCACGCGCTCCCTCTTCCTCGCCATGGCGCTTTTGCTCGACCAGAAGGAGGAGGACAAGCATTTTGATCTCGCCTCCCTCCTCGATTTCGTTCAGCTCATCATCATCTTTTCCTTGATCTACATCGGTTGGTTTTACGTTCCCTCGCTGCACGAGACCTCGCTGACGGCGTTACTCCGGTCGGCTGAAGTGGAAATTGGAGAGGATTTGGCCGTTCTTGGTCTTGCCTTTTTGCAGGCTAAGCGCGCGCCTACCCCCCAGATTCGTTGGTTGTATCTCGGCTTCACCTCCTATTTGTCGATTCTCACCCTCGGATCCATCGTCACTGCCTATGCTCAACTCCATGGCCAAACCGCGAGCGGCACATGGCTCGATCTCTGGTGGACTGTCGCCCATCTGGTAGGCGCTTATTGGGCACTGCGCTGGCAGCCTCGCGCTGGCTTCTATCCTTCCTTGCATCGCGAGAGGAGCTTTGCCAGCATGCTCCTTGAAAACGCCATTTTCGCCGGTGCCCCATTGATCGTCCTTTGGCAAGCCGCCGAACTTGGTCCTTTCTGGCGCAAGCTGAGCTTCACCTTTCTCGGCATTTCCATCCTGGCATTTGGCGCGCGCCTTGCCCTCAGCAAGTTTCGGGAAGCGCAAAGCGGCGCCACTGCCCACAAGGCCGACAGGGAGCGCCTCGAGGCGGAATCCAATTTCCGCATCGCCTTTCAGGCCAGCCCGGCGGCAATCACCGTCACGTCCCTGGACGACGGGACCTATTCGGAGGTCAACGATGCTTTCCTCGCCGTCCTCGGATACGGGCGGTCGGAGTTGATTGGGAAGAGCGCCTTGGATCTCAATATCTGGGTGGATCCGCAAGAGCGTCTTCCCATCGTCGAGAAACTTCGCGCTGGCCAGCAAGTCAGCGAAGCCGAAGTTAGGTTCCGGACGAAATCGGGCAAGGAACGGCAGCTGGTGATGTCTTCCGACCTGGTGCTCATGCGCGGCCAGCCGTTCATTTTGTCCATCATGCATGACGTTACGGAGAAGAGGATGCTCGAACGGGAATTTCATCAGGCCCAAAAAATGGAGGCCGTGGGTCGGTTGGCGGGAGGAGTGGCGCATGACTTCAACAATCTGCTGATGGTCGTCAGCGGCAACGCGCAATTGCTCCAGGCCTCAAAAGACGATGAAGACAAAGTCGTTCGGTATGCGCGCCAGATTGAAGATGCCAGCGCAAGGGGCGCTGCGCTAACCAGGCAACTGTTGGCCTTCAGCCGCAAGCAACTCCTGAATCCCACGGTTTTGGATCTGAATACGGTGATTGCCGATCTTTGGAAGATGTTGCCGCGGTTGTTGGGCGAAGACATCGATGGCGTCTTGTCTTTGGAACCGGAGTTGAGACGTGTGAGTGCCGACCGCGGCCAGATTGAACAGGTCATCATGAATCTTGCCGTGAATGCGCGCGACGCCATGCCGCAAGGGGGCAAGCTCGCCTTGGAGACCGCCAACGTGGTTATTGATAGCCGCGGCACGTCCGGCCACAGCGCAGAGATTCCACCGGGCCGCTATGTCTCCTTCGCAATGACGGATACGGGCGAGGGCATGAGCCCCGCGGTCCGCGCGCACATTTTTGATCCTTTCTTCACAACCAAGGAGCTTGGGAAAGGCACCGGCCTGGGCCTCGCCACGGTGCACGGCATCGTAAAGCAGAGTGGCGGCTACATTTCGGTTTCAAGTGAGCCGGGCAAGGGAAGTACGTTTAAGGTCTACCTTCCCCAAATCACGGGGCACGCGGCCGAGCACGGCTCGGAAGCGCAAGGCGAACCGGCGCAGGGAGGGCGGGGCACAATCCTGTTGGTGGAAGACGAGATTGCTCTTCGCCAAATCGCTTCCGAATACCTGCGTGAAAAAGGCTATCACGTGGTGGAAGCCGGAACCTCAGAATCCGCCCTGGAAGCATGCGCCTCCTACGCAGGCCGCATCGATCTTCTGGTTACAGACATCGTGATTCCGGGTGGGAACGGCTTGACTCTTGCCAAGCAACTTTCAGAAATGAGGCCAGGGCTGCGCACGATCTTCATGTCAGGATACACGGATCGCACGCTAGGTCCGGACATTCTCGGCCCGAGTGCCACTTTTTTCCAGAAGCCCTTCAGCTTGGACGCGCTGGCCCACACCATTCGCGTTGTGCTCGACGGCGCAGGCTAACCAGGAATCACGGGAAGAACAATGCGCGAAGTGTGTTTGGCATCCGTGTAAATTCGGATGTGTCCTGTGCGCGTCTCGGACGAGGTGATTTCCGACTTTCCGGTTTGCAGGTTTCGCGAAAAGCGTGGGAAAAATGCGCCGGAAACCTGCACTCGGATGCGATGGCCCTTTTGAAAGACATTCGAAGTGAGCAACCGATTCAGTTCGAGGTGATAGATTTTCCCTGGCTCCAGCAACTCCGGCGTCACGGAATCGTTGCGGTAGCTGGCGCGCAACACGTCCAACCCCGGGCTCATCAGGTTGTAGGCGGCACCGTCGGGAGTTACGTCGAGAACGCGTACCCACAAATCGAAATCGGGCACGTCCGCCGAAACATACATTTCCACGCGGATTGGGCCAGTCACCTCGGTGTCCCAAGAAAGAGGCTCGGTGTCGAACACCAGAACATCGCTGCGGCCGACGAAAGCGCGATAATCTCGTGCGCCCAACGCGTCATAGGGATCGGTGACAGGATGCGCCGGATCGGAGAAAAACTCCGCAAATGACCTGCAATTCTTACACGTGTCGGCACCCAGGGAATATGTCCCGTCTGGCGATTTTGATGACGACAAATAAAATGGGGTTTGTTTCGCTCGCGCGAGCGGCCAGGCATCTTCTTCGCGCCACGTATTCGCGCCCATGACGAAGATGCGCACCGGTTTATCTTTCTCGACTCCGTTGTCCATACCCTTAAGGTAATGGTCCATCCAGCGAAGGATGATTTCGTCGTAGTCCACCGCGGCCGATTTTCCGAACTCGCGTTCACCTGATTTCGAGCGCTCGAGTTCGCCGTGCATCCATGGTCCGATAATTGTTGCCGTTCGCGGATCGGGTTGACCTTTGCGAGCTGCGAGCAAGCCGTTGAAATTTGTAGTTGCTCCGTCGGGGCCGTACGCTTCGTCGTACCATCCGGAAATGTTCAACACTGCGGCCTGCGTGCGATTGTATTTCCCTCGCAACTCGGCCCAGTCCCACCAATCGCTGGCCGGAGGGTGCGCCAGCCACTCGTAATAAAAAGGTGCGGCCTGCTTCAGGTCGGGAAGCTCCGCCAGAGGCAGAAAACTCTGGAATCGCTCGTGCTCCGTCTTCCATGCTGCAGCTGCTTCTTTGTGCGTTTCCGGGCCGGGCAGGTGCCTTCGCTTGCGGGCGTCGGGCGCGATGTTGAACCAAATCCAATCGAGCCAGGAACCGTCAAAAACGCCGCCGGAGTAGAAGAAGTTGCGCGGCGTCGAAAAGGTCATCGCCGGAACCATCGCCTTCAGATGCGGCGGATTCTCGACCGCAGTCAGCCACTGCACTGCGCCGGGATAGGACAGCCCGAACGTTCCGACCACGCCGTTCGACCAGGGCTGGACAGCAGCCCATTCAATCGTGTCGTAGCCGTCGCGGCCCTCATTCCGATACGGGTCAAACTCACCTTCAGAAGCGTAGCGCCCGCGGACATCCTGAATAACCACGGCGTAACCGCGAGCTACTGCCTTGTCGAACGTGTTCCATTCCTTTGCGGCGCCAGCTTTCCCATACGGGGTGCGATAGACAAGAACGGGAAACTTGCCTTTCATGTCGGGCAGCCAGACATCCGCGCGAAGAGTCACCCCATCGCGCATCTTCACAAGAACTTCCTTTTGAATGTCGGGGCCGCCCGCCCCTACTTGAGTTAGCCACACGGCAAACGTGAGCGCAGCGACAAAGAACACGGAACTCAAGGCTTTCATGATGTAGTGGATTCTACCTCGACTCGCTTCGCAGGTAGGGTGGAGATGCCCCATCTTGCCTTCTCATGCAAGGCAATTCCTTTGTCCAACGCAGGAGTGTTGCACCGCAAATTCTGCCGCTTCGTTGACTTACACCAACTCGCATCCTAAGATGCTCGCCTAATGGCGGAAACTCCATCACTCATTGGGCAGAGCATCTCGCACTATCACATCCTCGAGAAGCTCGGCGGCGGCGGGATGGGTGTGGTGTATAAGGCTGAGGACACCGACCTGCGCCGTTTCGTTGCTCTGAAATTCCTGCCGGATGAAGTGGCCGGAAACGCCGACACCCTCACTCGCTTTCAGCGCGAAGCGCAGGCCGCCTCGGCGCTGAACCATCCCAATATCTGCACCATCTACGAAATCGGGCTGGAAGGCAATCGTCCCTTCATCGCCATGGAGTTCATGGATGGCGCGACTCTGAAGCACCGGATCAACGGCCAGCCGTTGGAGACTGAGCTGCTTCTTTCCGTCGCCTTCGAGATCGCCTACGCCCTCGAAGCCGCCCATTCCGAAGGGATCATTCACCGCGACATCAAGGCTGCGAATGTCTTCCTCACGAAACGGGGACACGCCAAAATTCTGGATTTCGGATTAGCCAAAGTACCGTCTCCTCCGAGTTCCCTAAACGCCATGGAATCCGGCGAAACGGTAACGAGCATGCTCGATGGCGATTATCACCTAACAAATCCAGGCTCCACTATGGGTACGGTCTCGTATATGTCGCCTGAGCAGGTGCGCGCGAAAGAACTCGACGCCCGCACCGACCTCTTTTCGTTTGGTGTCGTTCTGTACGAGATGGCCACGGGGCGCCTCCCGTTCCGCGGCGAGAGCCTTGGCGTCATCCTTTCCTCCATCCTTAACGAAACACCCGTCCCTCCATTGGAGTTGAATCGGGAATTGCCGGCGGAGCTCCAGAGAATCATCTTTAAAGCGCTCGAAAAGGACAGGAACTTGCGTTACCAGAGCGCGGCCGAAATGAGGGCCGACCTGCAACGCCTCAGACGCGACGTGGATGTCGCGCTGTCTGGAACAAGCCGGTCCGGGCTGAGCGTGGAAATACCGGCGCGCGATCGGAGGCTGGACACTGCACGGGCCGCGGGCGCCAGGTCCTCGGTCAAAACCCCACCTAAAACTGTCCGTTGGCCTTGGTTTGCAGGAGCGGGTGGAGCGGCAATCATTCTCATCGCGGCGTTAGGTTACATTCTCTCTTCTCCGCCGCCTCCGCTGAAACTCGCCGGGGCAACGCAAATCACCAACGATGGTCGCGCCAAGCTTCCCGCGGGATCGGATGGCGCGCGACTCTACCTCCAATATAGCTCCGCCCTCTCGCCGGGTTCATCCTCCATCGGCCAGGTATCTGTTAGCGGCGGAGAAGTCGTGCCCCTCTCCGCTCCCTCGCTGAGCATGCAAATCCTGAACGTCTCGCCCGACGGCTCGACCCTTTTGGTGTCCGACGAACCGGGCACGGCATTCGATGGCCCCTTGTGGGCTTTGCCGGTTCTAGGTGGGTTGCCGCGGCGATTGAGTGATGCGCTCGGCCACGCTGGAGCATGGTCGCCAGATGGGAAACGGTTGGTCTACGCGAAGGGGAACAATTTGTATCTCGCGAAAAGTGATGCGACAGACTCGCACCTCCTCGCGAGCATGCCCGGATGGGTGGCTTCCCCTCAGTGGTCGCCGCACTCTAACGTGCTTCGCTTCACTCTCCTGGACCAGAAAACGAATGCCACATCGCTCTGGCAGGTTTCGCCGGACGGCAAAAATCCTCGCCCCTTGCTCGATGGCTGGCACAATCCGCCTTCCGAGTGTTGCGGGGTATGGACTCCGGGCGGGAAACACTTCTTGTTCTCTTCCGAAGGAAACATTTGGGAGCTTCGCGAAAAAAGCAGCTGGCTGGGACTGGGCAAAACGACGTTCGAGCCGGTGCAATTGACTTCCGGACCCCTTGCGCTTTCGTCGCCTCTGTCCAGCAAGGATGGCAAGAAACTCTTTGTCATGGGAAGAAGACCGCGAGGCGAACTGGTTCGCTTTGACGCCCATACAGGCCAGTTTGTGCCGTTCCTTGCCGGGATTTCCGCTGAACATGTTTGTTTTTCGAAAGATGGCCAATGGGTCGCATACGTGACCTTCCCTGAGGGCGCGTTGTGGCGGAGCAAATTGGACGGCAGCCAGCGGCTGCAACTTAGCTACCCGCCGCTGTATGCTTCTATGCCGCGATGGTCTCCGGATGGAAAATGGATCGCTTTCTTCTCCACTACGCCGGGAAGGCCGTCGAAAATCTACCTGGTCTCTCCGGAAATCGGAGGCCCACAGGAGTTGTTGCCGGACGACGATCACCCCGAGGCGGATCCCTACTGGTCGCCAGACGGAAGCTCGATCGTGTTTGGCGCGACGTATGCCGCAGCGAAGGTTGGGGTCCGAGTGGTGGATCTGAAATCGCGCAATGTCACCTCCGTGCCGGGGTCCGAACAATTGTTCTCCCCTCGCTGGTCGCCTGACGGAAAATACATCGCGGCCATTCGGTCGAATTCCCAGAGCATCGTGCTGTTTGATCAGGCCAAGCAGAGGTGGACTGACATTTTCCAGGAGAGAAATGTCAGCTTCCCTAACTGGTCGAAGGACGGAATGTATCTTTATCTCCTCAGCTGGCCGGAGAAACCAGCCGTCGTCCGAATGCGGGTCAGCGACTCCAAGCTGGAACGGGTTGCCGACTTAAAAGATTTCCGGCCCACGGGATATTGGGACGACTGGATGGGACTCGATCCGAACGATTCTCCGTTGCTGCTGCGCGACACCGGCCTTCAGGATGTGTATGCGCTAGCCTCCGAGCCCGAGTAAAGACTAGCTTTGTTAGCCGCAATACTTTTTAGGTGCCTGCTGAATTGGCCGCTCTCTGTACGAGATGTTCGTCCATCCACTTTAAGATCAGAGCCCTCATTTCCGGCGGCTCTTCATGCTTGCAATCAAACATCTCAATCCGGCAATCGGACTCTTTCCCGTAGGCCCGGTAAAGCGGCATGAGATGGTCACGGATTTTCTCGACGCCTCTCGGGGGAGTAAGTGGGTCACGTCGTCCATTCACGCTTAGCCGTGGCCGCGGCACAATCAGTTCGTTGATATCCGCTGTCTGGAAGTGTTTCAGCAGGGCCGGAACGTAATAGTAGATTCCGTGTTCCTCAAGCCCGTGATTCCTTATCAGCTCGTCGTAGTCCGTGAGACAGCAAACGTCCATGCAGACCCGCACCCGGGGCTCCAACGCCGCGAGCCACCAGGCTTTTGTCGCTCCCATGGACATCCCGAACGCCCCCAGTCGCCCTTTATCAACTTCCGGCCGGCTGGCCAGATATTCGAGAGCGCGCAATTCGTCGAACATCATCATTCCGAAGAGCACTTGGCCCTTCCATAGCATCAGCTTGAAACCGTCTTCCTCTCCTCTGTGCCCGTCTGCCTCATGTTTGCGCTCTCCAAAACACCAACTGTCAATTGCCAGCGTAACGAGACCCTTCTCGGCGCAGACTGGCGCATAGGGCGGCTGAACGTCCACCCCGCGAAGCAGTTGCTCTTTACCGAGGTCGTACATCCCGCCATGCCAGTGAATGTAGAGCAATCCCGGGGCAGGGGTTTGGAGCTTGTTGGGAATCAGCAGCATCGCAGGAACCGGCTCGAATCCGTTTAGGTCCAGCACCAAGCGCTCCAGCTTGTATCCTTCGTGCTCTTCCGTGCGGAGAAGTCTTGGGGGCGAAGGGCGGTGCTGCCATGGCAGATCGCCCAACAAATCCCATAGTTCCTTCCGGCGCTGCTTCTGACGGGCAAAAAACGCTGTCGCCGGCTCATCGCTGAGCGCCGTCAACTCTCCTGCGGGCCCCGCAATCCCTAAAGCAAGAAGCGCCGCGGAATCTTTCAGGAACTCACGCCTCATGGACGTACTCATTGACGATTTCATTTTTGCCTCCGCAGTCACAGCGAAGGGGTCGCTCGACCCATTCGCCTTGCTCGCATATCTGGACCTGACCGGTAGGGTTTGCACTTGCAGCTGCTTACGAGCATAACGCAACTTTGATTCGACCTAAAAACGGCGTGGACTTCCCTCTCGGATGAATTTGAAGGGTCGCTCCGGTCTTCCTCACGTCCCGGTTCGCTTGGTGTTGCAAAGACCATCAATGAACTGTCGCGAATGATTGGCCGCTGGACATCGGTTGGTGCTTGGCCGGAAACTACTTCTGTGCTCTTTGGCTTCGTGGCAGAATCTTTGGACACCTGGTGCACCAGACGTTGCCTAGCCCTACAGTTTGGCCAGGGATCTGCCATGGGTTTGGCTTTCAGTCGTGACGCGGATGGGTGGTCCCAGGTGGCTTGGTGAGACGGACTCGAGAGCAAATCTCGTGTAACGATTGCAGGGGTGGGATGCGTCTAAAGGCTAGCGACGTTTGCATTGGCAAAGCGACGTGTGTCCAGATTGGCTCTGAAATCCCACCAAGTCGATTCGACATGACGGGGTACAGACAGGAGAACTTGATGGGCGATTTTTCTGCGAACAAACCGGCTTGGCATGGCCGCTATCTAGCCTGGGCTGGACTGGGAATACTTGCAGTCCTTTGCGCTGCGCCGCAACTGAGAGCGCAGGCCGATTCCCAAGCGGCAGCTCAAAAAGCGCCGCCGGCGGTCGGCACCATTAAATCCATTTCCGGAAACTTGCTGGTGCTGAAAACCGACGGCGGGCTGGAGTTGAAGGTGCAGCTTTTGCCGGACATAAGAGTGTTGCGCGTGCCCCCTGGATCCCATGACCTGAAAGAGGCCACGGCCATGCAGTTAACGGGGTTGCAACCGGGCGACCGCGTCTTGGTCCGCGGGAAGCCCGGCGATGAGGCGGGCACGCTCCTTGCCACCACGGTTGTCGCGATGAAGAAGGAAGATATTGCCGAGAAACAGGCCAAGGAACGGGAGGAATGGCAGAGGCACGGCATCGGCGGGTTGGTGAAGAGTGTGGACACGGGGAATGCAGCCATCACCATCAGCATCTTCTCGGCCACCGGCACCAAGGACGTTCTGATCCATGCGCCGACGGGGACCATCCTTCGGCGCTATGCTCCGGGCTCGGTGAAGTTTGATGAGGCCAAGGTCGCGCCGCTTACCGAAATTCAAGCCGGCGATCAACTCCGCGCGCGCGGCGCACGCAGCCCGGACGGCCAGGAATTCACCGCGGACGAAGTGGTTTCCGGCTTGTTCCGCAATGTTGCGGGGACTATTTCTTCGATCAGTGCAACTGGGGACACGCTCACGGTATCCGACTTGGCGACGAAGAAAAACGTGGAATTGAAGGTTACCGCTGATTCCCAAATGAGGAAGCTGCCGCAGCCCATCGCGCAGCGCATCGCAATGCGGCTGAAAGGCATCAGCCCGGACGCGAATGGCGGCGCCGGGGCCCCAGGCGCTCCAGGGCAGGCGGCAACAGCACCCTCCGCGTCGGGCAGGCCCGGCGCGGGTGGATACCCGGGCGCCTATCCAGGTGCCGGCGGGGGCATGGGCGGTCCCCCTAGAACTGGCGGTGGTGATGTTCAGCAGTTGCTGAGCCGGCTTCCGGCGAGTCCATTAAGCGATTTTCAGAAGGGCGATGCCGTGATGATTGTGGCGACGTCGGGCCAGGGTACCGGCCCAGCCACGGTAATCACACTTCTCGGAGGAGTCGAGCCAATCCTCCAGGGTTCCTCCCAAGGACAGGTGGCTTCCATTCTTAGTCCGTGGAGCCTCAGTCAGGGCGGGGCCGCCGAGGCTGGCACGCCATGAGAGCACCAGAGCGTCTAATCCACAAACGACACGAAAGGAATTAATGCGAGTGAATCACTGGAAAACAGTTGGGCGCGCATTCTGTATCGCGTGCATGTTGATTTTCTTGACCGCGAATTTGGTTGCGGCTCAAAACGCAGGGGGAATTCTGCGCGGCCAGGTTACCGATCCATCGGGCGGAGCGGTAGCGGGAGCGACGGTTCTGTTGACTACGCCCTCCGGCGCGGCCATGGATACGGTCACGAACAAAGAAGGAATCTACGAGTTCAAGGATTTGGCCGAAGGTAGTTACGAAATCAAATCCATTGCCCAAGGATTTTCGATGTTCACAAAAAGCGGCGTTGCCGTGACCGCGGGGCAGATCACTCGCGTGAACATTCAATTGAGCCTCGAGGAGCAGAAGGAAAAGGTGGAGGTAAACTCGACCACAACTCAGGTGGACGTCAATCCCGCCGGCAACGCCAACACCGTGGTTCTTCAAGGTAAGGATCTGGAAGCGCTTTCCGACGATCCGGACGAATTGCAGTCCGAACTTCAAGCTCTGGCTGGCCCATCCGCCGGGCCCAATGGTGGGCAAATCTACATTGACGGATTTACGGCCGGCCAACTGCCCCCCAAAGCCTCCATCCGCGAAATCCGTATCAATCAGAATCCTTTCTCGTCCGAGTACGACAGGTTGGGTTACGGACGTATAGAAATCTTCACCAAGCCCGGAACCGACAAGCTTCACGGCCAGGTAATGTTTAGCGGAAATGCCTCGTCCTTCAACTCGCGAAATCCGTTCGAGCTTTTGCCGCAGGGCACGCAGCCTCCGTCCTACCACACGACATATTTCAGCGGAAACGTAGGCGGGGCGCTGAGCAAGAAGGCATCTTACTTCTTCAATCTGGAGAATCGCGACATCCAGAACTTGGGAATCGTCAGCGCGACCGTCCTCGATGCGAGTAACAACATCGTGCCGTATAGCGCCGCGGTCTCAAATCCGGAAATGAGGACGAACTTGAGCCCGCGGCTCGATTATCAGTTGACTCCGAACAACACCCTGAGCGCCCGCTATCAGTATTGGCACAACACCGAAACCAACAGCGAAGTCGGACAATTCACCTTGCAAGCTCTCGGTACTAAGAATCACAGCGCCGAGCACACGGTTCAGGCGACCGATACCCAGGTCATCGGGGCACACGTCATCAACGAAAGCCGCTTCCAGTATGTTCACGATAGCAGCGAGAACACGCCAACCAACACTTCAACCACCATCAGCGTTGGCGGCGCATTCACCGGCAACGGCAGCGGCATGGGCGGCAACAGTTCCGATCTTCAGAACCGCATCGAGTTCCAGAACACCACTTATATGAACTATGGCAAGCACTCCTGGAAATTCGGCGGCAGGATCCGCTCGACCCGAGACGTCACGACAAACCTCAACAATTACAACGGCTCATTCTTCTTCAGTAACATCGACCAATACCAGCAGTTCGTCGAACAAGTGGCCGGCATTACCCCGACGTACTACACCCAGACTGCCGGAAAATCCTCGTTTGACGTCAACTGGTTGGACGCGGGCCTTTTTGCGCAGGACGATTGGAAACTGCGGGCGAATTTCACCGTTAGTTACGGCCTGCGCTTCGAAACGCAGAACGATTTCAGCGACAAAGCCGATTTTGCCCCGCGACTCGGGTTCGCCTGGGGCATTGGCGGAACTCCCAAAAATCCACCTAAGACCATCCTGAGGGCCGGCTTTGGTTTGTTCTACGACCGTTTCAATTACAACCAAGTGTTGCAGCAGGAACGACAGGGCGGAACCTCTCAGCAGGGTTATCAGGTCGCCTATCAAATCGTGAATCCGGCGTTTCAAATCTCCGATGCGCCCCTGCCCCCGGCTCAGCTCACTTCGTCAACGACGGCGACCATCTATGAACCGAACTTGAGCTTGCATGCTCCTTACACGGTTCAGACCGGAGTCACGCTCGAACGCCAGTTGACCAAGGTCGCCAACCTTGCTGTCACCTACTTGAATTCTCGCGGCGTTCACCAATTCTTTACCGATAATCTCAACGCCTACAATCCCGTCCTGGATCAACGCCCGCAATCCCTCGACGAGAATATTTTTCAATACCAATCGGAAGGAACATTCAAGCAGAACCAGCTCATCCTCAACAGCAGCATTAGGATGGGGACGAAGTTGTTCCTCTTCGGATTCTACACTCTGAATTATGCCGACAGTGATACGTCAGGAGCGGGAAGCCTCGCATCCGTTCCCGGCCATGTGCAGATGGATTATGGGAGAGCGAGTTTCGACGTTCGGCATCGCCTATTCATGGGCGGGACCATCGGAATGCCCTATGGTTTCCGGTTCAGCCCATTCTTGGTCGCGAGTTCCGGTATCCCGTTTAACATTACAACCGGAAACGACCCGTATCAGTCGAGCACGTTCAACTCCCGCCCGGAATTTGCAACCGGTGCGTGTACTGGACTCGGGTATACTTCCACGAAGTACGGATGCATGTTCACGCCCACGACTCCCCAGGACTTCCAGAGCTACGTTCCTATCCCGGTTAACATAGCTGAGGCCCCGGGTCGTTTTGCTCTCAATTTCCGCTTGAGCAAAACTTTCGGCTTTGGACCGGTTCTGGAAGGTTCCGGCGGTGCCGGGGGTGGCGGGCCGATGGGTGGAGGAACATTTGGCCGTCCGGGAGGCGGCGGACCTGGCCGGGGCGGACCTGGCGGAGGCCGCGGTATGGACGCAGGCGCGACCAACAAACGTTACGCCCTGACGTTCAGCGTAAATGTCCGCAACGCGTTCAACAACGTCAACCTCGGCACGCCCATAGGAAACATTCAGTCGCCAATCTTCGGGGAATCCAACTCACTGGCCGGCGGCCCGTTCAACACCCAGAGCGCCAACCGCCGTATCGACCTGCAAGTAACCTTCGCGTTCTGACGGCTGCCTTGCGGATGTGAGACCGTCACGCAGCTGCTGCACTTGGTTCTCGGAGTCGTTCTGGACGTGACGGACAAAGGACCCGACCATGAAGTCCCGCAGGAAAAAGCTCGATAAGGGTACGGAAGCGCGGCGCCGTGCCCGCCAATCCGGCCTTGCCCCGGCGGCAACTCGCGTTGTCGAAGACAAACGCAAGAAACCGCCCAAGCACAAAGAAAATCTTTTGCGCGTAGAACAGGAGTTTTGATTGGTCTTCAGGTCCGGACCGGACCTAGTTCTTTGACCCTCAACCAGGCTTGTAATCGGGAATGACCTCGTCGGGACGAAAAAGCGGCGAGGCGGAAATTCTTGCGTGCGGGGCGAGTTCGTCGGCGATCTTCTCCAACCCCGCCTTGTCGAATCCCAGAAAGCTCACTTTTGCCCTTCCGTCCGGCGCGATCAGCAACACCGTAGGAACATTCGTCAGCCCGTAGGCGTTGGAAACGGAATAACCGGGGTCATCCACCAGCGTGGGGAACTTCACTCCATACTCCTGATTGAATTCCTTTGTGCTTCGGGCGTCGTCCTGAGAAATGCCAATGACGGAACCGCTCTTGCCCGCGAAGCGTTCAGCGATCCGCTGCAAGAACGGGAAAGTGAACTGGCAGACAGGACACGAAATTTTGAAAAATCCCACGACCACGGGGCCGCGCTCAAGCAGTGTTGAGAGCGAATACTCCTTGCCATCCACGGCCTTCAATGAAAAATTCGGTGCATCCATTCCCGATTCGATGCGAGTCAAAGGCGCCTCCAGGCCAATCATTCGAGCGAACTTTTTCCGCCAACTCATTTCCATAGTTTAGCGCAAAGGCCTTCGGAACCGAGAAGCGCGTTAATGGATAGTCTTGGTCTTACGCTGCATGTAATCCATCAGCAAGTACTGCCCCAGCGTGTAGGGCGTGGTGAAGTAGGCCTTCCCGCGGCACATCTGCGTGATCTTCTGCACAAATTGCACCAGGCTGTAATCCGTAGCGAGCATGAAGGTGTTGATCATGATGCCCGCGCGCTTGCACTTGTTCACCTCTTCAAGCGTCTCCCCGACAACGAAAGGATCAAGCCCGAACGCGTTTTTGTAGATCCGGCCGTCTTCAAGCGTGAGCGCGGAAGGCTTGCCGTCCGTGATCATCACGATCTGCCGCATGTCCTTGCGTTGCCGCAGCAGGATGCGCTGCGCCAGGCGCAGTCCTTCCCGCGTGTTCGTGTAGTATGGGCCGACCTGCACGCGCGCCAACTGTGACAGCGGGATCTCCTCGGCGGAGTCGTGAAACAAGACAAGACTGAGCGTGTCGCCCGGGTACTGCGTCCGAATCAGGTGAGACAGCGCCATGGCCACGCGCTTCGCAGGGGTAAAGCGGTCCTCGCCATAGAGAATCATGCTGTGGCTGCAGTCGAGCAGCACCACCGTAGCGCAGGAACTCTGGTATTCGCATTGATGAACCGTCAAGTCGCGATACTGCAAGTCGATAGGGACTTTGGCTCCATCGCGGCGGATGGCATTGGAAATGGTTTCGCTGATGTCGAGGTTCAAGACATCCCCGAATTCATACGGCCGGGATATGCCGCCAGACTCGATCCCGGTGGAGAGGTCCCGCGTATCATGTCTGCCAAAACTGCTGCGCCCGAGCGAGCCCAGCAAATCCTGCAACGTCTTGAATCCCAGAAAATCGATAGCTTTGTCGGTGATTTCAAATCGCGCCTCGGTGTTACGTTCCTGCGCTTGACCCAGATGACCGCCCGGAGTGGTGTCCGGCGGAGGCGTCACCTGCGGAGGTTGCTGAGGATTGATGAACCCTTCTTGCGCGAGGCGCTCGATGAGTTTGTCAATTAAGTCGCGCACCTCCTGATTGTTCAGTGCGCCAGGGTCCTGCAGCATTTCACGGAGTTCGTCGCTGAGCAGGTCTTCCGGCAGCAGTTCACCCTCCTGAAGCGCGCGAAGGATGGCGTCGCGGAGCGCCTCCATGGAGTGCGCCGCGTCAAATTCGGAGAGGCCATAGTATTGAGACTCGAAGCCACTCTGAAGAAAAAAATCGCCAAGCCGCATCATCAACTCGTCGAGATCGACGGCGTCGGCGGGCTCGCCCGTATATTTTCCGTACCTCACTACCTTCATCGCGTGACCTCAGCAGTCGCCAGAACGAAGCGCCCCCGCCTCAGTTGTACCCACCTCGCCGCGGCGGCCGGTTGGTAAAATCTCGCTCACGCGGCTCCGCAGGGCGCTGCGGCTTCTCTGCATAAAAGCCGCGCTCTTCGCTACGGCCGATGCGCCGGTGAGCCCAAAGGCCCTCGAGGATCATCTCCGCTGCAGCCGCCACAGCCCCTTCGTTCTTGCGATTGGTGACGCCGAGCTTTCCGATGTGCTCCATCAAGTGCTGCACCTGGCAAAGCTGGCGGAAGCGCTGGCCCGTGGTGACTAGGTCTGGCACTTTCAGCTCGCCGCCAACCTCGAACCACTGTATGGTCTGCTGGAAATTGACATCGGCAAAGTGCTTGCTGAACACGCGGCCAATTGCCGCCCGAATCAGTTCGCGGGCAATGGTTTCCGCTCCCTTGAGTTCGCCTTCGTACTCGAGTTCGAGTTTGCCGGTGATTGCGGGAAGTGCGGCGTACACATCCGTCACGCGAGCAACGACACTGGTTTCGCCGGTCCGGGCGGCCCGTTGCTCCGCGCTGCTTACCACGCTTTCCATCGTCGTGATCGGCAGTCGTTGGCTTACGCCGGAGCGGTGGTCCACACGCTTGTCTTCGCGCGCTTGAAACGCGATCTCCTCAATCACTTCGCGGAGATAGTCTGGAACCTCAACCTTGATATCAGTATCCCGCGCGGTCCACGCCTCCTGATTGGTGATGGTCATGCCTTCTTGAATGGTGCTGGGATAATGCGTGCGAATTTCCGCGCCGATACGATCTTTCAATGGAGTAATGATTTTGCCGCGGGCGGTGTAGTCCTCCGGATTCGCCGTGAAAACGAGCAGCACGTCGAGCGGCAGCCGCAGTGGATAGCCCTTAATCTGGATGTCGCCTTCCTGCATGATGTTGAACAGTCCGACCTGGATTTTCCCGGCCAGGTCGGGCAGCTCGTTGATCGCGAAAATGCCGCGGTTCGCGCGCGGCAGCAGGCCGTAGTGGATGGTGAGCTCGTCGGACAGGTCCCGCCCGCCGCGGGCGGCTCGAATGGGGTCGACGTCGCCGATGATGTCCGCGATGGTCACATCGGGCGTGGCGAGTTTTTCAACGTACCGCTGGTCTCGCGGCAGCCACGCGATGGGCGCGTTGTCACCTTCGGCGGCGATGCGTTCGCGACAAGAACGGCAAATAGGAAGAAGCGGATTGTCGTTGATTTCACACCCGGCCATCACCGGGATTTCGGTGTCGAGCAACTGGATCAGCCCCCGGAGGATCCGGCTTTTGGCCTGGCCGCGCAGCCCCAGCAGAATGAAATTGTGCCGCGACAGCAGGGCATTGACGATCTGGGGCACGACCGTGTCCTCGTAGCCGTGCACACCGGGAAAGAGCGGCTCGTTCCTTTCAATCGCGCGCAAGAGATTCCGGCGCATTTCGTTCTTCACGGAAACGGCCGTGCTTCCTGCATCGAAATCCGGGATGCGCTTCCACTCGCCTATCGTCCGCGGCCTGGTATGGCCCGCCGGATGGGTTGAAGGACTTGCCGTCATGGGTCCCCTATCTGCGAGCCGTGCCCGAGGGCTCGCCCAAAGTCAGTTCAAACCGTGACCGTTGCCTCCGCCACGCTGGTGAACCGCTTCTACTTTCTGTAGATGCAGCGCCCATTCGCGGAGATACGCCAATAGGCGCTCCTGCCGCTCGGCTTCGGACCGTAACTCGAGAATCTGTTGCTTCCATAAAAGGTCCATCGGAAGCGCGCTGGCGACGGAATAGGAGAGAAACTCAGGATGGGAGTTGTCCAGAGCCTTGGGGACTTCAGAAACGAGCAAGGTATAGCAGGCTTCGTAAAGATCTATAAGTTCCTTTTGCTTCCGGGGATCGAGCACGGAATCGTCATCTTCGAGGTAGTCTACGTCGCCTTCGAGGAGAGGATCCTCCGTGTGCAGCTCAACAATCCGGAAGGGGTGCCGACCTACCGTCAGAATGTCCATCCGGCCATCTTCATAGCGTTTCGTCACATGCAGGATTTCCGCGCTGCAGCCCACGCGAACAATGCCATCGGACAGTGCTAGTAGCATGCCAAACGGGGACGATGTCTCCAGGCATTCTCGAACCATGCGGCGATACCGCGGTTCAAAAATGTGCAGGGGAAGTTGTTCGCCGGGGAAGAGTACGACGTTGAGGGGAAAGAGCGGTATGCGATCCGGCCGCATGGGTCCCAGGCCGCCATCATACCAGAGGGGCGAGTGGAATGTTGCGGTACTTGCGGCGCGCGGCGAAGGGCTAGGCGCCAGCGACAAAGGGCGTATTCGTCGCGGAGTGCGGACGCAGCGTGTAGCGAATGTTGAAGAACGACGCGGGAGTGAGGACCGACAGCAGGTCATTCTCGTCGGCATAGCGCCGCTTAGGGATGCGGCGGGCCAGCAGGGCAAACTCGAGCGGGTAGCGCCGGAAGGGGTAAGGTTCAATGGTGAACTGGTTCTGGCCGACGCAGCGCACCTCCCAATCCACCTCCTTTCCGCGGTCATCAACGGGAACACCCTCGATGGTGGTGTTCTCACTGTTGCCCAAACAGAAGTGGAGAGAGAGGCGGTCCAGCGCATCAAGCCGCTGCGAGTTTGCCTTAATCAGCTTTTCTTCCGTGTACGCCTTGGTCAGCGCGTTGTTACGCAAATCCACCTGAAGACGGACCACTTGGAGCCGCAGGCGCTGTACAAAGTCATTCGCCGCTTGCTGCTCCTGCGCCTTCACGTACTTCGCCGAATAGCCTGGAATCGTGGCCCTCGTCCGGTCGTACAGCGCTACGCAGTGGTTGGCCACCAGCAGCCCTGCATACAGATCCACCTTGACGACCCGCTCGATCCCCCGCTGGTACAGCGCTATGTGCTCTTCCGTGGGCACCGTCATGAACGTGTACGGCGCAAAGGTCTTCGGATCGACCCCCGGCGCCATTTCCCATTCCTGCCAACCGTTATCATGCTCGGCCGCCGCCAGGCAGAAAGACGCAAATGGCTCCGGCTGGGAGAAGTGTTCGTTGCCCAATTCCCGGGCGAAGAACCCGCTGAGAAACGCATGGTCGGTCTGCCGGATGACAATCAGGGGGTCGCTTTGTTGTTGGATGATCAAGGGGCTTCCTCGCAGCGTGAGTGGGCGTCCCGCCTGAGTGACATTATCCACTCTGGCGCGCATGGTTTCCAGAGAAACCGCCATGTACGACCCGTGGAGCCATGTGCAGGCCAATTCGATGTGACCGAATGGAGAGCACCGAGTCATATTACTTTTGTCTTGCTGCGAATCGCTCGTTGAAAAATTGCGGGTACTAGCGCTGCAAAATTCATCGGTGATGACAGGCCGATAATCAAGGTGATCAAGGTCACTGCTTTGAAGTACGGCTCGGGGGTAAATGTCTTGCTAGATTGCTCCCGCATACCGCCGGGCCTATTCGGGTCGTGGCGATCCCGGGGAGGAGCGACAGGATAGCCTGGCAAAGGCGCAAGGCATGCCAGTGGAGTTCAATCGGGAAGGATGCTCTCGATGAACCTGAAAGCCTTGACCTCTCTGGCGTTGATTCTGATTTTTTGCGGTTCATCCCTCTCTCAAACAGGAACCAAAAAGAAGCGGCCGCTGCCTTACGAATACGGCCGTGTAATCATCAGCAACTACTCTGAGCAGGCGAATCTTGCTCCCGTCGTATTCGAGCATTGGATTCATCGGGCCAAGTTCACCTGCCGGCTCTGCCACGTTGACATCGGTTTTGCCATGAAGGCGGGCGGCACCGGTGTTAGAGCGGTGGACAATGCTCGCGGATTTTATTGCGGCACGTGTCACGATGGAAAGAGAGTCGTAGGCGGGAAGACGATGTTTGAAGCCTGCTCGGATCCCGTGAATACGGGCGATACCAAGCGATGTGAGCGCTGCCATTCTCTTGGCAAGAAAGTATCCAGTGATTACGACTTTTTCGCCTTCAGCAAGCCTCTTCCCAAGGAGCGCTTTGGCAACGGCATCGATTGGGAGAAGGCCGAAGAATTGGGACTCATCAAGCCTGCCGCTGTCCTCGAAGGTGTTTCTGCCAGACGGAACACTCTCCCCGTCCAGAAGGACTTTGCTCTCAATCCGAAGGTTGAGGGAATGCCTGACATTATCTTCTCCCACACAAAACACACCGTCTGGAACGGTTGTGAGCTCTGCCACCCCGACATATTCGTGGGCGTGAAGAGAGGGACCACACATTACACAATGGTGGACAACACTGAGGGGAAGTTCTGCGGCGCCTGCCATACCAAGGTGGCATTTCCTTTGACGGATTGCCAGCGCTGCCATTCCAAGCCCGTACAATCTTGAGCTGAGGTTCTCGTGTTCCAAGCGATGATCATCGTGGCTTTCCTTTTGGCACAGCTTGCCACCCTTGGCGGCGCGCGTAACGCCAGCGCACCCTCTTCATCCTCTGCACAAGCGCCCTCGGCGCAGGAAGCCTGGCAGAAAGAGTTCGACGACATTTGTTCGAAGACCCAGGACGCCATGGCCTTTTCGCAGGAGGAGCTCGCATCCCTGATTTCCAGATGTGATGCTCTGCAACCTCAAATCGAAAAGCTCGACCCCACGCGGAAGAAGGTGTACCTGAGACGACTGCGAATGTGCCGCGGCCTTTATAGTTATGTGCTCGATTCAAAGCGAGCCCAGGCTGGGCTTGGTTCGTCTACTGCGCCGTCCGTTCCGGCGCAGTCGGCCTGGCAGAAAGAGTTCGACGACATTTGTTCGAAGACCCAGGACGCTATGACCTTTTCTCAGGAGGAGCTTGCCTCACTGATTTCCAGATGTGATGCTCTGCAGCCGCAGATCGAAAAGCTCGACGACACGCGGAGGAAAGTCTACTTGGGACGATTACGTATGTGCAGAGGCTTTTATGCGAATGTGCTCAATGCAACGAAGGACGAGAAGAAATGAGCACGGGCGGGCTTTCCTCGTGCTCAGTTGCGCTGTGTTCTCCCTGACTGTTCCAGCGTCTGCCCAGATTTACCTGCCACGACCGCCCCCGGAACAACCTTCCGACTACGGCAAAGTGATTCTCGACAGCCACGCGTCTCCGGCGGGCCCCGGAGCCGTCCTTTTTGATCATTGGCTACATCGTGCCAAATTCACCTGTCGGCTTTGCCATGTGGATATTGGCTTCGCCATGCAAGCCAACGCTACCGGAATCGAAGCCAGGACAAACCACCAAGGGTTTCATTGTGGTGCCTGCCACGATGGGAAGAGACAGTTCGACGGGAAGCCGCTCTTCGCCTCCTGCTCCAATGACGGAAGGGGAAAAGAGTGCGACCGGTGCCATTCCCAAGGTAAACAGGACGTCAGGAAAAATGACTATAGTGCGTTCACCGCTAAGCTCCCCAAAGGCATCTATGGCGTTGATTGGATAGCGGCGGAGAACAAAGGGAAGATCAAACTGGTTGATACTCTGGAAGGCATATCCGTGAAGCGGGCACGGCTCCAGACCAGAGAAGACTTCTCCATCAAAGCCAATCTGTGGTGGGTTCACCCGATAACCTTCTCTCACGAAAAGCACTCCGTCTGGAACGGCTGCGAGCTTTGCCATCCCGAAATCTTTCCTACTGCGCCAAAAGAGACGGTCCGGTTCTCGATGTTCAAGAACATTGAGGGTAGCTATTGTGGCGCCTGCCACGGAAAGGTTGCCTTTCCCCTCAATCACTGCAACGGATGTCACGCGGGCGCGCCGTATTGGGCTTCATAACACGGGAGGCTATTAGGAGTTTTCGCCTGACCTGGGAATAACTGGCCAAAGCGGCCAGACCAGCAGGCTTGCTCTTTCACAACCTCTGGTGTTTGGCTGTCATGAACACGGCCGGGTCGGGACTCTCCGAAGTAGTCACAATTCGAATTTCGGGCCGAAGACACAGAGCTTTTTTTGCCACTACAACAGACTCAACGCCTCGGACCTCGCAAATGCGGCAAATCGCATCGAGCAGGGACCAATCGACCACTCTGAGCATCCTACGGGCACAGTTGGCCACCCAGCCCAAATGGATGAGGTGCAACAGCACCTAAAAGCCCAGTATAATCAGTAGGCCGCTATCCGTGCGGGAGTGGCGGAACTGGCAGACGCGCAAGACTTAGGATCTTGTGGGGTAACACCCGTGGAGGTTCAACTCCTCTCTCCCGCACCAGCCTCAAATCGCATTTGCGCAGGCCCTTTGGGTAACGGCCCGACCCCGTGGTTTCCAGCAAACTTCAACCGTCATTCCGAGTGGAGTCCTCGCAGCGAGGATTTCTTCACCATCGCACGCCTTTGGTGCGATGAACTCTGCTCCATCGCGCGGGGTTTGGGCGATGAATCTACCTGCCTGCGGGCGAAAACGAAGCGCGCCGAGAATCTCCCACCCCCGCGCTCCGTCATCGTGAAGCTCGGCTTGTCGCATCTGAAAAGACTCTAGCTGAGTTGTTCGAGCAACCCTTCCATTTCCGACCGCGCGTGCTGATTCCCCTTACGAATAGCCGCCTGAATACCCTCCGTGAGAATCGCTTTCGCGTCTTCGCCACGCTCATTCTGGACCAAAGTTTGTGCGTACATCTGGTAGCCGGGCACATAGTCGGGGTTGGACTGAATCAGCGCCTTGAAGTGAGCCTCGGCAGCAGCGAGATCGCCCTCTTTGACGCATTCGAGCGCGACTCCGTATCGCGAAAAGGCGTCGTTTGGGTTCTTTGCCAGAAATTCCTCGAGTTTCTGGCGCCGGGTTTTGCTTTGTTCCATCATGGCCATGTCCCGTATTATACGTGGAGGAAAGATACGAACCAAAAGGCAGCCGAAAGAGGAGCGAGATGGCACGTCTACGCAAGTCCAGCAGCACGCAATTTCGGGGAGAACCTTTGAAGGGCAAACCGGTCAGCGCATCGGCGTCGGAAATGGCGGAAGTGGTTCTGCCGGCGCAAACGAATGCGCTCGGGAAATTGCTCGGCGGACATGTGATGCACATGGTGGACATCGTCGCGGCCATGGCCGCAAGCCGCCATGCCAACAGCTACATGGTCACGGCATCCGTCGATTACATCGATTTTCGCAACCCCGTGAATCTGGGCGAAATCGTGCATCTGAAATCCCAGGTGAACCGGGTATTTAACACTTCGTTGGAAGTTGGAGTCGAGGTCTTCTCCGAAAACATCCTCACGGGAGAAAGAAAACAAACGACCACGGCTTACGTGACTTTCGTGGCCATTGATGAAGACACACGCCAGCCGAAGCCCGTCCCGCCCCTCATCCTCAAGACCGGCGAGGAACGCCGCCGGTGGCGTGACGCGGCCAAGCGCCGCGAAATTCGCCTGGCCCACCGCGCCAGCCAAAAGCGTTAGTGCGCAACTGTCCTCCGCTATGCGATGTGGATAATCGGCAGAGGCTAACAGATATCATCGCTTCTCACGTACGCATTCTGTGTTTTCATGACTCGTAGCCTCTGACGAGCGCCAGCGGCGCGAAAGAATCTAGCCCAGCGCGTTAGCGCTGGGCATTCTGTGGTCGAAACGAGGAGCGCCGGAGGCGCGGCACCGACCCTGCGGGTGAAGATTAGTCCGCAAGACTGACGCGAATTTCGCCGGCAACATTCAAAGCCTGCTCGACGCAGGTGCCGATGGCGGGGCCATTCAGATAATTCCCAGCGAAATGCAGACCAGGGTAGCTCTCACGCAGCTTTTCGAGCGCGGCGAGGCGTGCAGTGTGCCCGAGATTGTATTGCGGCAGCGCGCGCGGCCAGATGGTCACGTTTGAAAGAACCGGTTCCTTGCGAATGCCCAGAATGGGGGTGATCTCCCGATGTACCTGGTAGGCCAGCGCGTCGGGTGATTTCTGAAGCGCCCCAGGATTCGTGGCGCCTCCG
>DASPTY010000088.1:0-9084 GCA_035623175.1 Candidatus Limnocylindrales bacterium | reverse complement strand
GCGGCACCGGAACTGGCGGGGGTGGTGGTGTCGGCGGCGGGCCGGGTGGTGGCGGAACTGGCGGGGGTGGGGGATTTGGCACTGGTGGCGGCGGTGGCACTGGCGGCGGAGGATTTGGAGGCGGCACTGGGACTGGAGGTGGAGGGGGAGTTGGCGGCGGAGGTGGCGTTGGTGGTGGAGGAAGTGGAACGGGTGGCGGGGCTGGATTTGGCGCTGGAGGGGGAACCGGCGGCGGGGGAACAGGAGTTGGCGGCGGAGGTGGGGTAGGCGGTGGCGGGGGGGCCGAACCAGGAAAATGGCTGACAGCCTCCGCGATGCTACGTGGGGCTGTGTTAGGCGGCGGGCCTGGCGGAATGCCGGGCGCCGGCGGAGGAATGGGGGGCGGCGACTACGCCGTGGCGGAGGAGGACGTCCGCTCGATGATCGGGTTGTTCGCGCAGCTAGGAAAGGCGCGAAAGGATCCCGAGAGCCGGATGGATACCGCGTCGTTCCAATCGAGATTGACGTCGCTGCCGGTACGCGCGCAGTACACATTGCAACAAGCGCTAGCGGGCTTGGCAGCGCAGGCGCCGATGGACAAACCGGACAAGCCGATGCTGCTGAAATTGGCGGAGCACGTGGCGATCCGGTTTGCCCTGGACAGTTACGAACGCGGCGAGTTGCGGGTGAACGCGGTGAAGCAGTTGCTGGACCGCATGAACTCGGAGATTGAAGCCCTACGGAAAATCCTGTCGCAACAAGAAGAAACGATGGCGAGCGCAGGAATCCAGATGCAGTCGTACACGGAGCTGCTGGACCAGGAGTTTTGGCTGCAAGTCCCGGAAGAAAACAAGAAGGAAGTGCTGACGTCGGATGAAGCGTGGTGCGTGCCGCCGCGCAACGTGCGCGCATTCCTGGAAGAAATGTTGAGGCGCGGCGAGCTCAAAACGGTCAACGAAATTTTGACGAGGTATGCGGCCTGCGTGGCGTTGGAAGCTCCAGAGGCGCGAAGGACGACGGCGATCGGATTGGCGGACCTGGCAGAATTTTACGGCAGCGGCGACGGCAGCCAGCTGATTGACGTGATCCAACGGCTGGGGAACCAGCTTTCGGTGGAGCGAGAGACAGACCTGCAGACCCTGGTGGGCGCGGCGTTCGTGCGCATGAGCCAGGAGGCGGGCGCGAAGCGGTTCTATCCGGCATTGCAGCAATCGCTGGCTTCGCTGGACAGCGTCGAAGCGCTGAGGCCGGGTTCGACAAGCGGGCTGCGGCAAAGAATTGGCGCGGAAGACAGGCTGCCGGAGTTCGTCGAAGACACGATGCGCTCGGGGCAAATCCCCGATGGCTTGGTGGAAATCCTCGCGCTGATGCCGAAGGCAACGCTGCACTACGTGACCAACCGATTTGCGAATTGCGGATTCCGCGAAGACTGCGAATTGCTGGGGCACTTGATTGGCGGCCTGGGCGACGAAGCGGTACAGCGACTGGTGGACACGTTGCACACTTCCCCGGCGACGGAAGCGACGGAAGTGATCGGGCTGTTGAGCCAACTCTCGCCGGAATCGGTGGAGAAATTGTTGCCGGCGCGGTTAGCGCAATGGCCACGCGCGTCGCACGACCGGGCGGTGCGGCAGCTTTCTTCGACACCGGCAGAACCGCGCGGACGTCTGCTGGTTGCCGTGTACGACTCGCTGGATCCGCTGATCCGGCCATTGGCCGTTGATGAGATGGGGATGAGCGGCCAAACGGAATGCATCGGGAAAATCGTAGACCTGGTAAGGGACGACAGCACGCCGGGATTCATCCGCATCAAGGCCATTGAGGCGGCAGGAAGACTGAGGGCGAGCGCCGTGAGTCCGGCGCTGTTGCAGATTCTCGAGTCAAAACAAGTTTGGCGCTGGGCGTACCACACGGAATTGCGGATTGCCGCAGCGCAAGCCTTGCAGAAACTGGAACCCGCGCAGGCGATGGAACGTATTGCCGCGAGCGGACTGGACCGACGGGAATTGGTGCTGGAGCCGACGGATCCGGAGTTGAATGCGCCAGTGATTCGGCAACGGCGGTATGCACGGTTGAAACTGTCGAAGCACGTGCCCGCGGTGACCACGAATTTGCGCGAGAACCTCAGACTGAACATTGCTGAGTTGAACATGGGCGGAGGGATCGGGGCATCGGACCGGCACCTCGCGCCCGGATCGTTGCTGACACTGAAGATTTCACATGGTGTACGGAACATTCGCGCGCAAGCCATCGTGCGCGGCGCTCGGCCGCAAGCAATGGCGTTCGAGATTGTGGACATCGAGCTGGATGAAAGGTCGCGACTCCGAAAACTTCTTCTGGAACTTGGCGGATTGCCGCAACCTTCGAATGTGGGTAACCGCAGCCGGCGGCAGAGCCGCGTGGCGCTGACGAAATAAGCTCTCCTGAAAGCGCAAGATTTGGAAAACTAGACCTGTCCTCGTGCGGAAAAAGCCGTCCGGAGGTGCAGGGAGAGAGAACTGTCCGAGAGACGAGATAGCAGGGCAATCACATGGGACGACTGTACCATTGTGACACGAAAACAAGGGGCCTACCGTACTAGGAAGGATGTCCTCCCGCACGGGGTGAAGGGCAACCACTGGGACCTGGACACGAGGTGGCATGGCGTCGGACCCCAAAGCAACAGCCGCACGGGCATTTGTTCGCAGCCTGAACATACTCTTGAAGTTTGCAAGGCTGTACGGATACGACCATGCGCGAACGAATGAACAACTGAAAGTCGCGTGGGGCGAATTGCGCACGGCAATTCCGGAGGACGCGGAAGCCGGACTCCTGCTTGGAGCGACGGGAGCGCAATTGTTGCTGGATGGAGTGCCGTTGGAAGGCACGCCAGCGGAAAAGCAGTTCGCGCAGCTCCTGAGCGCGGCGGGACTTGCGAGCATTCAGTTTCATCCCTGCATTCAAGAAGAAGAGCTGGCGGAGTTTGCCCACGCATTTCCGACCGGAAAAGCCAAGCCTGCGGAACTTGCGCAACAACTGAAGACGGCCCTCGCCAATGCAAGGGGAATTCACATCAACGAAATCTGCTTTGTAGCGACGGACGCGCGGCTGAAAGACGCCAGCGTGGCAGCGCAAATCGCCGCGGCGTCACTCGGAGAGGATCAGGATTCGTTCAAGAAGATGTTGAACGACCCACAAAAACTATTGGAATTGATTGCGGCGGCGGAAGGCTCGAAGGCGAGCGGAGCAGGTATGGGAGAGGGGGCCGGAGGTGGAATTGGCGCCGAAGGCGGAGGAAGTGGAGCAGGAGGCGGGGGCAGAGGAACTGGCGTTGGCACAGGCACAGGTCCTGGGTTTCCTGCGGGGGGAAGCGGAGCTGCGGGAAGCAGTGGGCCTGGGCTGGGTTGGGGCCCTGGGTCAGGAGGCGGACGAGGGGCCGGAGCTGGAACGAACGCGGGGATGGGAGCGGGTGCTGGAACTGGAGCGGGAGTTGGTGGCGCGAAAGGTGGGGGTGGAGCCGGCACCGAGCCAACAGACGATGAGATATGCGCGATCCTGCGGGCGTTAACAGCCATTGGCAAGGTGAGTAAGGGACAGAATCCTGCTGCTGCAGCCATGGAATTCCAGGATCAAGTATCGCAACTGCCGGGCCGGGCGCAGGACTTGTTGCGCAGCGCACTGGCGCAGATCGCCGAGCAAGGGAAGGACAAGAAGCTGGATCAGGGAATGCTGGTGCAACTGGCGGAGCACCTTTCGATCCGGTTCGCGCTGGAGCAGTTCGAGAGAGGCGAGGTCAAGGTGAATGCGGTGCGGCAGATGCTGGACCGCTTGAATCAGGAGATCGAGGCATTGCGGAAGATTCTGGGTCAACACGAAGACCGGATGGCGGAAGCCGGACTGCTGGTGGAATCGCACCGTGAAATTCTGGACCGGCAGTTTTGGGCGAGCGTTCCGGAGAACGTGAAGAGGGAAGTGCTGTTGTCGGCGGAAGCATGGTGCATCCCGCCGAAGAACGTGCAGTCCTACGTGGCCGGATTGATCGCGAACGGGGAAGTGGCGGAAGCGATCAGCATTTTGCAGAACTACGCGAAGTGCGCGGAAAGCGAAGAACCGGACGCGAGAAAGAGGGCGGCGACAGGGCTTTCGGAAATGGCGGAGTTGTACGCGCAGGCCGGGGCCAAGTTGTTGTCGGAAGCGTTGCGACATCTGGGAATGCGGCTGAACGTAGAGCAGGACCAGGATTTGCAATCGCTGGTGAGCGCGGCATTTGTGCGCTTGAGCCAAGAGGCGGCGGCGAAGCGCTGCTATGGAGCGATGGAGCAGGCGCTGGATCTTTTGGCGGGCGTGGAGACGCAAAGGCCGGGCATGGCCAAGACACTGCGCGCCAAGATGGGGATTGAAGAGCGCGTGCCGGAGTTTGTGGATGAGGCGCTGCGGGCGCGACAAGTTTCGATCGGCTTGACCGGGATACTGAAGCAACTGCCAAAAACGGCGATGGAGCAACTGGCACTGCGATTCAATCGGTGCCAGCTCCGGGACGATCTGGAGAATGTGGCGAATCTGGCGCTGGACCTTGGGGAAGAGGCGGCGCAGTACTTGAGAAGCACGGTGCGCGGCGGACCACATGCCGAGGCCGTCGAAATGGTGGGCTTGCTGGTGCGGCTGGATCCGAGGGCCGCCGAGATTTTCTTGCCCAATCGAATCCGGGATTTCCCGAGGGCAGGACAGGACCGAATCATTCGGCAGATTTCATCGTGCGGAGCGGCGGGACGCTGCCGGATCCTGCTGGCCGTGCTGGATCGGGTGGACCCGTTGATCATGCCGCTGGTGGTGGACGAGATCGGGATGACGGAGGACCGGGAGGGGCTGGGCAGGCTGCTCACTCTGGCCGATGGAGACTTGCCGGTGGGAGCCGGGCAGTACCTGCGCGTGAGGGCTGTTGAAGCACTGGGGCGCTTGAAGGCACCGGAATCGGCGAACGCGCTGAAACGGATCCTGGAGGCTCGCAAAGTATTGGGCTGGATGCATCCGCAGGAGTTGCGAATCGCGGCACTCCAGGCGCTCGAGAAAATAGAGCCGGAATGGGCGGCAGAGTACGCTCCGAAGAGCGGCATTGAAACAGGAGACTTGAAGCTGGCGCCGCTGGAAGTTCCGCACAACTCGAAATTCTTGCGGCACCGGCGGCACACGAGAGTGCGGCTGCAAAAAACGGTTTCCGCAGTGAGCACAAACCTGAAGCAAAACTGCCGGCTGGATATCAAGACGGTCAGCCTGACCGGAGGCCTGGCCACGACGAACATGCACCTGGCGCCCGGGACGCAGGTGCAACTGCGCATGCAAGTGGGCATGCGGAACCTGCAGGCGACGGCGCTGATGAGGGACTACCGCGCGCAGGACATGGCCTTTGAGATTGTGGACATGGGGCTGGAAGAGCGAGCGAAGTTCAGGAAGCTCTTGTTGGAGAGTCTGGGCCGAGGAGGACCAGGCGAGGCGGAGAGTTAGGAGTCTAGGACGGAGGGGCGTTCAGATATGGAGGCAGGCAGGCCGAGCGTGTACATGGCGTCTGCCTGTAAGATAAAGGCGCTGGCATGAAAGCCAGCGCTACAGGAGCCAGAGACGGTACCGCGATTTTCATCGCTCGAACAAAGGCGAGATGGAAGAAGAGCTGGAACGAAGACGTCTCCATACACAATTAGTAACCATTCGTAAGTACTAGAAATCGGTACTTTTGTTGGATTTACCCCTCGCGGATCAATCACTTACCTTGAGCCTGGAACGAAGCAGCGCGGTTTGGGACCGCCCATCCCGGCGCGTTTGCCCTTTTGCGGGCGAAAGGGTCAGTGCGAACAAGAAGAACGATATTCCTGATTGCCGCTGCATGTGCGCTTGTGTGCGCGTTCAGCGCTGGTGTGCGCGGGCAGTCGCAAGTTGCCTATCCTGATCATCCCCGATTCACAGTTGAAAGACTGGCGGACCAGTTCGGCTTAGGCGCAGTGACGGTCACTGCGATGGGGCAAGACCGTCAGGGCTTTCTGTGGATTGGGACACAAACGGGACTGTTCCGCTACGACGGGGCGCGCGCGGAGAAAATGCCGCAGGTCGAGGAGATCATCGGGCACTACGTTCTGGACATGGTCATCGCACCGGACGGAACGCCATGGTTTGCCGGGAACCGAGGGATCGCGCACTACAACGGAGAGCAGTTCGAAAGCCTGGCGATACCGTCCTTGGCGATGCCGCTAGGGAATGGACCGCAAATTTTCGCAGTGGACAGCCAGGGAATTGTGTACGCGGCGTTGTTCAACCGCGGACTCCTTGTGGTTAATCCGAAGGATCCCGAGAAATACCGAGTACTGAGCGAAGCGGCGGGGATTCATGACACCGTGGCGGGAGTCGTTCGGGCGGAAGATGACAGCATCTGGCTCACGTTTGGCACGAGGCTGGCGCATCTGGCCGCTGGCGCGACGCAGGTGCAGGTGGATGAAAAAATAAGAATTCCCAAGGAACGCGTGGTGGCGCTGGTCTGGTGCGGAGAACATGCGCTTTGGATGCGGACAGCAACCCAATTGGCGAGATTGGATACCGCGAGCCACAAAATCAGTTTTGAAAACGTTGTGATTGGACCGGCGGATGACATCGAAGGCCGGCCGACCGTAGATGGACAAGGCAAGTTGCTGGTGCCGTCTTCCACCGGATTGTATTGGCAAGGCGACAACGGGCACTGGCGAGTGATCACGGACCGGCAAGGAATCTCCAGCAACGACATCCAATTCGCGATGGAAGATCGTGAAGGGACGCTGTGGATCTGCGGGTCCGGAACGGGGCTGGACCGGCTGCCAGGCGTGCGGGAGTGGAGCGGATGGACAACCGCCGAAGGGCTGCCAGACAACGCCACATGGGCGACGCAACGGGATCACCAGGGACGGTTGTGGGTCAGCACGTCTCGCGGCATCGGGGTGTGGGATGGCGAGAAGCATCAGTGGCTGAGAGTACCGTCATTTGGCGAAAGTTCCAGGACGCAGGTGAGGCAACTGCAAGTGGCGGGCGACGGTGCGGTGTGGGGGATGACGGTGACAGGAGCGCTGGTGCGGATCGACCCGTCAAATTTCACAAGCGCGCTGCACGCAAATTTTCACGGCAGGCCTTTTCAGTGGCTGTCCGTGTCACCGAGCGGAGAGATTTGGGCGCTCACGCAGGAACACATGTTGAGGTTTGATGCGGAGAGGCCTTTCGCGGAACCCACAGAAGTGCCGATGCCCCTCCTGGCTGGAGCTCAGTTGATAAACATGACATTCGGGCCGAAGGGCACGGTGTGGGTGGCCGGCAATGGCGCGGTGTATCGCCTCGAGGGAAAAATCTGGAAGACGCTCACGATGAAGGATGGACTGAGAGGACAGGCGATCACGAGCATGTCGGCGGTGAGCGAAACGGAACTCTGGGTGGCATATAACGACGTGGTGGGCGTAACGCGAATTCGCTTTGAGCGAATAGGAAAAACGCGAATCGAGCACCATCCATGGGATTGGTTGATCGTCGGGCACGATTCGAAGAACCGCGTGTGGTTCAATGGGCCGGATGGACTGGCAGTGATTTCACAGAATGGAAGCGTACAGAGGATTAGCCACGCGGATGGACTGCTGTGGGATGACGTGAGCCCGTGGACGGGAGTGAGAGAAGAGAAGGACGGCAGCTACCTGATTGCGACGTCGCGGGGGCTGGCGCACTACCAACCGAAGGACCTGGAGCCCCATGGGGAATTCGCGAACGTGGCGCTGACATATGTGGCCGTGGGCGGGGAACAGAGACAGCTTCGGGAGACGCCGAAGGTCAAGGCGGGCGAAGGGACACTGAAAGTGCAGTTCACGCCAATGGTCCTGGGGAACCCGGAGCGAGTTTCTTGCCAGTACCAATTAAGGGGTTTGGAGAAACAGGTCACGGACACCCAGCAGCGGGAAGTGCAGTACGGCGGATTGCCCGCGGGGAATTATGAGTTTTGGGTGCAGTGCCAGGAGCGGGGAGGTATGGCGCCATCGTCGCCAGCGACATTCCGTTTCCAGGTGCTGCCAAACGTGTGGCAAACGTGGTGGGCAAAGATTGCCGGCGCATTTGCATTGTTGGGGAGTTTCTGGGTGTTTGTTTCCATGCGCATGCGCGCGCTGGACCGGCGGAGAGTGGAGTTGGAAGAGGCGGTGGCGCAGCGAAGCGCCGAGCTGTTGCAGAAAAACAAAGAGCTCGAAGAGATCTCGCTGACCGATCCGTTGACGGGCACGCGGAACCGGCGATATTTCTACGAAACGATCTCGATGGACATCGCGCAAGCGCTGCGGTCCCATCTGAATACACTGGATTCCAGCGCGGCTTCAGATTCGCGGCAGGAATTGATTTTTGTGCTGGTGGACATTGACCGGTTCAAGTGGGTAAACGACGAAATGGGGCACGCGGCGGGAGACCGCTTGCTGCAGGAAATGGCGAAACGCCTCGCTTCCGTGATGCGGCGTTCGGACGTGCTGGTGAGGTGGGGCGGGGAAGAATTTTTGCTGGTATGCAGGTCAACGGATCGCGAGAATGCGGCAGCACTGTGCAGCCGTCTGCTGGAGGCGGTGCGGGCGGTGCCGTTTGACGTGGGGAACGGAGTCGAGGTGCACAAAACGTGTTCGATCGGATGGGCACCGTACCCATGGCTGAAAGAAGATTTCGAGTTGCTGTCGATTGACAACGTGATTGAACTGGCGGACAAGGCGTTGTACCTGGCGAAGCGCGAGGGGAGAAATCGGAGTTATGGTTTGTTGCCAGCGGCGACGGCGCCCGTCTCGGACAAAAGGGTGTCGATCGAAAATTTGAGAGATTTTCCGCCAGATTTGGTGCAGATCGTTTGATTAATCCCCGTCTGACAAATATGTGGTCGCGCATTCCTCCCGCCGTGTCACCCTGGATCATTGCCGGAATGCCGGCATCTTCGAGGGCGCCCTTGGCCAAGTCCGCTCCCGGGTGGCAACTGTGCGACTGGACGACAACAAGCTTGGCGTAGTGCATGTTCAATGTATATGCCCGTAGTGCGCCGCGAAAGCGCGCGTGGCGATTCTTGGCGGGGGCGCATCCAACCAGTTACAATGAAGTGTTTGCATT
>DASPTY010000087.1:0-3703 GCA_035623175.1 Candidatus Limnocylindrales bacterium | reverse complement strand
CGAGCAGCGAAACTTCGTCGTGCGCATGCAGCCGGTCGCGGTCCAGCGTGCGGCTGAAATAATTCGACGTGGCCACAAAAAGCTGCCACAGCATCTCCGCTTTCCACGGCGTGAGCGCTTCCGGATTCACGGAATGAATATCCGCGTAAGTCAGCAGGCACAACCGTTGCAGCCGCTCCTGCGTCGTCACCGTTTCCGCAAATCCGCTCACGGTCGCTGGGTCAAAAATGTCTCTTCTCTGGACCGTCGCCGACATGTCCAGGTGGTGCTCGATCAAAAACTGAATTTCCGCTTTTTCTTCCGGCGTAAGTTTCAGGCGTTGCGCCACGCTGTCCAGCGCCGCCACGCTTCCGGTGATGTGGTTTTCCACCGGCATGCCTTTCCCCACGTCGTGCAGCAAGAGCGAAAGGATCAGCAAGTCGCGCCGTTCCGCAGTCCTCCACAGTGGCACGAAATGCGCGCCGCGCTCATCCGGCGGATCGGCGAGTTCTTGCAAATGTTCGATAGTGCGCAGCGTGTGCTCGTCCACGGTGTAGCGGTGATAAAAATCGCGGACGACCAGCGAATCGATAAGCCCGAACTCCGGCAAAATGTCCATCAGCAAGCCGAGCCGCTGCATGGGCCGCAGAGCCACACCGGGATAATCCGAGCCAAGAATTTCCCGCAGCCCGTCCCACGTCATCTCAGTGTTTTTTGGTGGCAATTCCGGATGCGTGAGCACGTAGCCGATGCTGCGCTCCGCTTCCCGGCTCAGCGGCGTTCCCGTGCGCGCCGCCTCTGCAAATAGCGAATACGTAACCGCGCGGTCGGAAAGCGCGGCCAGGTCCACAACTTCCAGCAGTCCATCGCGAACGGTGAAGTACTTGCCGTCGCCGCGTTCCAGCTTCGCAGCCCGCGCGGCATTGAACAGTCTCTGCCGCAGCGTCAGGGGCACCGGCGCTTTTTGTTCCAGATAGCGCAGCAATTGGCGGTTCAACGTCCGCGCGTGCCGGAAATACTGCCGCATCCATTCCGAAGGGGTCCTTGCTACGCCATCGCCAACGCCCAACGCGCGTTCCGCGGCGGCCGCTTGTAGCTCGTACGTCAGAGTGTTGTCATTCCGTCCGTTGCTGTAGTGCAAAAAGCAGCGAATCGCGCTCAAGAAATCCACGGCGGTATCGGACAATTCTTCTTCCGCTGCGGTAATGTTCCGTATCCCTCGTTTTTCGTCGATGATTTGGCTCAGCCAGATGGTCGCCTGGTAATCCCGCATTCCGCCCGGCGATTCTTTTACGTTGGGCTCGAGGTGAAAAATCGTGTCGCCGTAGCGCGTCAGCCGTTCTCGCGTCAGCCGGTGCAACTGCCCAAGCAAAAACGGCCGCGCCTGCTTCTCCGAAGCTGGAAGCACCTTTGTATCGAGCTTCTCGAAAAGTGCCGCATCTCCCGCCAGGAACCGGCGGTCCAGCAGCGCCAGGTGGAATTCCGCGTTGTCTTCTTCGATGCGCTTGCATTCGTCAATCGTGCGCCCAGCCGAACTCACGCGAAATCCGAGGTCCCACAGCGTCCGCGAAAACTCGGAGATCATTGCTTTGGCTTCCTGCTCCGACTTCTCGCTTCCCGACAAAAACAGAATGTCCAAATCGGAATACGGAAAAAGCATCCGCCGCCCGTACCCGCCGAGCGCCAGCAGGCTCAGCCCTTGCGCATCCCGGCCATGCGCCGCCAGCACTTCTTCGAAAATTTGCCGGACGGTGTTGTCCGCCAACTGCGTCAGCGCATGCAGCGTTTCTCGCGCACTCGTGCCTGCTTCAAATTGTTGCCGGATGCGTTGCCGTTCGGCCTCGGCTTGCGGGCCGAGCACCGATAAGGGCGTGCGGGTACCTGACATTTTCTTGGAGGATGGGAGCCCTGGATTCAGTCCGGGCCGTGCGGCTGTGGTCACTTCGGCTAGAGCGCGTTTTCTCCGCGCTCCTCATTGCGAATCCGTATAGCTTCCTCAACCCTCGATAGGAATATTTTACCGTCGCCTATCTTTCCTGTCTTGGCTGTCTTCTGGATTGTGTCCACCGCGCGGCTCACCAGCGCGTCGGGAAGCACCATCTCTAGTTTGATTTTCGGGAGCAGGTCCACGGTATATTCCCGTCCGCGGTACACTTCGGTGTGGCCCTTCTGGCGGCCGTGCCCGCGCACTTCCGTCACCGTCATGCCTTCGATGCCGATTTCGCGCAGCGCGTCTTTCACCGATTCAAACCGCGAGGGCTGAATGATTGCCTCAATTTTCATCATGGATGTTTCTGCTCCGCCCCCTGACTGACGCTTGCTTGCCAGCCTTCATTACGCCTCCAGGTTATACGCCTCTTCCCCGTGTTGCGTAATGTCCAGGCCTTCCACTTCGTGCTCTTCCGGCACGCGTATGCCGATCACGACATCGACAATTTTCAAGATCACGAGGGTGCCCACAATTGCAAGGCCCCACGCCATCAGCACGCCGACCAACTGATTACCCACCTGACCCCAGTGGCCGTCCAGTCCACCCGTGGGCTTCCCGGCGCCAAAAATCGGGTTGATGATTTGCTGCGCGAAGACTCCCGTTAGCAGCGCGCCAATCGTTCCACCCGCGCCATGCACACCGAACGCGTCCAGCGCGTCATCATACCCGAACATTGCTTTTACTTTCGTCACCATCAAGTAGCAAACCACGCCCGCGACTAATCCGATTACGAGCGCCGGCATCGGCCCCACGAATCCCGAAGCGGGCGTTATCGCCACGAGTCCTGCCACGGCTCCTGAAATTGCGCCTAGCGCGCTCGCGCGGCCGTTCTTCAGCCACTCTGCTCCGCTCCACCCCAGCGCCGCTGCTGCCGTCGCAAAATGCGTGGCCACAAACGCGCTGGTCGCCAGGCTGCTCGCTGCCAACGCGCTTCCCGCGTTGAATCCGAACCATCCCACCCACAGCAAGCACGCGCCGATAAAGCTCAGCACCAGGCTGTGCGGCGGCATTGGCTGCTTCGGGTAGCCGACGCGTTTGCCCATGTACAGCGCGCACACCAGCGCCGACACGCCGGACGAAATGTGCACGACGGTGCCGCCGGCGAAATCCAGGCACGGGAATCTTCCGCCCAGCGCCGCGTTGAGAAATCCGCCCTTGCCCCACACCATGTGCGCCAGCGGCGCATACACCAGCAAAAACCACAAAGTCATGAACAGGATCGTGCCGCTGAATTTCATCCGCTCAGCGGTTGCGCCGGTAATCAGCGCGGGCGTGATAATGGCGAACATCAACTGGTACACCATGAAGGTCGCCTGCGGAATGGTTCCCGCGTAGTCGGGATTTGGATCCGCACCAACGCCGCGCAAAAACGCGTGCTCGAAGCCCCCAATCACCTGTCCATTGCCGCCGAAGCACAAGCTATAGCCCACCAGCGCCCACAAAACCGTAATCAACGCCATCAGCGCGAAGCTTTGCATCATGATGGCCAGCGTATTTTTCTGCCGCACCAAGCCGCCGTAAAACAGCGCCAGCCCCGGCCCCGTCATCATCAACACCAGTGCTGCGCTCACGAGCATCCACGCGTTGTCGCCGGCGGATTGCGCCGCTTTCACGTCCTTATCGAGCTGCGTCAATTTGTCGGTGATGGCTTTCGTCGAATCGGAACTTGTTGAGGCGGGAGACGTACCGGCGGGGGCGGGAGCTTGTTGCGCGGCGAGCGGAACTGCGGCGAGC
>DASPTY010000086.1:0-2998 GCA_035623175.1 Candidatus Limnocylindrales bacterium | reverse complement strand
GCAAAGAGTGCAACTCCTGTGAGGATTGTGGTTACCACAAGTTGGAGGAAGCGCTTCCGCATCGTGCCCTCCCGGAGGATTCAGAAAGAGCATAAGGTTGGCAGATTCGAGTGTATGTGACGGCCAGCGCCTTGTTGAATCGCGGGGCGAAGATTTCCTATTGCCAAGCCATAGGAGATGTGCCATATTTCCTATGGCTAAGCCATAGGAGGATTTGTGGGCGATAAAGCGGATGTCTGGCAGGGAACACTGGCGCTGATGGTGTTGAAGACGCTGGAGTCGATGGGCGCGCTGCACGGATACGGAATCGCGCGCCGGATCGAGCAGATCAGCGGCGACCTATTATCTGTGAATTACGGAACGCTTTACCCCGCACTGCTGAAACTGGAGCAGGAAGGCTACATCGAATCGGAATGGGGCGTCTCTGAGAATAATCGCAAGGCAAAGTTTTATAAGCTGACGCGCGCGGGACGCAAACAGTTGGCGCGCGAAACACGCGATTGGGAGCAAACGCAGGAAATTCTCGCGAAGTTCTTGTCGGCAGGAGAATCGGCGTAATGAGATGGCTGCGCGCATGGCTGTTGCGGCTGGGCGGAATGTTCCGCAAGGAGAAGCGGGAAGCGGAGCTGGCGGCGGAGCTGGAGAGCCACCTCCAAATGCACATCGAAGAGAATGTACGCTCAGGGATGACGCTGGAGGAGGCACGGCGGAATGCACTGATGAAGTTGGGAGGAGTGGAACAAACGAAGGAGGACTACCGCGAGCAGCGCGGGCTGCCCTGGTTTGAGACTCTTCTGCAGGATATGCGTTACGGCGCGCGCATGCTGCGGAAGAATCCCGGATTTACCATCGTGGCTGCGCTGACGCTGGCACTTGGCATTGGCGCGAACACCGCCATTTTCAGTTTGGTGGACGGCATTCTGCTGAGGCCGCTGCCGTTTGCCGCGCCGAAGGAGCTGGTGAGCGTCACCGGCACGTACCCCCGAGGGGGGCTCGTGGCCATGCGAGAGCAGATGCATTCGCTGGAGGTCGCGGGCTACGTCGAAGGCTACGAGTACAATCTCACGGGCCGCGGCGAGCCGGTGCGCTTGAGCGGCACGCTGGTTTCGGCGGAGTTCTTCTTGGTGCTCGGGGCGCGGCCAGAATTGGGCCGGCCGTTTTATCCGGGCGAGGACAAAGCGGGCCAGGACGGTTACGTGATCTTGAGCCACGCCCTGTGGCAGCAGAAATTTGGCGGCGATGCCTCGATAGTTGGGCGGTCGATCGAGCTGGAAGGTGTCAGCCGCCAAGTCGTCGGCATCATGCCCGCGGAATTCCATTTTACTTCTCCGAAGACGCAGATATGGATTCCGCTGCACAACGATCCGCGTGACACGATTGCGTATTGGGCCGGTGATTTTATGCCCATCATCGGCCGGCTGCGTCCCGGAGCAACGATAAATGAGGCGCGCGCGGAGATTCGGCTGTTTCAAACGCGGGTTTTTGGATTGTTTCCTTGGACCATGCCGGCTTCGTGGAACGCCGACGTCAGTGTGGTGGAATTGCAGACCGGGATGGTTGCGGACGTGCGCGCACGACTTTTCCTGTTGCTTGGCGCCGTCAGCCTGATCCTGCTGATTGCATGCGTCAATGTCGCGAATCTCGCGCTGTCACGGGCTGCGACGCGGGAGAAAGAGATTGCCGTGCGCAGCGCGATGGGAGCTGACCGACGGCGCGTCATGCGACAGCTTCTGACAGAGAGCGTACTACTCGCTCTCCTTGGCGCGACGCTCGGAGTTTTTCTCGCCATGGAAGGTTTGCACCTGCTCAAGTCCGCGCTCCCGGCGGACACGCCGCGCCTGGTGGATGCGCACATTGATTGGCGGGTGCTGGCGTTTACCGGCGGCCTCGCGGTCATGACGGGCCTTCTTTTCGGGCTTGCCCCGGCGATCCATTCTTCGCGAACGGCCGTTGCGGAGGCGCTCAACGCGACCGGGCGTGGCGCGGCTGCCACTGTGTCGCACCGTCTGAGGAGCGGCCTGGCGATTGCCGAAGTCGCGTTTGCCGTGTTGCTCGTTGTTGCCGCTGGACTGCTCGTGCGCAGTTTTTGGGCGCTCTCTCACGTCGATCCGGGGTTTCGCACGACGCAAATCCTAACGGCGCGAATCACGCCCAACCAGACCTACTGCAGCGATCCTGCACGGTGTGTTTCCTTTTATCGCGAACTGGTGAGCCGTATGCAGGCGGTTCCGGGCGTCACGTCCGCGGCGGTGGTGAACACGCTGCCGCTCGGCGGACGCGTCGCCAAACGCCCACTGGAAATCGAAAATCTAATTATCGCGCCGGGCGAAAACGGCCCGCTCTTCTGGATGGATGTCGTCACCCCCGATTACTTTGAGCTGATGCACATACCGGTTCTTTCCGGTCGCGATTTCACTTCCGCCGACCTCGCGAGTAAATCCAATGTTGTCCTCGTCAGCGTTTCCACTGCACGTCGCTTCTGGCCCAATCAGAATGTGATCGGAACGCATCTCCGCTTCACCGGCGAAAAGGAGGATTGGCGCACCATCATCGGCATCGTCCCCGACGTTCGCGCCTACGATCTCCAGCGCCCCGTCCCAGAATGGATGAACGGCACCATCTACGTCCCCTACAACGAGAACGCCGCTCTCGAAGGCGGCCGAGTGCCATCGGACATGACCATCGTCATTCAGGCGAGCATTGACCAGGCGCAGGTGCGGGACCAGTTGCGGCGGACTGTGGCGGGCCTTAACCCGGAGGTGCCGACCGGCGAAGTGAAACCGATGACCGCCGTGGTGTCCGAATCCGTTTCCACACCGGCCTCGACGACATTCCTGTTTGTCGCCTTCGCGTTGTTGGCGTTGGTGCTGGGGATTATCGGAATTTATGGAGTTTTGGCCTACCTAGTAGCGACGCGGACGCGCGAAATCGGCATACGCCTCGCCCTGGGGGCGCACCCCCGGGACGTGCTTTGGCTCGTCATGAAAGAAGGCGCGCG
>DASPTY010000085.1:0-26215 GCA_035623175.1 Candidatus Limnocylindrales bacterium | reverse complement strand
TCTAAAAGTGTTGCTCGCTGTTTGAGGGGCTTGGCCCGGCGGCTCGTATCTTCCTCGCATCTTGCTTCTGAACCGCAACTTTCTGAGAACAAACGTGTTTGCTACAGTGTGGGTGCTATGGCCAGGACCGACGTCCAACTTATGCTGGACGTGAAAGCTGGTGACGAAGCTTCCTTTGAGCTTCTGTTGCACCGCTATCGCACTCCACTCGTCAACTTCCTGTATCGAATGGTGCGCAACAGGGAGCAGGCGGAAGATCTCGCCCAAGATGTGTTTCTGCGCGTTTATCGCGCGCGCGAGGATTACGTCCCGAGCGCCAAGTTCACCACCTGGCTCTTCCGGATCGCCACGAACCTGGCGCTCAACTCGGTTCGCGATAACCGCTATCAGAAGTTGGAGGTTTCCATCGATGCCCCGGTCACGGTGGATGCCGAAGACGGCGACGAGAGGCCGCTGGATATTCCGGAGAAGCATCCGAATATCGAGCAGCATCTCGTCGAGGACGCGCGAAAGAAGATGATTCGTCACGCGATCGACAAGCTGCCGGAAAAGCAGCGGGCAGCGGTCCTGCTCCATAAATATCAGGAGCTGGACTACGCGGAGATTGCCAAGATTCTCAGTTGTTCGGAAAGCGCGTTAAAATCGCTGCTCTTCCGGGCATATGAGTCGCTTCGAGTGGAACTAGCCCCACTTGTGGCGCAGCAGGTCAGGAACCAGGGGTAGGGAAAGCAGGCGGTTATGAGTTGCGAAAAAATGGAAAGCCGGATTCTGAGCTACATCGATGGCCGGCTGAAAGAAAGCGAGCGGCCGGAGGTCGAAAAGCACCTGGCGGCGTGTGCCGCGTGCCAGCTGCGCGTGGAAGAGTTCCGCGCCGTTTCCGGACTCCTCGACGAACTTCCGGTGATCGAGCCTTCGCCCGCGTTTGACGCGCGTGTCCATGCGCTTGTCGCCGCCGAACCAGTGAAGCAGAGCTGGTGGGCTTGGCTGCACGTTTCGCCCCGCGTGGCTTTTGCCGCTTCCATGCTTCTGCTCGCAACGATCTGGCTCGGGTTCTACAACCGGCCAGCTCCGACGGCGTTGCCTTGGAGTAATCCGCAGGTCGCCGATGAGCAGATGATGCAGGATTTGCCGGTCCTGGAAGATCATGACGTGCTCTCCAATTTTGAGCCATTGAAGGAGTTGCCGCCTCCGGTACAGGCGGATCAGGCTTCCGAGGCGCAACAGCAGATGTAACGCTGCCGCCCGGAGAAGAAAAAGAACTTGTGGCGTTCGGCTTCCGCTTTTCTTGAATCACGAAAGAAGACGGACGCAATGGAAAGCGGACCAGGTCGCAACGGAAAAATGCGGACGAGATTCCAATTCGGTGTAGCCATTCTGGCCGCGTGTTGCCTGGCGCTTTGCGGAAATGCCTTGGCCCAGAAAGCCCATCCGGATCGCCCACCGCAGGCCCAACCGGCGCCGCATCCGCAAAATCAGAACCACGATGCGAATCGGCCTCCGGCGAATCCTAACCGGTCTGCGGAGCAGGCAAAACCGAATAACGCCCCGCAATCGCACGTTGCGCCGCAGGCGAGCTACAACAACGCCTACCGGCCGCCCAATGGCGGAGCGAATCTGAATCAGCGGCAACAATTGGGCGTGGGTTCCCCGCGTCCGTGGGTCGACACGATGCGCGATCTTTCGCCATCCCAGCGCGAGCGTGTTCTGCAGAACAGCCGAGCGTTTCAGAATCTCTCGCCGGATAAGCAGGCCAAGATCCGGCAGCAGTTCAATCAGTGGGATCACATGAGTTCCAACCAGCGCGCCGATCTGCGCACCAAGGAGCAAACCTGGCGCAATCTGACCCCGGAGCAGCGCAATCACATCAAGAACGATGTGCTGCCGCAAATGCGCCAGATGCCTTGGGACCGCCAGCAGATGATCAATCAGAAGCTAAGCGTTCTCCAGAATATGCCGGAGTCCGCTCGCAATCAGCGCCTCAATGATCCGAACTTCACCCGTGGAATGAGCGACCAGGAAAAATCGGTTCTTCATGACCTCGCTCATATGCACGTCGGCGGCGCTTCTGAACCTCCCAACGAGTAGGCCAGCTTTTCGTCGTCAGTTTTCAGTTCTCCGTTATGCGGAAAGAGCCTTGTAGCGCAGCTCTGAACGATATCTGTTACCTCTTACCTGATTACTGATCGCCGATTACCAATTACCGCTTTCTCTCCTCTGTCACGTTTTCCCTGTAAAATCATCAAAGTAAATGGTGAGCTCCATTCTCGACCTGTCCACACGGTTCCGCGCCCTGAAGCACCGCAACTTTCGGCTTTTCGTCATTGGGCAACTGATTTCGCTGATTGGCACGTGGATGCAGAACCTGGCGCAGCAGTGGCTCGTCTATAGCCTCACGAAATCGGCGTTTCTTCTCGGCGTGTTCGGTTTTGCCAGCCAATTGCCCATGCTGTGCCTCGCGTGGATGGGCGGCTACGTCGGCGACCGTTACAATCGCCATCGCGGGGTCATCACCACGCAAACCATCTCCATGATCCTCGCCTTCGTTCTGGCGTTCCTGACCCTCACACACCTCATCAAGACCTGGCACCTGATGGTCATCGCGTTCCTGGTCGGGATCGTCAACGCCTTTGACGTGCCCATCCGCCAGGCCTTCTTTGTTCACATGGTGGGGAAGGAGGATTTGCCCAACGCCATCGCGCTGAACTCTTCGATCTTCAATGGCGCGCGAGTCATCGGTCCCGCGATTGCCGGCTTCACGATTCTGCTTGTCGGGGAAGGCTGGTGCTTCTTTCTGAATGGCCTGAGCTTTGTCGCTGTGATCATCGCCCTTTTGATGATGCGCATCGAACGCACCGAAAACAAAAAAGCCAGCGAATCACCTATCCGCAGCTTCATCGAGGGGTTCCGCTTTGCCATGCAGGATCATCCCATTCGTTCGGCGCTCATCCTTCTCAGCTTACTCAGCTTGTTTGGCTTGCAGTATTCGGTATTCCTGCCGATTTACGCCAGTGACATTCTTCACGGCGGGGCTGGGACTTTAGGATGGTTGATGAGCGCCGCCGGAGTCGGCGCCGTTCTGGGCGCGCTGCAGTTCGCCGCTCGCACCGAATACAAGGGGTTGTCTCGCTGGATCGCCTCCACCTGCACGACTTGCGGGCTGGCACTGCTCGTGTTTGCCTTTTCGAATTCCTTCTGGCTTTGCGCCACGCTGCTCTTCGTCGTGGGCTTTGCTGCCACATCGCAAATGGCGGCCACAAATACCATCATTCAGCAGCGCGTACCAGACGAGATGCGCAGCCGCCTGATGGCTGTCTATGCCACCTTGTTCATGGGAGTGATGCCGATTGGCGCTCTCATCGCGGGGAGCGTGGCCAAACACATTGGCACACCGCACACCGTGCTCCTGTTCGGCGTCGCGGTTCTGGTCGGTTCCCTGGTGTTTTTTGATCGCGTGGTGATGAAGATAAAGAGCGAAAAGCCCGCGCCTGCCCTGACCTAGCGGGTTGATCCGAAACGGTGAAAGCGGCGGTCCTTCGAGGCTCAGGGCAAGAGAGCCGCGACACTCCAAAACGGTCTCAATACTCAATCTCAATACTCAATGGCACGCTGGTCGTGCAACAACGCCAGATAATTCAATAAATCCTGCGTGATCCGAGGAGGTTCCGCTTTCGCATAGAGCGAGTGCAGCTTCTCCGCAATTTGTTGAACGGTGTGCTTCCCGTCGCAGAGGAGGACAATCTCCAGGCTCGGCCCGCTGAGCCGCAGTTCGCACCCCTGCATCAACAACATCCGGGGCTGCTGGTTCTTTTCGTTCAGGCGAACCCCGGGAGCGAGTCGCGGTAACGCCGTCAGTTCCGGTTTGATCATCGGTTCCCCTCATGCGAAGCCGTGGAGCGTGGGGCCGTATGCCCTACCAAAATAGCACGAGCCGTGTTGCGGCGGCTTTACGCCGCCGTTCCGTGCGGCTGAACGTTGAGGGCTTACATGTGCCAGCAGACATGTCGCGCCTCTCGCGCTCTTCCTCCAGGTGGGCCAGACCCCACGCTTACGCGTGGCGCTAAGTTCCGGCGCGCCTCCAGCACTGGCATTCGTGTTGCAGCGACGTGAGGTGCCGCCACAAAGAGGGCTGGCATGAAAGTCAGCGCTACATGGAAGCGGGAAGAGAGAGGTACAAGTCCCGACGCCGACATGTTTGCCCGCAATCAGGCCACTATCTATTGGGAACCATCCTCATCACACACACCGCAGGTCGTACGCAAAAGACCACATTTTCTGTTCTGTTAAAATCAACAAATTATCCACACGAATTGCGGATTTCTCTTGACATGCGCCGTAAACCCGGTAGGCTGTGGTCAAAAGTGGTATGAAGTGGGTGAAAGTAGAGTTCAGTAGGGGCGAGTAGAGCTTTCTAGGGGGCAGTGGTCTTGGTGGTTTACCTGGTCCTCCAACGAGACGGGATTCATGAAATTACGGGGCAACTATCCGGCGAAAGTCGACGAGAAAGGTCGTCTCAAAATCCCCGTTTCCTTTTTGGACGAGCTGAGGGAGTACGGAAACCAGTTCTATATCACCAGCCCCACGGGGGAAACGGCCCGGATTTACCCGATGAAAGTCTGGAACGAGATTGAGGACAAGCTGGCCAAGCTGCCGAGCAGCAACAAGTCCAAGCGGAAGTTTCTGATGCGGACGAGCTATTTCGGGCAGGCGGTCGAGCTGGATGGGCAGGGCAGGGTATTGCTCCCGTCGGTTCTGAGGGAGAAGGCGCAGACGAAAGGCGACGTGGCGGTGTTGGGCGCGCTCGATTATCTGGAGGTAATCAATAACGCGCGAGCCCTGGATCAGATGGACAAGGACCCGTACACGGACGAAGACGACAAGGCGCTTGGGGATTTGGGCATTTAGAAGGTTTCGAGTTGGCGGTTTGGGGCTTTGGGCAGTTGTTTGGGGCGGCGGGCATTCGGGCAATACAGGCAAACGGAATTGGGCGAACTGCACACGCCGGTGATGTTGGAAGAGGTGTTGGAATGGCTGCAAATAAAGCCCGGCGGGATCTACGTGGACGCCACAACCGGCGCGGGCGGTCATTCGGCGGCCATCGCCGCCCGGTTGTCATCGGGCCGGTTGATCAGCCTGGACCGGGACGCACAGGCGCTGCAGATCGCGCGGGAACGGCTGAACGAGTTTGCGAGCAAGGTGAGCTTCGTCCAAACGGCTTTTTCGAAGATCGCGGAGGCCGTGCACGGGTTGGGGATAGCGACGGTGGACGGGGTCTTGGCCGACTTGGGAGTTTCGAGCATGCAGCTTGACCGTCCGGAACGGGGATTTTCGTTCCGGGAGGCCGGGCCGTTAGACATGAGGATGAGCGGCGGCGCAGCCGAGGAAGACACGCTGACCGCAGAAGAGATTGTGAATCGCTGGCCGGAAAAAGAAGTAGCCGACCTGCTCTACCGCGAGGCGGAAGAGCACGATTCCAGAAGGATCGCCAGGGCGATCATGAAAGCGCGGCCCATCAGGGATACAGCGCACCTGGCAACGGTTGTGGCAGGCGCCCGGAAGCAGTGGGGAAGGCAGAAACTGCATCCCGCGACAAAAACGTTTCTGGCGCTGCGGATAGCGGTGAATCGAGAATTGGAGGAACTCGGGCAGTTTCTTTTCCGGACCCCTGCCACATTAAATTCCGGCGGCCGCTGGGTGGTACTGAGTTACCACTCACGGGAAGACCGCCAGGTGAAGCGCGCGTTCCAAGAAGGCGAGCGGGCGGGAACGCTGAAGGTGCTCACCAAACACGTGATTGTGCCCAGCCCGGAAGAGCAGGCAGCGAACCCGAGGTCGCGAAGCGCGAAGCTCCGGTGCGCGGAGAAGGTGTGAAATGGCGACAGCGTACCAATGGCATGGAGTGGGCAGCGGGGCGGCGGGCGAAGGGTATCCGGAAAAAGTTGAAACGAGAGTCGCGAATCGGCCTCGGCCACATCTGGTGACGCGGCCGGCTCGAGCAGACAAGAAGCCGCCGATCGTAGAACTTTACACCGTGAAGAGAATTGATAACTCACGGCTGGTGCGACATGTGGAGCCAGTAAAGCTGCGGAACCTCTACAAGACGGTAGCTCTGGGCACGGTCATCGCGGTTTGTTTCCTGGTGTACATCTACCAGCACTTTCACTGCATCGATCTCAGCTTCCAGTTGGAGGAAATGAAGGCCAAGCAGGTGCAGGCGCAGTCGCTCAACTCGGAATTGAAGCTGGAGATCGCCACGTTGCGGGACCCGCACCGCATCGACGTTATTGCGCAACAGCAGTTGGGGCTAATCAAGCCCCTGCCCGTGCAAGTACGCGAGTACGCGAGCGTGGATGGAGCGGAAGTTGCGCTTGTGCGGTATGTGCAACCGAACCGCACCCCGTGAGATGTTCTTGGCGTAAAGGAGAAGAGAGATCCCTTGACTGTGCGACCCGAGGCGCCAAATCAGGGCGCCAACAATGAAGCGGGTCGTCCCGCGCGGGATAACAAGTAAGGGAAGAAATTCAGGAGCGCGAGCGGTTTGCCAGGAACCATGGAGCAGGAAAAAGCCCACATTCGCCTACTGATTCTTGCGGGCGTGGCGCTTTTCCTGATGACGACGGTTTTTGGGCGGTTGGCCTACCTTCAGTTATTCCGACATAGCGAGTACATGAGCCGCGCGATGCGCCAGCAACGGCGCACGTTGGAAATCTCACCCAAGCGCGGAGACATCTGCGACCGCAATATGCGCCCTCTGGCCATGAGCGTGGGCGTGCAATCCGCATTCGCGCTACCGAGCGAAGTGAAGGACGTGGAGCTGGCGGCGCGGCTGCTCTCGGGCATTTTGGGGATGTCCGCGGACGAGATTCGCGAAAAACTGGATTCCGGAAATACGTTCGTCTGGATGAAACGCAAGTTGCCGCCCGTGAAGTCCGACGCCATTCAATCGTTGAACCTGAAGGGCATCTACCTCCAGGAAGAGAACCAGAGGTACTACCCAAAGCGGGAGATGGCGGCACACGTCCTAGGATTTGTGGACGTGGATGAGAAGGGTCTGGGAGGAATCGAGCACGAGTACGACGCCCTGGTGCGGGGCAAAGCAGAAAAAATCGTGGTGATGGCCGATGCGAAGCAGCGCTGGTTTGACGGCGGCGAGGCGCAACGGGACCGCGGCGCAAATGTGGTTCTGACACTGGACGAAAAAATCCAGTACATCGCGGAGCGCGAATTGGCAGCGGCGATCGAGAAGTATCACGCTCCAGCAGGCTCGGTGATTTTGCAGGACCCCAACAGCGGCGCGATCCTGGCGATGGCCAACTGGCCGAAATTCAATCCCAATGCGGCAGTGGATGTGCCAGCAGAACGGCGGATGAACCGAGCCATCAGCGCGATTTATGAGCCAGGTTCAACTTTCAAGCTGGTGACGCTGGCCGCGGCATTCGATCAAGGGCTGGTTCGGGCGGAGGAGGTATTCAACTGCGAGAACGGCGCGGTGACCGTCGCGGGCCACCTGATTCATGACCATAAGAAGTACGGCATGCTGACGGTGGCGCAAATCCTGGAGAATTCGAGCGACGTGGGAACGATCAAAATCGCGCTACGCCTTGGCTCGCCGAAATTCTACGACTACATTCGCGCCTTTGGTTTTGGATCGCCGACAGGGGTTGACCTGCCGGGCGAGAGCCGCGGATTGGTGATGCGCCTGGAGCACTGGGGTTCGTACTCCATCGCTTCAGTTTCGATGGGACAGGAAGTTGGTGTGACACCGCTGCAGATGATCAGCGCGGTTTCGGCGGTCGCAAACGGCGGGCTGTTGTACAAGCCGCATATTGTGTCCCAGATCAAGCGCGGCGAACAAGAATTGCCGCTGGAAGGGCCATCGGCACCGGCAGAGCCGCGCAGAGTGATTCGCCCCGAGACGGCCGCGACGATGCGCCGGCTGATGGAAGGTGTGATCTTGAAGGGTACGGGAGAGAAAGCGCGGCTGGACGGCTGGACAGCTGGAGGCAAGACAGGCACGGCACAGAAGATCGATCCCAACACGGGACGATACTCTCCGACGAACGTCATCGCATCGTTCAGCGGATTTGCACCGATCAACAATCCGGCGGTGACCATTCTGGTGTCAATCGACTCACCGGCGGGCCACCCACACGACGGGCCCACGGTCGCGGCACCTGTGTTCAAACGGATTGCGGAACAGGTGTTGCCTTACTTGGATGTTCCGCGTGACGTGCCAGTGGGCGCGCAATTGATCCAAACGGCGTACAAAGCCGGAAGCCGGACGGAGGACGCTTCACTAGACGACCTAACGCCAGTCGATTTTTCGGCGCGGCCAGATGCGACGGAAGAGTCGCCGACACCTGATACTGCAGTTGAGAAGCCAGAGAAATCCCCCGAAGTTATGCTGGCCGTGGACGAAGTCGGGGACATCGAAGTGCCCGACTTCACAGGAAAGACCATGCGGCAGGTGACCGAGGACTGCATGCGGCTGGGGCTGAACCCGGTACTGGTTGGCAGCCGCCTTGCAGTTCAACAGACACCAGCGGCCGGGGCCAAAGTGCGTCGCGGCACGAAACTCACCGTGCAATTTGGCGATGCCCCGGGCCGTTCTGGCAAGTCTCAATAAGAAAAGGGCTTACACCGCCGATGCCTACGGGAATCAAAGTTTTGCAGGAAGCGGGAAAGGGAAACGGGCACCAAGGAAAGGACGAACGGAAACAGACTGTGGCACAGGGGGAACAGCGGGTAGAAATTTCACTCAGGTCGTTGCTCGAGGGAGTAGAGGTGCGTTCGGGGCTGCCCGCGGGTGATCTAAAAATCCGGCAGGTCGTGAACGACTCGAGGAAGGTGCAGGCGGGCGCGCTGTTCGTGGCTATCCATGGAGAGACGACCGACGGAAATCTGTACGCCAAAGGCGCAGTGGAACACGGGGCGGCCGCGATTCTGAGCGAAAGTCCCGCACCGACGGATTGGCGACGAGAAATTCCGTGGATTCAAGTGAATCAAGCGCGCAAGGCGCTGGCAATTGCGGCGGCGAACTTCTACGGGCAGCCAGCAAAGGCACTAACGCTCGCGGGCGTGACCGGCACAAACGGGAAAACCACAACGACCTCGCTGATTGATTCGATTGTGCGCGCGTCGGGAGCGAAGGCCGGCTTGTTCGGGACCATCGCGTACCACACGCCTCTCGGAGAGCGCGCGGCACCGAACACCACGCCGGAATCGGTGGACCTGCAGAGTTTCTTCGCGGAGATTCGAGACGCGGGCGGAACGTACGCGACCATGGAAGCGAGTTCGCACGCCTTGGCCATGGACCGCTTGTGGGGCTGCCACTTTGCCACCGCGGTGTTCACCAACCTGACGCGCGATCACATCGATTACCACAAAACCTTCGAGAACTATTTCGCGGCCAAGCGGCGATTGTTTGAGGGCACCGGAGCAGGTGCGGCGGACGTGGCAGTGATCAACACCGATGATGAATGGGGCAAGAAACTGGTTGGATTGGGAAAGAAAACCCTCACATACGGCCTGCAAAACGGGACTGACTTGAGAGCGAAGAAATTCCAATTGAGTTTTCAAGGATTGAGCTTCACTGCACACGCGCCGAACGGGGCGATCCAGGTGGAGTCGGCGTTGGTGGGACGCATCAACGTTTACAACATCCTCGCGGCAATTGGAGCAGGGATGGGTTTGGGGTTTTCCAACGAAGTGATTGAAGCAGGCATCCGTAGCCTTAAAGCCGTCGCGGGACGATTCCAGCGAATCGATCAAGGCCAGCCGTTTTTGGTCGTTGTGGACTACGCGCACACGGATGATGCGCTTGAAAATCTGATCCGGACAGCCCGGGAATTGAATGTGAAGGGGCGGATCATCACGTTGTTCGGCTGCGGAGGCGCGCGCGACCGGACAAAACGCCCGATCATGGGAGAGATTTCCGGGCGCTTGAGCGATCTCTCGATTTTGACGAGCGACAACCCACGGCAGGAAGACCCGCTGAAAATCATCAGCGACATTGTCGTGGGCATGCAAAAGTCCGGCGGGAAATACATGATCGAGCCGGACCGCGCAAAAGCCATCGTATTGGCCATTGAAGAGGCGCATGCTGGAGACATTGTGCTTCTTGCTGGTAAGGGCCACGAGGATTACCAGGTTTTTGCGGATCACACGATTCACTTGGATGATCGCGAGCTGGCAAGGAAAGCGCTCGTGGATCGAGGGTACTCGGAGCCGCCGAGAAACGGCGGAGGGTTTGGCACGTAGCGCGCAATCGTTGTAGGGCAGACGGCGCCTGCGGGCCAGAGCAGTGACTCGCGGAAAAAGGAGGAATCCTCAACCGGTGAGAACTCGCCGAGAAGTGCCATACGGCCGAGGAGACAACCTGGGCCGGACTCTGGGGAAAGCGAATTTACTGAGGCAACTATGCGGTGGACGCTTACACAAGTGGCTGACGCGATGGACGGCAAGCGCGGGCATGGGCTCGACCCCATGGCCCGGCTGGCCGGTGTCTCGATTGATTCTCGCACGATACGTACAGGAGAGCTGTTCGTCGCCATACACGGTCCGCGTCATGATGGACACGACTATGTGGCCGCAGCTCTGGAGAATGGAGCGCTGGCAGCAGTGGTGGCGGGGCCGCTGGTATCGCGGTACCCGGGATGGATCCAGGACCGCTGCATCACCGTACGGGATACGCTCGGCGCATTCCACCAATTGGCGCGAGCGGTGCGGAAAGAGTGGGGCAAAAAAGTTTGCGCGATTACCGGAAGCGTGGGTAAGACCACCACGAAAGAGATCCTGGCGGCACTGCTTGGTGCGAAGCTACGGGTGCTGAAGAGCGAAGGGAATTTTAACAACGAGTACGGATTGCCGCTGACGCTGTTTCGGCTGGGAGAAGCGCACGACGTGGCCGTGTTGGAGATGGGCATGTCGTTTCCGGGCGAGCTGAAACGGTTGGCGGCGATCGCGCTGCCGGATGTGGCCATCGAGACGCGGGTCGCGCCGGCGCACTTGCAGAATTTTTCCTCCGTGGAAGAGATTGCCCTGGCAAAGCGCGAGTTGGTCGAAGGGCTGCACGGAGCGGCCTCGGTGGCCGTGCTGAACGCCGACGATGCGCGCGTGGCGGCGATGGCGGAGATGGCCCCGGGCCGCGTGATCTTCTACGGCGTGGAAAAACCCGCGGAATTCGCAGCGGTCGAAGTTGAGGATCGCGGAGCGCTAGGAAGCTCGTTCACGCTGCTGCACCGCGGGAAGCGCACGCGGCTAGAATTGCCCCTGCCGGGGCGCCACGTGGTTTCCAATGCCCTGGCCGCACTGGCGGCCGCAAGCGTGTGGAACATCGACGTAACGGAAGCACAAGGCGTAATTCGCGGATTGCGAACTCCGGCAATGCGTGGGGAACTAATTCGCTTCACAAACGGATTTGCGCTCATCAACGATTCGTACAACTCGAGCCCCGCTGCTTTACAGGCAATGATGAGCTTACTCGCGGCCACACCGGGCTTTCAGCGGCGCATTCTTGCCGCCGGCGAAATGAGAGAGCTCGGGCTCACTTCGCCGCAATTGCATCGCGAAGGCGGAGAGTTTGCCGCGAAGACGGGGAGGATTGATTACGTCTTCGGGGTGCAAGGTGACGCGGCGCAAATTGTGGAAGGTGCGGTGGCGGCGGGTTTGCCGCGCGAACGGACGAAGTTCTTTTCGACTCCGGCAGAGGCCGGAGCGTTCCTGGCCGAGCTTGTGAAGCCGGGGGATTTGCTGCTGGTAAAGGGCTCGCGGAGCGTGAAGATGGAGCGGATCGTCGAGGAGGTACTTGGCCGGTTTGCGCCGGTGGATGCGGTTCCGAATGCCGGAGCGGGGCACTGAGATGCTTTACTACCTTCTTTACCACCTGCTGCAGAAATATTTCAGCCCGTTCAACGTGTTTCGCTACATCACCGTGCGGACAGTGTATGCGAGCTTGACGGCGATGTTCCTGGCTCTGGTGTTCGGGCCGTGGCTGATCCGCAAACTGCGCGAGATGCAGATCGGGCAATACATCCGGGAGGAAGGACCTCAGGAACACAAGAAGAAAGCGGGGACGCCGACGATGGGCGGGGTGCTGATCGTGCTCTCGACGGCGGTGCCAGTATTGTTGTGGGCGGATTTGGGGAACGTGTTCGTGTTGCTGGCGCTGTTCGCCCTTTTGGCATTTGCGTCGATTGGATTCGTGGACGATTACGCGAAAGTGGCCAAGCGGACGAACCTGGGGCTGACCGGGAAGCGGAAAATCACTTTCCAGATCGGCGTAAGTTCGTTCGTCGGGATTGTGCTGCTGATCCTGACAACGCACAGCGTGTACTCGACGCAGTTGATCGTGCCGTTCTTTAAACGATTCCACCCGGACCTGGTGATTCACAGTTTGCTGGGTTCGAACAACTTGTGGCCGCTGGCGTTTGTGCCGTTCCTGGCGTTTGTGGCGCTGGTGATCACGGGAAGTTCAAACGCCGTGAATCTGACGGACGGGCTGGATGGCTTGGCCATTGGTTGCACCGTAATTGCGGCGGGTGCGTTGACGGTATTGACGTACGTGAGCAGCAACTACCGTTGGGCGACCTACCTGGACATTCAATACATTCCGCGTGTGGGCGAACTGACGGTGTTTTGCGGGGCGCTGGTCGGCGCGTCGCTGGGATTTCTTTGGTACAACGCGCATCCCGCGGAAGTGTTTATGGGCGACGTCGGGTCGCTGGCGCTCGGTGGAACACTGGGAACCGTTGCGGTGATCATCAAACAGGAAGTGTTGCTTGTTTTTGTCGGCGGGATTTTTGTGGTGGAAGCGCTGTCGGTGATTCTGCAGGTGGGCTCGTTCAAGCTGCGCGGAAAACGGATTTTCCGGATGGCGCCGCTCCACCACCATTTCGAGTTGTTGGGTTGGAGCGAGAGCAAGGTGATCGTGCGCTTCTGGATTGCCGCGCTGGTGTTTGCGCTGTTTGCGCTGACGACGCTGAAGTTGAGGTAGGAGTTGAAGAGAAGAAATAAAGAAGTAATGAAGCAGAGAAGTGAAGAGACGAGGAAGCGGGTACCGATAGATTGATATGCCGGGATCGATTGAGTTGCGGAAGATGCGCGTACTGGCCGTGGGGCTGGCGCGTACAGGTGTGGCGACGGCTCTCTTCTGCGCGAAGCGTGATGCCGTTGTCACCGCGACCGACCTGCGGCCGGAGAGCGAACTCGGAGATGCCCCGGCGAAACTGCGCGAGGCGGGAGTCGCTTTGCAGCTCGGCGGGCACCAGGAGAAAACGTACCTGGCGCAGGACCTGATTATTCCGAGTCCAGGCGTGCCGGCGGACGATGCGCTGCTCGCCAAGGCACGCTCGAAGGGCATTACTGTCTGGAGCGAAATCGAACTAGCCTACAGGTTCCTGGAAGGGGAATTGATTGGGATCACCGGGTCGAACGGAAAGACGACGACCACGACGCTTGTGCACCACATTCTGAAAGAGGCGGGGAAGAACACCATCCTCGCGGGGAACGTGGGGACGCCGCTGATTTCCTGTGTGGAAGCGATGAACGCCGACACGATCTCGGTGGCAGAATTGAGCAGCTTTCAGCTGGAATTGATCGACAAATTTCGGCCGGACATTGGCGTGTTTTTGAACCTAACGCCGGATCATTTGGACCGGCACAAGACGATGGATGCGTACGCAGCGGCGAAGGCTCGGATCTTCGAGAAGCAGACGGAGATGGATGCGGCGGTATTGAACGCAGATGACGCGGCGACAGTGGCGCTGGCGCCGACAAAGCCGCAAGTATTCTGGTTCAGCAGAAGATCGGAACTAGGACAGGGCGCGTACGTGCGCGGAGACGACATCGTGATCGCGCACCACGGTAAGGAAGAGTTCGTGATGAAATGCGCCGAGATTCCACTGCCCGGAGCGCATAACGTGGAAAACGTGCTGGCAGCGGTGATGGCAGCGCGGCTGGCGGAAGTCGAGCTTGCAGTGATTGGCAAGGCGGTGCGGAGTTTTCAAGGAGTGGAGCACCGGCTCGAGTTTGTCGCGGAGATTGGCAGCGTGCGTTACTTCAACGATTCGAAGGCAACGAACGTTGATGCGACGTTGAAAGCGCTGGACGCTTTTCCCGGAAGGATACTTGTGATTCTTGGAGGCAAGGACAAAGGCAGTGACTACACGGTATTGCGGCAGCCTCTGCGGGAGAAGGCGATTCTGGCGCTTCTGATTGGCGCAGCGGCGGACAAGATCGAGCAACAGATTAGCGGAAGCATCGCCATTGAGCGTGCCGGGACGATGGAGCGCGCGGTCGAGACGGCTTCGCATGCCGCGCAGGCAGGAGACATCGTGCTGCTGGCGCCGGCTTGCGCGAGCTTCGACCAGTTTGACAATTACGAGCATCGCGGGCGCGTATTCAAAGACCTTGTACGCGGATTGGGTGGGAAGGCGACGGCGAGTCGTTAGGAGAGTGCGGACAGATACTCTGTAATCGTCATTCCGAGCGAAGCGAGGAATCTCTCTTTGACAGAGTGCAAGAAAAGAGAGATTCCTCACTTCGCAGACTTCGTTCGGAATGACGGATAGAGTATTTGCTTGGATTTTCAGGAGAAAGGGCTGATCAAGGTGGCGAGGCGTTCAGAGACAGACCGCTGGTTATTCGGAGTGACACTGATGCTGTGCCTGCTCGGCGCGGTGATGATTTTCAGCGCATCGGCAGTCATGGCGAAGCAGGACTACGGCCACTCCTACTATTTCATCCTGCGGCAAGCGGTGTGGCTCGTGGCGGGACTCGCGGGGATGTTCGCGCTGACGAAACTCGACTATCACCGACTGCGCGAGCCGGCCGTGGTTTACACGGTGCTGTGCGTTGTGGTGCTTCTTTTGATCGGAGTCTTTTTCCTGGACAAATCCCATGCTACGCACCGGTGGATCAAACTTGGGCCCCTGAACCTCCAGCCATCGGAACTGACCAAGCTGGCGACGATACTTTACTTGGCTTGGTTCTTGGATTTGAAGCGCAGGACTGCGACGCGGCTGGAATACAACAAGCAGGATTTGCTGAAATCCATCTTGCCGGCTGTCGCGCCGATCTTGATATGCGTGGGGCTGATCCTGGCGCAGCCGGACCTGGGCACGTCGGTGGACATCGTGTTGATTATGGTAGCGATTCTGTTTGTGTCAGGACTTTCGTGGAAGTGGATTGCAGTGGGCGCAGCGGCAGCGCTGCCGGTACTGTTCGTGCTCATCACGCAAGTCACTTACCGCAATGTGCGCTTCACTTCCTTCTGGCATCCGGAGACCGACCCGAAGGGAGCGGGGTTCCAGCTGCTGCAATCGCTGATCGCGGTGGGTTCCGGCGGATTCACTGGCGTGGGGTTGATGGAGAGCAAACAAAAGCTGTTCTATCTGCCGGAGGCGCACACGGATTTTATCTACGCGGTGATTTGCGAAGAGTTGGGATTCATCGGCGCGGTGATCGTGATTGCGCTGTTTGCCGTGTATGGCTGGAGGGGAATGCGCGCAGCGTTCAATGCCCCGGACGGGTTCGGGCGGACGCTGGCACTCGGAGTGACCGCGATGGTGTTGTTCCAGTCGTTGATCAATTTTGCGGTGGTCCTTGGGATGATGCCGACAAAAGGGATTCCGCTGCCGTTCGTGAGCTATGGCGGCTCAAGTTTGTTGGTGATGCTTCTGGCCACTGGCGTGCTGTTGAATGTGGCGCACCAGGGCAGCAGTAACGCTGTCGTGCACGGCTGAGAGGCGCGGCGTGAAGCTATTGATTGCGGGAGGCGGAACGGGCGGGCACGTGTTTCCGGCGCTGGCGATTGCGCGGGAGTGGCTGTCGCGAGGAGCGGAGAGAAAAGTGGTGTTGGTAGGAACACAGCGGGGAATCGAAATGAAGCTCGTGCCCGCGGCGGGCTTGCCGCTCGAAACCATTCGTGTGGCGGGATTGAAAGGGAAAGGCGGCGTAACGCTGCTGAAGAATCTGGCGATGCTGTGGGCGGGCCTGGCCGATGCGTTCGGAGTGCTGAAGCGGCAGGAGCCCGCTGTGGCGTTCGGAGTAGGCGGTTACGCGGCGGGGCCGATGCTGCTGGCCACATGGCTGCGCGGAATCCCCAACGTGATTTTCGAGCCAAATGCGGAGCCGGGGTTTACAAACAAGGTGCTGGCGCATTTGGCGAAGCGTATTGCCACGGGCTATCAAGTTTCCGCACACACGTGGGGCGAAAAGGCGGTCGTCACTGGAAATCCCGTTCGGGCGGAATTTTTCTCAATTCAGCCGCGGAAACCGGAAAAGCCCTTTCGCTTGCTGGTAACGGGTGGAAGCCAGGGCGCGCTGCCGATCAATCGCGCATTTATAGAAGCGGCGGAGCTGCTGGCGAAAAGAAAAGCGGAGCTACGCATCGTTCACCAGACGGGCGAGCGCGATTATAATAATATGCGGGCCGCGTACGCGCGACACGAAATGGATGTTGAGGTAGCGCCGTTCCTGACCAATATGGCCGAGCGGTTCGCCTGGGCGGACGTGATCGTTTGCCGGGCGGGAGCGATTACCGCGGCGGAAGTTGCGGCGGCAGGCCGGATGGCGATTTTCATCCCGTTTGGGAAGGCGACGGACAGCCACCAACTGCGAAACGCACAGGAAATGACCAACGCAGGTGCGGGGCGGCTGATCGCGGAGCCGGAACTGAACCCGGAACGCTTGACCCGAGAAATTTTCTCCCTCCTGGACCAGCCCGGAGACATTGAAGCGATTTCGACGAAGGCGCGCAGCCTGGCCCACCCGAACGCTGCGCGAGAGATCGTCAATTTGATAGAAGAGGCCGAGCGGCAGGCGAACCGGAAAGAATCCCGAGGACAATGATGGTATCGTTTCGCAATTTTCAGAAGATTCACATGGTGGGAATCGGCGGAATCGGCATGAGCGGAATCGCCGAGGTGCTGCTGACACTGGGCTATTCCGTTTCGGGTTCGGACACCAAGCCATCAACGATCACAGAGCGGCTGCAGGATTTGGGCGCGACGATTTTCGAGGGACACAAAGCCGAAAACGTCGAGGGCGCACATGTCGTTGTCATTTCTTCGGCGGTGAAGGCCGACAATCCTGAAGTCGTGGACGCGCACAAGCGAAAGATCCCGGTGATTCCGCGTGCGGAAATGCTGGCAGAGCTGATGCGGCTGAAGTATGGGATTGCCGTGGGCGGGGCACATGGAAAAACCACGACAACCTCGATGGTGGCTTCCATTCTCGCAGCGGCGCATCTCGACCCCACGTTTGTGGTGGGCGGACGCGTGAATCAAGCTGGCACAACGGCGCGAGTCGGCAAGGGCGAGTATTTTGTCGTGGAGGCTGATGAGAGCGACCGCAGCTTTCTCATGTTCGCTCCCGTAGTGGCAGTAGTGACAACGATCGACCGCGAACACCTAGACCAGTACGCCTCTCTCGAAGATATTCAGAACGCGTTTTTGCAATTCGTGAACCGCGTGCCGTTTTATGGAGCGGCGGTTCTTTGCCTTGACGAGCCGAACGTGCAGGCCATCATCCCGGATGTGAAGCGCCCGATCATCACGTACGGAACCTCGAGCCAGGCGGACCTACTGATCAGTGACATTCAGTTGAAGGGCCTGGGGAGCGAGTTTCGGCTGACTTATAAGGGCGAGGATCTGGGACTTTTCCAATTGCCCCACCCGCCAGGAATTCACAACGTGCGGGACGCGGCCGCTGCCGCCGCTGTGGCGCTCTATTTGAATGTGGCGACGGATTTGATCCGCGAAGGACTGGCAAAATTTGCAGGCGTTGGCCGGCGGTTCGACATCAAGGGCACGGTAAACGACATCACGGTGGTCGACGATTACGGCCATCACCCGGCCGAAATTCGCGCCACGCTGGAAGCGGCGCGCGTCTGCAAATTCAATCGGCTGCTGGTACTTTTCCAGCCGCACCGGTACACACGGACGCAGCATTTGTGGGGAGAATTCTTGCGTACGTTTAACCAAGCCGACGTGCTGGTGCTGCTCGATATTTACTCCGCCGGCGAAAACCCGATACCGGAGATCACCAGCGAGTCGCTTGCGAACAGCATCCGTGAAGCAGGGCACAAAAACGTGTACTACTACCGCTCGATGCAAGAGGCGATTGAGTTTTTGCTGCGAGAGGCGAAGCCCGGCGACGCGCTTATGACGATTGGCGCGGGAAATGTGAGCCGGGCCAGCGGTGAATTGTTGGTGCTGTTGGGGACGGAGCTCCGGGTGGACGGCGGGGTTAAGGATGCGCATTGAAGAACGCAAAATCCTGGACGCGCTACCGAAGCTCGAAGTCAAGCTGCAACGAAGCGTGTCGCTCGCGAGGCTCACTTCGCTGGGAATCGGCGGCTCAACGGATTTGCTGCGCATTCACCGGCACGAAAGCATTCCAGAGTTGCTGGATCTCCTGGATAGGCAAGGCATCGCGCACAAATTCCTGGGCGGCGGGTCGAATCTCCTGGTGATCGATGGAGAACTGCCCTTCGTGGTGTTGCAACTGGCGCAGCCGGACCCGGACGTGGTGATTGAGGGCAACATTGCCACTGTGGACGCGGCAGCGGACCTGGGGCGGACGGTGACCCTCTGCGCGAAGAACAATCTGGGCGGCTTGGAGGGGTTGATTGGTGTGCCCGGCACGGTTGGAGGCGCCCTGCGGATGAATGCAGGGGCGTACGGGACGCAGATCGGGTCGTACGTCAGGGACGTGAAGCTCTACCGCGCGGCGGACCGGAAGATCGAGATGCTGAGGGGCGAGCAAATTTCCTTCGAATACCGGCACACTTCGTTTGCAGCCGATGATATGATGCTGGCAGTGAAGCTAGAACTTCCCTCCAAGCCATACCAAGAAATTCTCCAAGGCATTCGTATCTGCAACGAAAAAAGGCGAGCAAGCCAGCCGCTTGGGCAGAAAAGCGCGGGCTGCATCTTCAAGAATCCGCCAGGAGCGTCGGCGGGAAGAATGATTGATGAACTGGGATTGAAGGGGCTCTCGGTGGGGGATGCGCGTGTGAGTGACCGTCACGCGAACTTTTTCGTGAACGCGGGAGAAGCGAGTGCGGCGGACATGCTGGCGCTGATTGCCGATGTGCGCGAACGCGTGCAAAAGGTCTATGGAGTGAGTCTCGAAAACGAGGTGGTGGTTTGGAACGCCTGAAGCCCATGCAGCGGAACGCCTCTGCCGCGGCGGCGGCGGAGCAGGAACCCTACCGGCCGGAGTTGGTGGCGGACGATGAGCCGCGCTACCTGCGGCGGCAGAAGCCGGTCGAAATCCGGCGGAAGAAGTTTAGCGGGAAGTCCTGGCCCGTTTACCGGCGCGTGTTTTTGTGGCTGCTGGCATGCGCGGCGGTCGCGACCGTGGCGACGTATGCGGTCCGGTATTTACTGTACTCGCCGCAGATGTTGTTGTTGAAGCCGGATCAAATTGAAGTGAGTGGGAACCACATTGTGGCGCGGGAAGACGTGCAGAAACTGTTCGTGTACGACCGGAACCGAAGCGTGCTGCAGATTCCCCTGGATGCGCGACGGGCAAAAATTCAGGAGTTGCAGTGGGTGGAAGAGGCGAGCGTGCAAAGGATTCTGCCGAATCGAGTGCGGGTGCTCATCACGGAACGCACGCCAATCGCCTTCTTCCGGAACGGCACTGAATTGACCCTGATTGACCTGCACGGTGTATCGCTGTACCGGCCGGAAGGCGAGGATTACCGCTTCCCGATTGTGACGGGGCTCTCCGAGAGTATGCCGGTGGAAGAGCGCGGGAAACGCATGCAAACGTACCAGGAATTTATGAAGGCTGTGGATTTGGTGAAGGCGGGCTCGTCAGAAAACGTGAGCGAAGTTGACCTGGGCAATCCGAGGGATTTGCGGGTTGTCTTGACGGGCCTCGCGAGCAACGAACCGAGCCAGGCGGTCACGGTGCATTTTGGTCAAGGCGATTTCACGGGAAAATACCGGAAGCTAGTGGACAACTTCGCGCAGTGGCAGGCGAATGCGGGCAGAGTCCGGGAACTGGATTTGCAGTACTCGCGGCAGGTGGTGGTGAACCCCGACACCAGCACACCTGCGGCGAAAGCAAAATAAGGAGCGGGGGAGAATCTTGGCCAAGAAGGATAAATATCTCGTCGGGTTGGACATCGGTAGCACGAAAACGTGCGTGTTGCTGGCTGAGATGGAGAACGAGCAGGTGCGCTTTCTGGCGCTAGGCGCAGCGGAATCGAAGGGCTTGCGCAAAGGGCTGATCGTCAACCTGGATTCCACCGTGAGTTCGATTCGGCGCGCGGTGGAAGAAGCCGAGGGCGTGGCGAACGTGCCGGTTGAGTCGGCGGTGATTGGCGTGGCCGGGAGCCATGTACGCGGAGTGAACAGCCGCGGCGGCATATCGCTAGGACCCAGGCCGAGGGATATCGAGCGCGAGGACGTGAAGCGGGCGATCGATACGGCGAGGAACATCGCGCTGCCGGAGGACCGCGAGGTTCTGCACGTTTTGCCACACGAGTTTCTGGTGGATTCGCAGGACGGCATCCGTGACCCCATTGGCATGGTGGGACAGAGGCTGGAGGCGAATGTTCATATAGTGACAGCGTCCAGCGCGGCCACACAGAATCTGGTGACCGCGGCGAACAAAGCGGGAATTCTGATTAACGACACTGTGCTCGAGCCTCTGGCCTCCGCGGAAGCTTGCTTGACACAGGATGAGAAGGATCTGGGCTGCTGCCTGCTGGACATCGGTGGAGGAACAACGGAATTGATTGTGTACGGTGCCGGAGTCGTGCGCCATACCGGAGCAGTAGCGATCGGCGGGGACCACTTCACCAACGATTTGGCTGTGGGACTGCGGACTCCCATCCCTGAAGCAGAACGGATCAAGAAGCACCATGGCTGCGCAGCGGCTGCACTTTTGCGCAACGACGGTGCCATCGAAATTGCCAGCGTGGGAGACCGGCCGCCGAGAACGATCTTCGCGCACATGTTGACGGAGATCATCGAGCCGCGGGCGCAGGAGCTTCTGGCGCTCGTGGAGGATGATTTGCAGCGTGCTGGGCTGGACCGGCAAGTCCCGGCAGGTTTCATTTTGGCGGGCGGCGGGTCGCAATTGAACGGGCTGGCGGACCTAGTGGAGCACTCTTTCCATCTGCCGACGCGGATCGGGGAATCGCGCGGGATTCTCGACCTGCCCGAGCAGGTGGCCCAGCCGGAGTACGCGACCGCCGTGGGGCTGGTTCTGTACGCCGCCAAGGCCCGACGGGCTGCCGGGGCCAAAGGTGGCAGCCTGGTGTCCAAGCTGCGGGCGATGTTTGCAGGGGCCTGAGGGGGTGCGAGAGACCAGGGTCGGGGGCGGGCTTAGAGTAGCCAAAGGCTTGCTCCGATGGACCGGGATCCGTTTTCCACAGCCCGGGAAAACTGGCTGTGGAAACGCCTTAACCCGGGATTTATAAAAGAATTACGCCAGCCGGACAGGGGGAAGAGCATGACACCGAAAGAAGCAGGGATCCGGATGAGTTTTAGCGAGGAGCTGCAGCCCGCGAAGCTCAAGGTGATTGGTGTCGGCGGAGGGGGATGCAACGCGGTGAATCGCATGATCCGCGCGAAGGTGGAAGGCGTGGAATTCATCGCCGCGAACACGGATTTGCAGGCGCTCAGGCTCTGCCAGGCGTCGGTGAAGCTGCAGTTGGGCGCCAAGCTGACGAAGGGGCTTGGCGCGGGCGCGAACCCCGAGATCGGGCGAAAGGCGGCACTCGAAGATACCGACAAAATCATTGAAGCGCTGGAAGGCGCAGACATGATCTTCATCACCTCGGGCCTCGGCGGGGGCACGGGCAGCGGCGCGGCGCCGGTGGTGGCTTCATTGGCGAGCGAATTGGGTGCGTTGAGCGTGGCGGTGGTGACGAAGCCGTTTGCGTTCGAAGGGAAGCGCCGGATGCTGCAGGCGGAGCAGGCGCTGCAGGAACTGGTCGGCGTGGTGGACACGGTGATCGTGATCCCCAACGAGCGGCTGATGGAAACCGTGGAGCCGGGGACGAGCTTTTTCGATGCGTTCCGGATTGCGGACGACATTTTGCGTCAGGCGGTGCAGGGCATTTCGGACATCATCACCGTGCCGGGAATCATCAATCGTGACTTTGCGGACGTGAAGGCCATCATGCATGGGCAAGGTTACGCCGTGATGGGCACGGCGATGGCCAGCGGGGCGAACCGCGCCGTAGATGCGGCGAACCGTGCGATTTCCAGCCCGTTGCTGGAAGACAACTCCATCCTTGGCGCGCAGGGCATCCTAATCAACATTTGCGGCAGCTCGTCGCTTTCCCTGCATGAAGTGCACGAGGCTTCGAGCGTGATTCAGAAAGCCGCACACGAGAATGCTAACATCATCTTTGGCGCGGTGATGGACGATGCGATGAAGGACATGGTGAAGATCACCGTGATCGCCGCAGGATTCAAGGAAGCCGCGAAAAAGCAGCTTGGGCAGAAGCCTGCGTTCCTGCCGAGGACGTGGAAGGCGGGGCGCGAGATTCCCACGCAGGCGGAATTGCCGGTGGCGCCGCCGGACGTCGTGCATCAAGTGGCGCAGAACGTGCGCGAAGCAGCCAAGGACATGCCGAAGGACGACCTGGACGTCCCGACGTTCCTGCGGAGGCAGGCGCAGAAGGCGTGATTCGTTCGTGGCTCGTGGTTCGTGACCTGTGTGAGAATTGACTCCGGGTCTGAGTGTAACTAAGGCGATTGCCGATCGTTTTGCTCTTCCTGCTTCTCAATCCTTTTTGCAAGTTCTCTGATAATGTCCTGTACTGTCTTTCCCGAGGCTCGGTAGACGGATGCACCCGACTTGGCGTCGAGGAGTTCAAGGCACACAAAATTGCCGGAATGCTTCGAGCCTGGTTTCCCGCCGGGGCCGCAAGGTTGTGTTCCGCCGGGGGCGGGTGGACTCACTGGCGAGGATACAATCACGACCAGATCGGCCATGGTGCGATTGTCAACGATTTCCCACCGTTTCCACCTCTTCAACTCCTTGTAAGTTTCGTCGTCCAGTGTCGTGCTCGCGAGATTCTGGATGCATGCGGATTTTGCGGCGATAATCTTTGGATTCAGGAGTGTATGATCCTTCCCTCCGAAGCACGGCGCCGCGAGCAGTGCAGCAAAGGCAGCAGATTGGAACCATAGCTTTCGTTTCACGGTTTCCCACCTCGCGCGGATTCTTCGCTCACCTGACGGGGTGAGCGGAATCGCAGAGAGACGACAGGCGCGTTTATATGGAAAGTGGATTATACAATTCTGTGACGGGAGTCACTCTGCGGATTTCAAGATCACCGCTCTTTCGCGCGCTAGTTCCAGAGAATCGTCTTGCAGTCCAATTGCGTCGACCGTCTGAGCCGGGAGCATGGATCAGGACTTGTCGTCTTTCCTGGCAGTGTGTGAGATGAAACTGAGGGCAAAGTGCCGCATTCGTTACGCGCTCGGCGGACACGGAAGTCAAAGATGTTGGCGCGTGGCGCTAGGCCGAGAGGGCCCGGCTTTGCATGTGGCGCTTCATGGACCGAATCTCGGCCTCGAATTTCTGGAGATTGCTGCTGCCGTAAGGGAGCACGCTGCCGAGGCCGGAGTGAAACTCCGCGGCCTGGGTCTCCGCCGCGATGCGGGCGATATTTGCGGCCGTGAGCCCGCCTCCAGGCATGATGATGATGCGTGCCGCCGCGGCTGCTACGAGCTTTTGTAAAGTGGCCGAGCCTTCCGGCGCGCCAACTGCACCTCCCGCGGTCAGAATGCGCGTCGCTCCCGTTTCGATGATGTCTTCGAGTGCGCGGAACAGGTCGGCGGTGTCGTCAAACGCGCGGTGGAACGTGACTTCGAGCGGCCGCGCCCAATCGACAAGCTCCTTGGTGCGCTCCACATCCACGGAACGGTCGTCGCGAAGAATGCCGAGCACGATGCCGTCCACGCCAAGATCGCGGGCCACGGAGATGTCGCGCCTCATGGTGGCGAACTCGCGGTCGGTGTAGAAGTAGTTTCCCGCGCGCGGGCGAATGATGGGGAAGACGGAAATCTCGATTTCTTCATGGACCTTGCGCATGGCCGCGACGTTCGGGGTGACGCCGCCGACGGCGAGTTCGGAACAAAGCTCGATGCGATCCGCGCCGCCGCGTTCCGCGGCCAGAGCCGCATCGAGAGATTCCACGGTAATCTCGAGGAGAAGTTGCGTCGCCACACTAGCCTCACAGTGGGGACGGGCGGTCTGCTCTATATACTCCTCGTTTTCGCCAGATGCAACTCCCGAATGGCTTGCACGGCTGGCTTCGACTTTGCGAAGCAGCCGGGAGCGAGCAACAGCGGGGAGTTACGCTTGCACGTCACTGACACGTGCAGTCCGCCTACTGAACAATCGGACGCCGGAAGCCATGGACGCATAGACATTCGAAACGGCGTGAACGCGCAGGACGTCAATCTAGTCAGATAGAGGGCGTTGGACCCCAGCGCCATGAAGACGCGACGGAAGCTCCTGATTTTCGGATTGTGGTCAATGGGCGCGGCGGGCTGGGCCGCGGCGCAAACCCCGAACCTGGCGAATAATCCTCAAGACCTCGCAACCCAAGAGCCTCTGATCCGGGCGAAATCGAATTTAGTCCTGGTTCCCATATTCGTTTATACCCATGACGGGCTAGAGCGAGCTGTGACTGCGGAGGAGAGAGGATGCTCCACCGGCGAAGACGCGAGGTTTGAGGCTTTGAGTGCGGAAGAGCCGTACATACCGACGAACTGTGAGGAGCGTGGGCGTAGAGTGGAAGACTTAGCCTTGGATGATTTCCGGCTTTTCCAAGATGGCGTGCAACAAAAGATTGAGACCTTGGCGAAAGAACGCTGGCCGTTGGCCGTTCGGGACAATCGGAGCTGGCACGAGGAATTTTCGGACACGCCGATGGCGGCCTGGAGTTCCACTGACCTCGGCCATTCCTTTGGTCCGTTCGATGCAATGAGCTTTTACCTTCTTGGATACGCGCCGACCCTCTCCGAAAAGGGATGCCATCGGATTCGAGTTGACGTGCACCGGTCCCGAGTCCGCATCTTTGCTCGAGATGAGTATTGCGCCGAGCAAACTCCTTCCGATCTGCTGAACGGAACCAAGATAGGGAAGAAACTAGAACATGAAATGGCGCAAAGCGGACAGGGCAAGATTCCGCTGTTTGTTCAAGCGGGAGCATTTGGCAGCGGGCCCAGCGGACGGCTTGTGGACGTTGTGATGGAGTTTCCCTGGAATCAGCTGGATCACTCATGGGATACGCAGACAGCAAGGCTCAACGCCAGCATCGGCGTTTTAGGAGCCGTCTATGCGAGAGATGGGAAGCTCGTTACGCGGTTTAGCGACCTACTTTGGCCTTCGTACTGGCCGGCGATACTCGAGGGATGGCCGGCGATACTCGAGGTCGAGGGATGGGAACCTCATTCCTATAACGATCTTGTCATACAGAAGTGGCTGAGTCGATGGGACCCGGCATGGTTGCCGGAGCGCTATGAGACGCAGTTTGAGTTAGAACCCGGAGAATACCAACTGCGCGTGATACTCAGTGATGGTCGGGATGTCGGGCGAGCAATGGTGCCCCTGATTGTCGAGAATTACGACTCGAACTTGTTTGCCGTAGGCTCTGTCTTTCTCTGCAAGCGCTTCCGGGACGCGCATGTCGCCGCCGTGGAAGCGGCCGCTGCGAATTTTGCTCCTCAATATGTGCCCCTGGTCAGCAAAGGGATTCGCGTGACTCCTGCTGGAGATACGAACTTTAAAACGGGCGAACCGTTGATTCCCTATTTTGAGATCTACACCCCTCAGGGTGCCGCTGAACCGGCTGCGCGAATTCAGGCGCACCTGCGGATTGTTGACGCGAAGACCGGCGCAGTCGTGAAGGACTTCCCGCCTGTGGACGCTGCCTCCTACGTTCAGCCGGGGAGCGCGACCATCCCCATAGCGCGCGAAATTCCCATCGCAGCGCTTCCCAAAGGTGAATACCGGCTGGAAGTGCAGGCGACGGACTCAGCCGGGCGCAGCACGCCGTGGCGCTCGGCCCATTTCAGTGTTGAGTAGGCTCTTCACTCTGACTGCCTGGAGAGAGCATCGAAACGCTGGACGCCATCGAATAAATGGCGGTGCCGCGCGAAAGGCGAATCTTCAGGGGCTAAAGCCCGCTTCCTCACGGGCGACTTACGTGGGGGCTGAAGCCCCCACCTCC
>DASPTY010000084.1:0-24791 GCA_035623175.1 Candidatus Limnocylindrales bacterium | reverse complement strand
AGCTTTTGCCACAGCAGCTCACTTTGCGACGTTTTGCCCGCTCCACTGCCAGAAATGGCACCCGGCTCCGTTGTTGCCTGTCCCTGTGCAGCAACGCCTCCGCACAGGCTCACCCATAGAGCGACGAGCGCTGCCCACGCAAATCGACGACTCGCCCCGCCCAGGGCCTTGGCGACGGCACGGCGCGAGCCGCCCAAGCCCATCTCTATCGGCTCGATCTTCCTACGTGTGAGACTGGCGATCTTTTCCTTCTGACTCTGACTTGTGCTCATGATCTCCGCCTCCAAGGGTCCTGTAGTGCACATAGCGTAACCCGAATTTCTTGCCAAAGCTAAACAAGTGCAAGGCTCGCGGGTTTTTGCTCCGCGCAATCTGCATGGATAAGAATCACTCAAACACGTTGCTCACCCGCGTCTTAAGTGCGCTCAGGTTCTCTCTAGCACGGAAGCCTTCCCTCGTCCATTGCCCGGTCGAGCGAGCAAATTTTGGTTGTAAGCGAAGCTGGAAAATGGCATCGTCTCCTCGCCAGGTCAGCAGAGTACGTCCGCCTGTGTTCTGTCGGCCTCAAAACCCGAGTGCTTATCGCACATGTCAAAAAGGCACAGAAGGAAGGAAACGCGAGCGCACCCGGAATTGCTTTTGAGTCTTCGCTTGCAAAGCAATCCGGAAGCGCTTTGTCTGGTGCGTGCCGTGATGGAGCAAGCAACGGAGATGTTGCGTTTTGACGAGCCCGATTCGCGCGCCATCGTGCGTTCGGTCGACGAAGCTTTGGCGAATGTCATCTGTCATGCGTATAAGGGGCACGGGGGCTTGCCCATTGAAGTGACCTGCAGGAGATTGCGTGGTGGGAAGGATTGCTCGAGCCCCGATGGCATGGAAATCGTGCTAATGGACTCAGGTAGAGCGGCCAACCCAAAGCAACTCAAGGGACGCCCCCTGGAGGACATTCGCCCCGGTGGCTTGGGGCTTCATTTTATAAAACAGAGCATGGACGTAGTAGAATTCAGCCGGAAAGATGGCAAGAACTTGCTGCGTATGCTGAAATATCTGGCTCCGTCCAAGCCGGGCACAAAGCTGGAAGGAGAATAGACCGTGCAGATCTCCGCCCGAAATTCTGAAGGTGGGGTGATTTTCGATCTTTCCGGGGACATCGACCTGGCCCATTCGCCGGTCATGCGGAAGGCGCTCCTGGGGGAGATTAAGGAGAAACGCGCTCGCAAGGTGTTCCTTAATCTTAAGAACGTGAGATATATCGACAGCTCCGGAATCGCCTCCCTGGTCGAGGGCTTGAAGGCTTCGAGAGACCAGGGCTCGCGAATGATTTTGTATAGCTTGAGCCCCTCGGTGCGGGAAGTGATGGAACTCTCCCGCTTGCAGAAGATCTTCGAAATATACGAAAACGAAGAACAGGCGTTGTCATCCTAGCGGCACCAGATTTTTTTTCACGTACAGGTCGGCTGCCCAGGTGGAACTCTTTCGAAAAATCGGTGCTTCCGTTCTCGACGGACTTTCCTACGTCGGTTCGCTGACGCTTTTGGCGCTCAGGGCCGCCTATTTTACTTTTGTTGGCCCTTTCCTGGGAAAACCGGTGAGGTTCCGAAGAGCGGTCTCGCAAGCCATGGAGACCGGTGTCCGCGCCCTGCCAATTTTGTCTCTAATCACTTTTTTCATTGGCTTGATTCTGGCATTGCAGGCGGCCTACGAATTAAGGCGATTCGGCGCCATGAGCTACGTCGCAAGTGCCGTTGCTCTTTCCATGACCCGCGAACTTGGCCCGTTGATCACCGCGATCATTGTCATTGGGCGATCCGGATCTGCTTTTGCTGCGGAAATCGGAACCATGAAAGTGACGGAAGAAATCGACGCCCTCGAGACCATGGCCATCCACCCTGTCAGCTTCCTCGTCGCTCCGAAGTTTGTGGCCATGATTCTGATGGTGCCGTGTCTTACCATCTGGGCCAACTTCATGGGAATTTTGGGCGGTTCCTTGTTCGGAGTGTTGCAGGCGGACTTCACCTTTGTGCGATATATCTACGCTTCGCTCGATGCACTGTACCTGCGCGACGTGATTACCGGCCTCATCAAGAGCTTCATGTTCGGTATGACCATCACTGCGGTTGGCTGCCAGGAAGGGTTCAACACCGGCGGCGGCGCGGAACAGGTAGGCCGTTCCACCACCCGAGCCGTCGTTGTTTCGATATTTCTTGTAATTTTGGTTGATCTGGTTTTTACAATGCTCTTTTTCTTCCTCGGGAAGGATTAGGTCTCATGGTCGAACGCGGACAACCGGCCGATCGCGGAATGGCCCTCGCCGGCCCCATGATTTCACTTCGCGATCTTCGCGTCAGCTACAGCGGACGTGAGATTCTCCACGGAATTTCCTTTGATGTACAGCAAGGAGAGACCCTGGTCATACTCGGCGGATCGGGTTCGGGGAAGAGCACTTTACTTCGGACACTGGTCGGTCTGGAGAAACCGAGCTCCGGAGAGGTATGGATCCGTGGCATGAACTTCGCTGCCATTTCGGATGCTGAACGGGACCGGATCCGTAGGCACTTGGGGATGTCGTTTCAGGGTGGAGCACTTTTCGGATCCATGACCGTGGGTGAAAATGTCGCCTTGCCGTTGCGTGAGCATACGAAATTGGAGGAGTCCACAGTGCAGATCATGGTCCGGTTGAAGCTGGATCAGGTGGGATTATCAGGATACGAGCACTTCCTCCCTTCCCAACTGAGCGGCGGAATGAAAAAGAGGGCCGCCGTGGCGCGGGCGCTGGCCATGGATCCGGAAATCCTCTTCTTTGATGAGCCATCGGCTGGGCTGGATCCCATCATCGCCGCGGGCATCGACCAACTGATTCTGGATTTGAAAAAGGCGTTTCGTATGACCATCATCGTGGTCACTCACGAGCTTGCCAGCGCCTTTCTGATTGCCGATCGAATGGTGTTGATCAACAAGGGAGACCTCGTGGCTATGGGTACGGTCCAGGAAATGCAGAACAGCAAGCATCCCAAGGTTCGGCAATTCCTCGACCGCATCCCCGAGCCCGCTGTGGCTCAGGAACTCGATTATCTGCAAATGCTGACGGAACCCTCAACGAAGCAGGGGGAGGGGCGCCAGGGGAAGAGCAGGTAGAGATGGAAGCGAGACGCGAACAGGTATTTGTCGGTAGTTTCGTAATCGTTGCAGCTTCACTCCTCGTGGTGACCGTGTTTGCCTTGACTGGCGTCTTGGCCAGTTCCACTCGGACGTACCACACGAAATTCCCAAACGCTGCCGGACTGGAGCCCGGCGCGACGGTCCGTTTTGGCGGTGGACCCAAGGTGGGCAGGGTTGAAAAGATCAAAATTGATCCTGCCAACCCGGCGCAGATGGATATGGAATTCACTGTGAAGAGTGACATTCCGGTGAAGACAGACAGCCACGTGGCGATCTTGAGCTTCAGCCCGCTAGGTGACAATCACATGGAAGTCAAAGCGGGTTCTCCGAACGCCCCGCGTGCGCCGGATGGCGCCGTACTGCCCTCCGATCCGTACGTCGGATTTAACGAACTCACGGGCCAAATCAACAAGATGGCGCCACAAGCGCAGGAACTCTTGACCAACTTGAATGACCGCGTTAACCAGTTGAAGATCACCATTGACCGCGTTAACGAACTTTTGAACGACAGGAACCGCGAATACATCTCGGGGAGTCTGTCCGAATTGCACGGCATGCTTGCCGAAAACCGGCCGCAGATCAAGAAGACCTTGAATAACGTGAGTGTTGCGAGTGAAAAACTTGGACCGCTTTTGGATCAACTTCACACAAGCATGGACCAGGTGGATGGCACTCTGAAAAAAGCGGACGGCATGCTCGGCGACAACCGGGAGGACGTTCGCGCTTCGGTGGTCAAACTCAGGGAGTCGCTGGAGCATGTTTCCGCCCTGACGGGGGAGTTGGAGCAAATGCTCGACAACAATGATTACAACATCGAGGAACTCTTGAACAATTTGCGCATCGTTTCAGAGAATCTGAAGGAATTCTCGAGCACCATCAAAACACGCCCGTCCACTCTGATCAGCCCCCGCGGTCCGCATGACCACAAGCCTGGAGAAAAGCCATGACAAACATCGAGTTCTTGAACGGGGTCAGTAACAATCTGGCGGTGGCGCGGCTGTGCCGAGTCTGGCTGATCCTTGTCCTTTCGGGATTTGGCGCATTGGCAACTTGCCTGGTGGGGTGTGGAGGTGCGCGACCGATCAAATATTACCAAATCTCTTACCCCACAACTTCGGCGGTGGCCCAGGACGCCATTAACACCACCCTGATGGTGCGCATCTTCGAAGCGTCTCATCTGTATCTTGATGACAAAATTGTTTACGGATATGACTCGCCGGAGATGGGTGCGTACGAATATCAGCGCTGGGCCGAACCACCCGTAGAGATTCTGCAAAACGCCCTCGTCAGAGGTTTACGTTCCAGCGGTCGCTTTCGTGCCGTCTACACCCTGCGAGCCAACGCTAACGGGCAGTACATTCTTGCCGGGCAACTGTACGACTTTAAGGAAATTGACGCGACCCCCATTCTGGCGCGGCTCAACTATGAAGTGCGCCTTCGCGATCGCAAGAGTAACGCGACGGTTTGGAGCCGCGTGTACTCGCACGATGAGCCCGCCACGGATAAAAGTGTCGCGGCATTCGTGAGTGCGATGGACAAAAACGTCCGACGCAGCGTTGAGGAAGTCCAGGCTGGCTTGGAAGAGTATTTTCGCGCTCATCCCGTGCAATAGGACTATTCGAACTTCCCAGCTTCTGATTCCACAATCCACCTCGATTGGGCATACACTAATCAGTGGTGTGTGCAGTGATATTTTTTGCATTCGGAAAGAGACGATATGAGGCCACTAACGCCTCGGAAAAACACCGGAATGACTCAAGCGCAACCGGCAAAGCCAGCTTTCGATTTTCTGAACCTGAAAGCGCAGTTTGCTTCCATCCGGGAAGAGATAATGGCTGCGGTAACGCGTGTGATGGAGAGCCAGCAATTCATCCTTGGGGCTGAAGTTGCGAGCTTTGAAGAGGAAGTTGCTGCCATGCTGGGCGCGAAGCACGCGGTTGGCTGCGCCTCAGGAACCGATGCACTGACTCTCTCGATGACGGGTGCGGGAATTGGCCCCGGAGACGAGGTCATCACGACGCCTTTCAGTTTCATTGCCACGGCTGGATCAATCGCTCAGGTCGGCGCACGGCCGGTGTTCGTGGATATCGATCCTGTGACTTTCAATATTGACCCATCGAAAGTTGAGGCGGCGATCACGACAAAGACCCGGGCCATCATGCCCGTCCACCTGTTTGGCCTTCCTGCGGACCTTGCACCGATCTTAGCATTAGCAAAAAGCAAGCAGTTGACCGTGATTGAAGATGCCGCTCAAGCCATCGGCTCACGCTATGACACCCGTTTCATCGGAACCTTCGGCGATTTCGGCTGCTTCAGTTTCTTTCCCTCGAAGAATCTCGGAGGCGCCGGCGACGGCGGATTAATCACCACGAATGATTCCGGACTTGCTGACCGACTGCGAATGATTCGCGTTCACGGAAGCAGCAAGAAATATTTTCACGACGTTCAGGGCGTGAACAGCCGGCTGGATGCCCTGCAAGCGGCTGTCTTGCGGGTGAAGCTTCGCCATCTGCCCAAATGGGAGGCCGGACGCCGAGATCGTGCAGAGCGATACCGCCAGCTTTTCGAGGCGAGGGGACTGAATCGTTCTTTGGCATGGCCGCCCGAGCCACTCGCCAAGTTCCACCATGTCTACAACCAGTTCACCATTCGTGCCCAGCGGCGCGACGAACTGAAAGAATCGCTCAGGCTTTCCGGGATTCCGAGCGAGATCTACTATCCGCTTTGTCTTCATCTTCAGAAGGCCTTCGCACATATGGGATGCAAGCCGGGTCAATTCCCGGAGGCAGAAAAGGCTAGCCGCGAAGTGCTGTCGCTGCCAGTTTTCCCTGAACTATCAGACGCGCAGCAGAATATGGTTGTGGACGCAATCAAGAGCTTCTACACAACCTCTGCCTGAACGGTCAACAACGTTCGCAAGGCCGTGGTTTTACTGCTACACTGCTGATAATTTCAACGCAGCTGTCGTTTTTCTCAACGATCGTTTCGACATTCTTATCTCCTTGATTCTTCGTGGATTAAACCATGTCACGTTGTCTTTCATGTTACAGCCGTTGAAGAATTCAACGATTTCATACGTCTACTCGGCCGCCAGGAATTGCCCGTCCCCCTGATGAATTCTCTCTAACCTCTTGTACTGACATATCTTGCCCGAGACATTCGGATCAACTGTGATGTTGGCCCGCTGATTGCCTTTGCATTCATTGAGATTTGGATCTCAGTGGAACTCCAGGAGGCAGGTCATGACAGTCATCTTGATGCTCGCGATGTTTGCGATCTTCCTCACCATCGATTATCTGCGGAAGGGAAAGGAAGCTGCACGGACGGCAGAAGCCGCGGCCGAAGCTGCGGCGACATCGCCACGTCTCGCACCCAGCATCGTCGCTGGATTTGCGCTGCCGGATAACCGGCGATATCACCAGGGCCACACCTGGGCGTTGCAGGAAAGCCCAACATTGGTGCGAGTCGGTATTGACGATTTTGGCGCTCGCCTTGCCGGAAAAATCGACGAAATCTTGTTGCCCAAGCGCGGCCAGTGGGTCCGCCAAGGGCAGAAGTTCGCTACACTGATGCGAGACGGGCAGAAGACCGAATTGGTTTCTCCAGTTGAAGGCGAAGTGACGAGCGTCAACGAAGATTTGGCCAAGGACGTGTCCATGTTCAATGCCGATCCATATGGGAAGGGCTGGTTTGTATCTGTTCTCTCCCCTGATCTAGCGACAAACTTCCGGAATCTGCTGAACGGGAGCATGGCACGCAGGTGGATGGCGGAAGCGGCAAGTCGCCTGCAAATGAGAATTCCGGCGATGGCGGGAGCGGTAGCACAGGACGGAGGCGTCGCGGTGCACGATCTGACCATGCATCTCCCGACAACGAAATGGGCCGAGGTCACCCGCGAGTTCTTCCTGACATAATTCCAGCGTAAACTGTCAGTCAGACTACCATCCCTAAGGCCCCGACAGACTCGAGTCGGGGCCTTGGCATTTTCCTAAAAAGTGCTTTGTGTTCAATAATTAAGCAGCTGAAAGTTCCATCGGCCAGGGGTGATGAGGGTCACCCGATTAGGTGACCCAATTCACGGGAATCTGCCGTCCCCTGCTTCATAATCTTGTCGGGCCTACGACTGTGCAGAAGGTTTCAACTCTGGCGCGGCCATCGTCGTTGAACTTCTATGCAGTTCTCGGACATCAAACGGAGTCGTTTGGCCCACATGTCCGGATGACCTTCCACCAGGGCTTTGGCCCTCCTGCGGCAGAGGTACCGAGCGTTTCAAACCGGTACTGGCCGGCAATGAACATTAATACCTCATCCCCTGATCGAATTTGCGTTTCCTGCCTGGGGGGTGATTGTCGCTCCAGGGAGCAATTCCAAAATGAGCAAGGGCATTTTGTACGATGCAACTCTTTGTATCGGCTGCAAGATGTGCGAGCAGGCCTGCGCGGAAAAGCACGGCCTTCCTTACGATGACAACATCGCCAAGGAACAAAAACAGTCCGAGCACAAGTACACGGTTGTCTTGAATAGAGATGATAAGTTCATGCGCCGTTTGTGCATGAATTGTCAGGATCCCACCTGTGCGTCCGTCTGTCCGGTAGGCGCGTTTCGTAAGACCACGCTCGGCCCCGTCGTGTATGAATCTTCCCGATGCATTGGTTGCCGCTACTGCATGATGGCGTGCCCCTTCTCGGTTCCCAAGTACGAATGGGACAAGACGTGGCCTTTGGTGCGCAAGTGCGACATGTGCACGGAGCGCCTGCAGAGCGGCCTTCCCACAGCCTGCGCGGAGATTTGTCCGACAGGCGCCACGAAATTCGGCGAACGCGATGATCTCATTGCCGAAGCCAAGGATCGCCTCGCCAAAGGACAAGGCCAGTATGTGAACCACATTTACGGACTGGAAGAGGTGGGCGGTACTTCAGTGCTCCTGCTATCGAGTGTCCCCTTCGAGAATTTCGGCTACAAGTGCGATCTCAGCACCGAAGCATTGCCTTTCCTTACCTACCGCGTCCTCTCGCACATCCCGGATCTCGTCGCCATTGGCGCGGTCGGCCTCGGAGGCATCTGGTGGTTGTGCAACCGCAAGGAAGAGGTGGCGGCAGCGGAAGGGCGCCCCGCCCCCAGCAAGGCGTAAGGGAGAAGATTCATGCTAAAGGGAAAAGTCACATTTTGGAGAGTAGTCTTTGCCATCCTGGTGGTTCTTGGAGCTTATGCTACTGTTCTTCGCTTCGTGCGCGGCTTGGGCGCCTCAACTCATTTGACCGATGCCTTTCCGTGGGGTCTTTGGATTGGCTTTGACGTTCTGTGCGGAGTCATGCTGGCCGCCGGTGGTTTCACACTGACGGCAGCGGTGTATCTCTTTAATCTAAAAAAGTTCAAGCCCATTGTGCGGCCCACGGTCCTGACCGCCTTCCTCGGGTACTTACTTGTCTGCGTAGCCTTGCTTTTCGACCTCGGGCGCGGATATCGCATCTGGCACCCGCTCGTGATGTGGAACCCGCGCTCGGTCATGTTTGAAGTGGCGTGGTGCGTCATGTTGTACACCTCGGTCCTCTCGCTCGAATTTGGCGGCGTCCTGTTCGAGCGCTTCCACCTATTTAAGTTGCTTCGCCTCCAAAGGATGATGCTCATCCCTCTGGTGATCGCCGGGGTGATGCTCTCCACCTTGCACCAATCTTCTTTGGGCAGTCTCTATCTAATCGTGCCAAACAAGCTGCATCCGTTCTGGTACACGCCCCTTCTGCCCGTGCTCTTTTTTCTCTCCGCGGTTTGCGTTGGTTTGGCCATGACGATATTTGAATCTTCCCTAAGCGCAAAACACTTCGGAAAACAGCTGGAATTGCCGCTGATCAAATCTCTTGGGCGAACGCTCCTCGTGATGCTCTGCGTTTACTCGGTCGTGCGCTTTGAAGACCTTCTTCACAGAAAAGCGCTTGGCCTATTGAGGAGTGGCGGTTGGGAAACGGGGCTATTTCTGTTGGAAATTTCGCTTGCTTGCGTTCTGCCGATTCTCCTGCTTCTGGTTCCGAAAGTGAGAGAAAACCCGAAGGGGCTTTACCTTGCCTCTGTTCTTAGCTTGCTCGGTTTCGTCACGAACCGCTTGAACGTCGGCATTACGGGCATGGAGGCGGCGGCGGGTCAGCAATACTTCCCGAAGTGGACAGAGATCGTGGTTACCCTGGCCATCATCGGCTTCGGGTTTTTCGTCTTCGCCATGGCCGTAAAGTATCTGCCCATTTTCAGCCACGAAGCCGTGCCTGAACCTATCGTGGTGCCCGAAGTGCTCCCAAGAGAAGTGCCTGAGCTTTCCAATGTCGAGTCCTGAAGGAAAACCGGAGGCCAAAGGGCTTTGGATGAGGCTCGCCGGGAGCCTTAGTGGAAAACTGCTCGTCGTCCTCGTGTCGTCCATGGCGGTCATCTTTGGTCTGCTCGGTTACCTGAATATTCGTCTCCACCGTCACCACCTGGAGCGCACCGCGCTCGCCGATGCCGCGCGCATGAGCAGTGTCATCAAGCGAAATACCTCGTACTACATGTTGCGCAATCAGCGGGACGGTCTTTACCACATCATTACGGACATGGCCAACGAGCCGGAAATGATCCGGATTCGCATCATCAACGATCGCGGCAGCATCAGTTTTTCCTCTGACCCCACGGAGATGGGCAAAGTCGTAGATCAAAACCTGGCCATCCACCAGGCTCTCCCACCAGGTGGCTCGGCATACCGCTTTGCAGACGGGAAGCAGAGTTTTCGTATGTATTCGTTGGCTACGGGTGAACGCGCCTTGGGTGTCATCACGCCTATAGAAAATTCCCCGTCGTGCTCCCAAGCGGAATGTCACGCGCATCCTGCCGAAATCAGAACGCTGGGAGTGCTCGACACGAATATTTCTCTGGCTTCTACCGAGCAGAGCGTGGCGGAGAGCCAGCGCCAGGTGCTGCTTTATACCGTGCTGGCCATCCTCGGCGTAGCCGTCCTGAGCGTGGCATTCGTGCAGCGAATGCTTGCGGGCCCGTTGCGCGCGCTTACCGAGGGCACCAAACGCCTCGGTTCGGGCGAACTCGGCTACCAGATTGAACTGAAGTCCAGCGGGGAGTTGCAGGAACTGGCCAATTCCTTCAACACCATGAGCTGCCAGCTTGACGAGGCTCATGGGGAAATCAATGCCTGGGCGCGAACTCTAGAAGAGCGCGTCAAACAGAAAACCCGCGAGTTGCGTGGCGCTCAAGAGGAAATGCTTCGTGTGGAAAGGATGGCTTCCATCGGGAAACTGGCCGCGGTGGTGGCGCATGAAATTAACAATCCACTCGCTGGCATTCTGACATACGCAAAACTCTTGAAGAAACGGTTGAGCCGCGAGCCTCAGCCGAACGCGGAAAGCATCAGCATGCTCGATCTGGTCGAATCGGAGAGCCGCCGGTGCGGCGAGATTGTCAAGAATCTGATGACCTTTGCCCGCCCCACTTCAATGAACCGCGAACCTTCCGAGTTGAACACTGTAATCGACCGCTGTGTTCGCTTGGTTCAGCACCAGATGAAGCTGAAAAACATCGAGCTCCACGCTACTTTTGAAAAAGACCTGCCGCTGGTCCGCTGCGATCCTGGGCAGATCGAGCAAGTCATCCTCGCGCTGGTCATGAATGCGATCGACGCTATACCCAACGGTGGGAACCTGACGCTCACCTCGCGCAAGGGACCGGATGCCGACCACATTCAGATCGAGGTCCGCGACGATGGCGTGGGTATGCCGCCTGATGTTCTTGCCAACATGTTTGAACCATTTTTTACAACCAAGGAACACGGGCGCGGCCTTGGCCTGGGGTTGGCGATTAGCCGCAATATTGTTGACCGGCACGGCGGTCGAATCGAAGTGGCTTCCCAGCCAGGCCGAGGGACCACGTTCACAATCACGCTGCCGTTACAGTCCAACGGCGTACCAACTGCAACGCCTGTTGGGACCATGGGATGAGGAGTGGTGTCATGGCTACAAAGGCAAATCTGCTCGTCGTTGATGACGAATTGATAGTTCGGGACTCGCTGGATAAATGGTTCCGCGAGGAAGGATACGACGTGACGGTGGCTGACAGCGCCCACGACGCTCTGGCAAAGATGGCCGCGAAACGTTTTGAGCTCGCTTTGGTGGACATCAAAATGCCCGGCACCGACGGCGTGGAATTGCAGCGGCGCATGCATGAGATCGATCCCGACATGCTCGTAATTATCATGACCGGCTACGCCTCCGTGGAGACTGCCGTCGCCGCCCTGAAGAACGGCGCTTACGACTATGTCTCCAAGCCGTTCGACCCGGACGACATCGCCCATACCGTCCACAACGCGCTTTCTCACAAGCGAGCCCAGGAAGAAAATGTCCGTTTGCGCGAGACCGTAGCTTCCGTTGTCCGGCCGCAAGAAATTGCAGGACAAAGCGCAGCGATGGTACGTGTGTTCGAGGCCATCCAGACGGTTGGCCCGACGGACGCAACCGTACTCATCACCGGCGAGAGCGGCACGGGAAAAGAGCTTTGCGCCCGTGCCATTCATGCCGCCAGCCCGCGCCACTACAACCCGCTCGTTGTCATCCATTGCGGCGCCCTCACGGAAACGTTGCTAGAGAGTGAGTTGTTCGGCCACGAAAAGGGAGCTTTTACCGGCGCGCAGTACCGCAAGAAGGGAAGCTTTGAAGTTGCCGATGGGGGCTCGGTGTTTCTGGACGAGATCGGTGACATTAGCTTGAAGACGCAGACGGACCTGTTGCGTGTCCTGCAGGAACGCGAAATTACGCGTGTAGGCAGCACCCATCCGATTCATGTCGATTTCCGCTGTATTGCCGCAACCAACAAGAACCTGCAGCAGCTTGTGGAAGAAGGACATTTCCGGCCAGATCTTTTCTACCGGTTGAATGTCTTCCAGATTCAATTGCCGCCGCTGCGCGACCGCAAGGGTGATATTCCGGTTCTGGTGGAGCACTTCATCCGGAAATTCTCGGCTTCCATGAACAAAAAGATTACCCGGGTCGCTCCTGCCGCCATGACCCTGTTGGACCGCTACCAGTGGCCGGGCAACGTCCGGGAGTTGGAAAACGCCATTGAGCGCGCCATGGTTGTTGCCCAGGAACCCGAAATCCGGGAAGAGGATTTTGCTCTTCGGTTGCCGATCGCCGAATCGAGCGCGCGTACGCTGGAGGATATCGAACGCGCCCACATTCTTGCCGTACTCCAGGAATGTGGAGGCAACCAGACACTCGCGGCGGAGGTTCTCGACATTGACCGCGTGACCTTGCACAACAAATTGAAGAAATATGGTTGGAAACGGGAGGCGGCGCAGGCGTTGTGAAGCGGATTCAGCTCTTGCCGTTCGGGTCAGTCCCGGGAGAGCTTCTCGCCGAGCTCTGCCGTGGGTTGAGCCACGAATTCGCCGTTCCCTGCAAAATGCTCAATCCCGAACCCGACCCTGTTTTTGCCTATAACGTCGCGCGCAAGCAGTATCACTCCACGGAAATTCTTGCCACTTTGATGCGCCGGACCGCTGCAGAGAACTGCCACACTCTGGGCGTAACCCTCTTCGACTTGTACATCCCGATTCTCACTTTCGTATTTGGTGAAGCGCAGCTCCAGGGTACTTGTGCGGTTGTCTCCGCGCACCGACTGCACCAGGAGTTCTACGGGCTCCCGGCCGATCCTTCGTTGTTAAGTGAGCGTCTCCTGAAGGAGGCCGTGCACGAGATGGGGCACACGCTTGCGCTCTCTCACTGCGAAGATTATCAGTGCGTGATGGCCGCTTCGCATGGCGTGGAGTGGATTGATTTGAAAACGAGCCGTTTTTGCCCTGCTTGCCGCGCGGTCGTGCAGTCGCATGCCAGCATCAAAGCGGCCCTGTAAATTTGCTGCAGCTGTGCGTCACTTCGTCTCGGCCGGAGCGCTGACCGACTTGCGCGGCACGATGGCGCGGACCACAACGTACAAGATCGGAATGAAAATCAGGTTGAGTGTCGTGGCTGCGATCATGCCTCCAAAGACCGTGGTCCCCACCGAGATGCGGCCCGCCGCACCGGCGCCGCGTGCCATCACCAGCGGGAACACGCCGAGAATGAAAGCCAGGGAAGTCATCAATATCGGTCGCAGCCGGATTCGTGCCGCCTCGACCGCGGCCTCCAGCGTGTTTAGTCCTCGCTCCTGCAACTGTTCCGCAAACTCGACGATCAGAATGGCGTTCTTGCTCGCCAATCCAATCAACATCACCAGCCCGATCTGACAATACACATCGTTAGTCAGCCCGCGCAGGGCCATGCCACCCAAAGCCCCAAGTAGTCCCACTGGCACACCAAGCAGAATGATGAAAGGAAGCACGTAGCTCTCATATTGCGCAGCGAGCGTAAGATAGACGAAGACCAGCCCCAGTGCGAACAAGATCAAGGATTTCCCGCTCGACTTGATTTCTTCGAGAGACAATCCGCTCCATTCATAAGCCATCCCGCGGGGAACGACCTTCTTGGCGACCGTTTCCATTTCAGCGAGTCCTTGCCCGGTACTCACGCCGGGCGCGGCGCTCCCGGAGATTTCGGCGGAACGGAACAGGTTGAAGTGCGTAATCGCCTGGGGATTAGCCGTCTGCTGAATTTGGACAACGTTATCGAGCGGGATCATCTTCCCGGTTTCCGAACGTAGGTAGAATGTGCGAATGTCCTTCGCTTCTGAACGGAATTTCTGATCGGCCTGCAAATACACGCGGTAGGAGCGGTTGTTGAAGTCAAAATCGTTCACGTAGACCGACCCGATGAAAACCTGAAGCGCATCGGTAATCTGGCTGAAGGGAATTTGCAGGCTCTTGGCCTTTTCGCGATCGATCTGCACGAGAATCTGCGGATCATTGGCCGTGAAACTGGTGAGGAGTCCGGCGAGCTGCTTGTCCTGGTTTCCTGCTGCCACCAACTGGTTGGCTGTGTTAGCCAGGCCCTGCAACGTGTTTCTGCCCAGGTCCTGCAGCTCAAATGTGAATCCACCTAGCTGGCCGACTCCTTCGACTGCTGGCGGATTAAAAGGAACAACAAGACCTCCCGGGATGGCCATCATTTGTCGGCGCAACCGGTTTAACACTGCGGCGCCAACATGTTCCTTTCCTTTCCGTTCGCGAAAATCTTTCAGGTCGGTAAAAATCAACGCGCGGTTCGGCGCGCTACCAGCGAAGCTGAAACCCACGACTGAAAAGGCTCCCTTGATATCCTGGTCCTTTGCCAAAATCGCTTCGGCGTGGCCACAAAGATCCCGTGTGTATTCCAGCGAGGCCCCTTGTGGCGCTTGGACCATGACGATCAGTAAACCTTGATCGTCCTCGGGGATAAATCCACGCGGCACATGGTTGTAGAGCCAGTAGACGCCGAGGAGCGAGAGCGCAAAGACTCCGAGTGTCGCCAACTTCCACTCAGCCGCTGTGCGTACTGAACGCTGATAGAACGCTGCCCCTGCTGCAAAAACTCGATTAAAGAGGCGGAAGAACGCTCCTTTCGCGCGCTCGCGATGGCGTCCCAAGAAGATCGCGGAAAGAGCTGGCGTGAGCGTCAGCGCATTGAACGCAGAGATGGAGACGGAGAACGCGATGGTCAGTGCGAACTGGCGAAACAAGATGCCCGTCGTTCCGGGGAACAAAGCCACGGGAACGAACACGGAGACCAGCACCAGGGACGTCGCGATCACCGCCCCGGCAACTTCCTTCATCGCCACACTCGCCGCATTGTGCGGTTCGGAGATGCCTTCGATGATGTGGCGTTCCACGTTCTCAATGACGACGATCGCATCATCCACGACCAGGCCGGTGGCCAGCGTGATCCCGAACAACGTCAGCGTATTGATCGAAAACCCGAGCAACTTGACGAAGATAAACGTTCCAATGAGCGAAACCGGGATCGTAATCGCTGGAATAAAAGTGCTCCGCCAATCCTGTAAAAATATGTAAATCACCAACACTACCAGCGCGATCGCTTGGAGCAGCGTGATCAGCACATCTCTTATGGATTCCCCTATCACCTCGGTTGTATCAAACGCGATGGCGTACTTCAGTCCCGGCGGAAAGTTCTTCGACAGCCGCTCCAATTCTTGCTTCGCGCCGCGATCCACGTCGAGCGCGTTGGCCCCGGGAAGTTGCGAGACACCTATCCCCATCGCATCGTGCCCGTTGAAGCGCAGCATCGAGCCGTAACTCTCGGCTCCCAGTTCAGCACGGCCGATGTCTTTCAGCCGCACCAGGGTCCCGTCAGACCCCGTCTTCAAGATGATGTTTTCGAATTCTCGTGGTTCGGTGAGCCGTCCAACCGCCCGGACGCTGATCTGATAGTTCTGGCCGCTGCGCACCGGAGGTTGGCCCACTTGCCCTGCGGCCACCTGGACGTTTTGTTCCTGCAACGCTGCGAGAACATTTGTCGCGGTCAGGCCCCTTTCCGCAAGGCGCGCCGGGTCCAACCAAAGCCTCATCGCGTACTTGCGCTCACCGAAAATCATCGCGTCGCCGACGCCTGGGACACGCTTCAAGGCATCTTTCACATAGACGTCGAGATAGTTGCTGATGAACAGGCTGTCGTACTGGCCGCGCTCGGCATAAAGCCCCGCGCCCAGCACAAATCCCGAAAACTGTTTTGTAATAATGATGCCCGTGTTCTTGACTTCATTCGGCAATCGGCCAAGCGCCTGATTGACGCGGTTTTGTACATCAACGGCAGCCAGGTCCACGTCGCGCGTGGTGTCGAAGGTGACGGTGATGAAGCAACTGCCATCGTTCCCGCTGGCTGAGGAAATGTACCGCATGCCCGGGACGCCGTTGATCGCCTGTTCCAGGGGAATCGTGACCGCTGACTCGACGGTCTGTGCGTTCGCACCAATATATATGCTGGATACCAACACCTGCGGAGGCGCCAGCGGCGGGAACTGAGCGATGGGCAAGGACGGAATCGAGATGAGGCCGCCGAGAATGATCAACAGCGCGCAAACTGTCGCGAAGACAGGACGTCGGATGAAGAAATCAACGAACAAGTTCGCGCGCTGCCTTTCTATGGAATATGCTCAAGTTCCGCCCCGCGGAGCAAAGCTACTTCGGTTTGGAGTCTGAAGCAGGTCCGTGGCTTGGACCCGGTTGCTGTTCTTGAAACTGTTCGATAACGGGCATGCCGTCCTGCAGAAATTGCAGCCCCGACACAATGACATGGTCCCCGGGGTGGATGCCTTCCAGCGCGGCATAGTCATTACCGACAGTTTCGCCCAGGTTGAGCAGCCTCTGCCGCGCCATAGTTCCTTTGTCTCCCTTTTCTGCCACGAACCCGAAGAATTGCCCGTTAATCCGCTGCACCGCGAGTATCGGCACCACCACCCCCTGGCGTATCCCCCAGGTAATCTGCGCCCGCACCTGCTGAGCGATTCGAAACCTGGCTTTAGTATTGCCGATGGCTGCTTTGGCCAAAACCGTCTGTGTTTCCGGGTCCACTTGGGGCGAGACGAAAGTCAATTCCGCTTGCGTCAGGGTTGTTCCATTGGGGTCCAGAAGTTTCACCGGCAGGCCGAGTCGAAGGTCATGCCCGCGCGAAGCGGGCACGTAGATATAGGCCTCCAAGGCTCCCGGCTCGTCAACCGTGGTCAGCAGCGTCGTCACCGTGACCCGGTCCCCGACGCGTACGGGAACATCACCCACGATGCCGTCCATCGGCGCGCTTACGCGGTAATAGTGCAACTCGACCTGCTGTGTTTGCACTTGATGCTCCAGCGATTTCAACTGCGCCACCGCCGCGTCGTAATATGTTTGCGAATTATCAAACTCCTGTTTGCTTATTACCCCCGCGTCGAAGAGCTTCTGCGCCCGTTCCAGTGATACCTTTGCGAGCCGCACGTTGGCTTCCTGGGCGACTCGCGTTGCTTCCTGGCTGCCGACGGCGGCTTCTTGTTTCAGGGGATCAATCTGCAGCAGCGGTGCTCCCGCGGCTACCCGGTCGCCCGACTTAACGAAAATCTTCGTGATCTGACCCTCCACCTGAGGGTTGATCGTCGCGGAATGACGAGACTTCAAAATGGACAAGTATTCGGTGGTGTCCGCAATCGCTTGAGACTGCGCAACCGCAACCTGAACAGGCAGGGCGGGTGGGGGTCCACCTGCCGGATTGTCTGCGGCCGATTTTGCTCCGCATCCCGCGATCAGGAGCGTGCTGAGGCAGATACCGGGCAGAAGACTGACCGGTAGACGGAAATAACGTCCCGTCCCAGATGGGAAGAACCGGAAATGGTGGGGCCTGGTGGACATAAGGCGAGCGTCCTATCGTACGACAATGGAGGCTAGCCTGAATAGTGGAGCGGTCACCCTGGCTTGTGACAAGGAGTGCGCACAAACCGTGTGCGTCAGTACATGTCGGTCGGATCGATCTTTTTGCCGCTTAGTCCGAGTTGAAGAACTTCAATGTCCTGCGGTCGATCAAACACTTTGCCAGGGAACCAGTGTTTGATCAGGATCCTCACGCCACCAAAGAAGATTCCCACCACGGTCGCTACTACCAGGAACAAGCTAGTAAACAGGAAAATCTTGAACATCATATAAACTAGCGGTGGTTCGGTGGCCGTCTGGCTCGGCTCGTTCCAGGTGACCTCAGTTTCGTAATTCACTTCATCGCGGATTGCCTGCGCATGCAGCGCGGACGTCGGCGCGAACACAATAGACAATAGGGAAGCTTTTCTTTCGACCGTGACTCCCGCCCTTTTCGCCTCGGTAGGCAGCACATCCCGCAAATGGTGCAGATGTTGTTCAGCAAGTTGAGGCGTTGGGTACTGCAGCAGCAGCAATGTGCCGCTGCCATGCTGACCCTGATACTTGGCGAAAATGGCCTCCGCGCCCGTGTCGAAACCCGCCTCTTTGCTCAGTCCCCGGTAGGCTCCTTGCCCCAAGAAGTCCATCGCATATTCAAATCCGACGGGCCCCAAACTGTATCGCTCCGTTCCGAACACGCGCCAAATGCTCGGCAGGTAACTCCTCAGTGGAGGATAAGGTGCCGCTTCTGCTTTGCTTTTGAGAGCCGGAACCAACTCGGCAAAACTCGCTGCCTTCACCCCCGGCGCGGATTCTCCTGTTACGACCACAAGGTTTCCAATCAAAATCACGCCGTGGGAAGAATCAAATGCCGACTCGTCACCCAGCCCCGCCCTTTTCATACTCGGCTCGATCACTTGCGTATAGTACTCGTAGGCTCCGCTCGTATCTTTGAATTTGTGGAGATTAAGCTGGAGCTTTTCGCTCCCGTTTAGATAGTCGCGCTCTTCCAGGGTGACCAGTCCAGCTTCCTTAAGTGCGTCGGGGCGCACGTCTCCCCAGCCCTGAAACAATCCGGGCCCGGATTTTACCTTCGAAGGCCCGTCCGCCTCCCACGAGCCAAACCGATCTGGCAGCAGGCAAGTCTCTGCCTCGACTCCCCAGGCACACGCCATCGTCAACAAGAGGAAAATCCAGATTAGCTTTCGCATGCGTACCTGCTCATTAGATGCCAACAGCCTACTTCTGGTTCCTGGATTGTTCAACTGTGGGAACGAGCGCAGCATGGTTCGGTCTGGGCGAAGTGTTCACGGCAACGCTGTTCAGGCTTTGCAGGTAGGAGACCACGCCCTGATAAACTCCCTCGGCAATGCGCTGCCTATGCTCCGGCTTCTTCAAAAGCTGTTCGTCCGCCGGATTGCTCAGAAAAGAGATCTCCGTCAGGATGGACGGCATATCCGCGCCAATGAGAACCACAAATGGCGCCTTTCGCACCCCGCGGTTTCTCACTGGCCTGGCCGTGCGCTGGATGCGCTTGGACAGGGAACTCTGCACATCCTCCGCCAACTCCTTGGACTCATCGATCTTTTCCGTCCGCGCAATCTTCTTCACAAGGTCTTCGAGATCATGTACTCCCTGCTGCGAGACGGCGTTCTCTCGCGCCGCCACTTCCATCGCTTCCGGTGAACCCTTCAAGTTCAAATAGTAGGTCTCCACGCCCCGCGCGCCATGGTCTCGGCTGGAATTCGCGTGAATCGAGACAAACAAATCAGCCTTCGCCTCGTTAGCGATATGCGTCCGCTCCTCGAGCGGAATATAGGTGTCGTCGGAGCGCGTATAAACCACGTCCGCGCCCGGCAGTTTCTCCTCGATGAGCTTGCCCAGGCGCAACGCTACATCCAGGCAAAGATCCTTTTCCATCAACCCGGTCGGCCCGATTGTGCCGGTATCGTGTCCTCCGTGCCCGGCGTCAATCACGATTCTCCCGATCTTTAATCCCAACGCGCGGGTCAGGGTCGATTGCCCGTCACGTGTGGGCTGGGGTGCGGAAACGGGCTGAACCAGATCCGGCTTTGCCTTCGATTTTGAATTGCCCGGTTTCGTTAATGGACCATTGCTCGGCTCAGACTTTGTGAATGAAGAAGAACTGAGCGGGTTCGCTGCCGTGCTAGACGACGCAGCCGTTTTGCCCGTCTCAGGTAACTTCCCGTGCTCTTCGTCATTCGGATTCGCTGAAGGTTTCGTTGCCTTGGCAGTCTCGACGGCAGGAGTCTTCGGCTTGGCCGCAGTGCTGTAAAGCTCGATGATCAGCCTCGGCGGCTTTGTCTTCAGCGAGACCGCATAATCTTTCACGCCGTTGACGTCCAGCACCACCCGAACCACCCCGGCTTGGTTCTGCGCCACGCGCACTTTTGTCAGCAAATTGCCGCTCACGCGAACATTGCCTCGAGCCATAGCCGGGCTCAAACGCGCCGCATGCAAGTCAAAGTAAATTCGATCGGGATTGGCGATGCGCCCCGAAACGTATTGAACCGAATCCTCGATGTCGATAATGACTTCCGTGCTGTCGGCAGTCACGTTGGTCCGGATCTTCTGAACGCGCGGCACAGCAACGGTTTTAGCCGCTTCGCCCCCTCGCAGCGCCTTGTGCTCTTCCACTGCAGGTACGCCGGCACTCGCGGGGGTGGCGACGGATGGATCCGCCGCATTGGATACGGAACTTACCTCGCCCGTCTCGGCGCTTCTCCGCAACGCTAGTTCGGCGAGCGCTTCCTGGACTTCTCGCTTGTGGGACGACTTCGGGTATTTTTTCGCAAACTCCTGGTAAGTTTTCGCTGCCCCTGCGAGGTCTTCAAGCTGGTCTTTTTGAAGGCTTGCCAAGCGCAGCATGATATCCTGCGAATTTTTGTATTTCGGGTAATCGCGAAGCAGCAATGCGTAGGTATCGGCGGCTGCCTGGTAATAAGTCCGCCCGAAGCGGTCTCCCATTTCCGCGTTCAATTCCGCGACGGCCAGCATCGCATCCGGAGCTTCCGTAGCGCGCGGCGTAACCAGGTAGACTCGCTGGTAGCCCGCAACCACCTTCTTGTACTCCGCGAGTGACCGCTGGCCGGGAGCTTTGTTGTTCAGCAGCGCGCGCAATTCTTCCGCTCGGGAGAACTGCGAACTGGCAGCCTCGCGTTTCACCGCACTATCGGCTGTTGTAGCTCGTGAGGAGAAGGGAATTAGGGTAGCGAACAAAAGCACAAAACCGAGCGACGCGCCGGCGAGATTCCTGCGGAAATTTGTTGCGCCCCGCTTCATTCCCGCTTTGTACCCCCAGGTCGCTCCCGTCCTTGCCGCACTATTCATTCGTAAAGATCGTTCTTCCGTTGGCGTCAACTTCGCGGTGAATCCGGCTGCCGCGGGAATACGCGCCATCAAGACGCCCAGAGCCCGGTCGGAAGTACGCGTCCTGAACCCGTTGGATGTAATTCCGCGTCTCGCGAATGGACGGGATCCCATGAGCGCGGTCCACTGCGCCTTCCCCTGCATTGTACGCTGCCAGCGCCAAGTCAAGATTGCCATTGTATCGTTCTAGCAACACCCTCAAATAGTGAACCCCTGCTTCCACGTTTTGTTTCGGGTTGAACGCGTCGTTCGCCCCAAAACGCTGCGCGGTTGTCGGAATCAACTGCATCAGCCCCATCGCGCCTTTGCGCGATCTTGCCACGGGGTTCCAGCCCGATTCCGTCTCAATCACTGCCCGCACCAGCGCAGGATCCACGTTGTGCCGGTCCGCAGCTTCCCGCACCAACTTCTCCACGCCGTCGCGATCCAGCCGCAATGCCGGCCGGTTGGGCTGCATGAATCGAAGCTCGCCCGACAAATAAATATTCGGAGGAGCCTTAGGTGTCGCGGCTCTGACGAGTGCTGGTGGCTCCGCATTCACAAAGAAGCGGCGCCCAGACTCATCGGTCACCGAAGTAATCTGCGCTCGCGCTGAACTAGCCGAAGCCAGGAATCCGGCCAATGCGACAGACAGCGACACTAATCCACGCAGTAATATTTGGCGTTGATTGCGGCAAATCTGCCTTGGGGAAGGCATAGAATTTACACTTCTGGCTCCGTTGCAGCCTGTTACCAAGCGAGCGGAGCGAGCTGCAACCGGGGCATACCTCTGAAGCCGTGACCGCCAGCAAGTCTAACGCAATGCTCCACTTGCGGGACACGCTCCCGGCGCTACGCCCGTATTATAGCAAGCGTTCAAGGAGGGAGGGGACGCTCTGCAAGGCACTTTTTAGTGCTGATGTGTCTTTTCCGCCAGCTTCGGCCAAATCCGGCCTGCCGCCACCGGAACCCCCTACCTGTTTGGCCAAGGCCTGTATCAGCTTGCCGGCGTGGACTTTAGCGGTCAGGTCTTTGGTCACGCCGGCAATGAGGGCCACCTTCCCATTCTCAGGCATTCCTAATGCGACAATCCCGGAGCCGAGCTTCTGCCGCAACGAATCCACTAATTGCCGTAAGCCCTCTCTGTCAACGCTAGAGACCTCTCCAACGACGACCTTCACTCCCTTAATGGTTTGTGCCTTGGCGAAAAGTTCGTCGAGCTGCCCGAGCGCGCCTTTGCGTTTTTGCTCGCCCAACTCCTTCTCCAGGTGCCGTGCCGTCTGCGTCAGCTTTTCCACTGAGGCGAGCACGGAATCTTCGCCCACGTTCAGTTGTCCGGCTAGTTCCTGCAGGATTTGCGCCTGGCGCTGGTAATGTTCCAGCGCGCCGATGCCCGTCACTGCCTCAACGCGGCGCACGCCTGCTGCCACGGACTCTTCGCTCACGATCTTCAGCACTCCGATGTCCCCGATGCGGTGCACGTGCGTTCCGCCGCACAGCTCCTTCGAGTAGAAGCCTCGCGGCAAGCTCGGATCGGGAATTGTCACCACGCGAACGTTGCTCTCCGGATATTTGTCCCCGAAAAACGCCAGCGCGCCGGAGTTCAGCGCCTCTTCAAGACCCACCACGCCCGTCTCGATCTGGGTGTTCAGGCGGATCTCTTCGTTGACCTGTTGCTCGATGTCACGCAGCTCTTCCTGCCCCACGGCTGCGAAATGTGAGAAGTCGAACCGCAGCCGCTCCGGTGCGTTCAGTGAACCTGCTTGCTTCACGTGTGTGCCCAGAATGTTGCGCAGTGCCGCATGCACCAGGTGCGTCCCGGTGTGGTTGCGCATAATGCGCGCGCGGCGCTCCGCATCGGCAACCACCGTTACGCGGTCGCCCACTCGCAGCGTCTCCTTTGTCGTCACTTTGTGCGCGATCAATCCTGCAACGGGATAAAATGCTCCCGTCACCTCGGCCAGCAGCAGTGAGCCCGAATTGTCATACAAGCCGCCGGTGTCGGCCATCTGTCCGCCCGATTCCGCATAAATCACCGTGCGGTCGAGCACCACTTCGCCGCTTTCTCCAGTTTTCAATTCCTTGACGGATCCGCTCTTTGTCAGAATCGCTTCAATGCGGCAGTCCTTCGTGCTCGTCTCAAAATAAAAGTCCGGCTCGGTCTTGAACGTTTCCGCGAGCTTCGCGTACGCCGGATTCGCCGCCTCCTTCGCTCCACCCTTCCACGATCCCCGCGAGCGAATTCTTTGTTCGGCTAAGGCCGACTCATAACCTGCCGCATCGAACTCAAACCCCATGTCACGGCAGGATTCTTGAATGAAATCGCGTGGGAGGCCAAATGTATCAGAGAGCTTGAAAGCCTCAGCGCCAGGGAATGCAACGGTCTGACCCGACAGCCTGAGGATCTCAACCATTCTCCGAATTCCAGACTCGCTTTCTTTGTGGGGCAGAGCTACAAAGGACCTCACAGCATCATTAGGAGGGTCGGACTCTAATTCCTTCACTTTGAGGCTAAACGGCCCAATCAATCTCCCAAACTGCTCCTCCATTCTCTTCCAGCCTTCTGAGAGGATGCGCCCAAAGCGCTCTTCTTCATTTAAGAGCGCCGCTTGCACATTGACTATCGTAGGGCCAAGCTCAGGGTAAGCTCCGGACATTTCGTCTTGGACGACAAACGCAAGCTTGCCTAGAAACGGATCCTTGATGTCTAGTAGTTTCCCATGACGGATGGCGCGCCGGACGATCTTCCTAAGAACGTAACCTCGGTCTTCATTCGACGGATACACGCCATCAGCAATCAGAAATGTCCCTGCGCGAATGTGGTCGGCGATAACCCTCAAAGAGGCGTCCCCCTTCGGATCATCGCCATATCTAACAGCTGCAATCCCAGCAGCGGTCTCAATCAGTGGCTGGAAAAGGTCCGTATCGTAGTTGGAAATTACGCCTTGCATCACCGCCGCAACGCGTTCCAATCCCAGCCCTGTGTCAACGCACGGCTTGGGGAGCGGTTCCACGCGCACACAGTTGGGCCCGTGCTCATGCTTAGCTCTTAGAGCCGTCAGGCCCTCCTGTATGCGAGGATCGAAGGTACCTTGGTCGAGAGATGCGCCAGGCGTTTCGCAGGCCCAGTATTTGTTGAACTGCATGAACACCAAATTCCAAATCTCTACATACCGCCCGCAATCGCACGGGAAATTGCAATCCGTGTGCCCCTCATCCGACGCCGCTGGCCCCATGTCATAGTGCAATTCACTACACGGCCCGCATGGCCCCGTGTCCCCCATGGCCCAGAAATTGTCTTTCAGACCCGGAATCGCTAAAACTCGCTCGGCCGGCACCTTCTGCTCCAACCAAAACTTCTTCGCCTCTTCATCCACGCCAAGCTTGTTTCCGGGAGAGACCTCCGCCCCTCCAAAGACTGTCGCGTACAGCTTGTCCTTGGGAATCCCGTACCACTCCGGCGAAGTAATCAGCTCCCACGCGTAGGCGATGGCTTCTTTCTTGAAATAATCGCCAAACGAGAAATTCCCCATCATTTCAAAAAAGGTGTGGTGCCTCTTGGTGAAGCCCACGTTTTCCAAATCGTTGTGCTTTCCGCCGGCCCGCACACACTTCTGCGCCGAGCACGCGCGCAGGTAATCGCGCTTCTCCAGTCCCAAAAACACATCCTTGAACTGATTCATCCCCGCATTGGTGAAAAGCAGCGTAGGGTCGCCATGTGGCACGAGCGAGGACGAGCGGACGCGCCGATGTCCTTTGCTCTCGAAGAACTTCAGAAACATCTCGCGAATTTCATTCCCGCTCAGCTTCTTCGACACGCCTTCCGCCACCTCAGCCTCTTCCCATTCTTATCTGGAAACACTTGATTATCGCAGAGCCGCCAACAACACAGCAACGTAGCATAGGCTTTAGCCTGTGTTCTTGGGTTTCCCGCGCGCATGCTAAAGCCTATGCTACGCGTCCTTACTCCGACTCTGCCTCCACTTCCGGCACA
>DASPTY010000083.1:0-18442 GCA_035623175.1 Candidatus Limnocylindrales bacterium | reverse complement strand
GGCGCCGTCGAAGCCTTCCGCCTCGACGACAACGACTCCGTCGTCGCTCGTCTCTCCGTGGACGGCGCCGAATTCTGGGTCGCCGACGAATCTCCCGAGCACCTCAATTTCAGCCCCGAATCTCTCGGCGGCGGCACTGTTCGCATGGTTCTTGTCGTGAATGATCCCGATGCCGCCTTCGCCCGCGCCGTCCAGGCAGGCGCCACCGTTGTTCGCCCGCCCAACAACGACTACGGCTGGCGCCTCTGCCGAGTCCGCGATCCCCTTGGCCACCACTGGGAAATCGGCAAGCCCCTCACCGAAAACTACTGATCCAGCATCAGGTTAGGGCCTTCTTAGTAGCGCTGGCTTTTGTGCCAGCGCTTTCTCCGGCCGCCCTCCACGGTGGACACGGTCACGACGACGGCGGTTTTCCCTTTCGCACATTCAAGAGTGGGTCTCCTCCTCTTTGGAGAGCATTAATCGTACTCGCGCCATCCCTCTAGCAAGACTGAGTGTAGTATCGTGTCAAATATATTGACATGTGGTAAACACTGCGCTATCATGGGTTGCTATGTTCGAGGGACGCTCCGTTTGTGTTTGTCTGCCGCGTCCCACCCACTCACCTTTCGGCAAAAATTCCGTAAGTCCTTTGTTTCCCCTTGATACAAACCATTCTCCCGTAACTCCTTTATTTCCCCTTGATACGCAAAATCGGGGGGGTACCCCCTCCCTCCGAGGGAGAGAATTCTCGGCCACTGCATCTGCAATTCTCTGTGTTTTTCGGTATTTTCAGTACGCGTGTCCCGCTATCCCCGCGCATTTTCTGCTCTTTGCGCACTCGTACCGAAAAAACAGGGGGGGGGTACCCCTCCCCTTCCTCGCGCTCGATTCGGGAGTCCCGACTACCAACTCCACCCCGCCCTCGCTAAAATGTCACCACCATGACTACTTCTCCCATTAAATTCGGCACCAGCGGTTGGCGCGGCCTGATCGCAGAGGATTTCACCTTCGCGACCGTCCGCCTGGCCATGCACGCCATCTCCGAGCACTTGAAGAGCAAGACCGCTCACCCCACGGTGCTCGTCGGTTACGACACGCGCTTCTACTCCGAGGAATTCTCCGCCCTCGCCGTCCGCATCCTTCAGGAACACGGCATCAAAACCCTTCTCTGCGACACCTTCACGCCCACCCCTGCCGTCGCCTACGAAATCCAGCGCCGCAAACTCGATGGTGCCATCAACTTCACCGCCAGCCACAACCCGGCTCAATATCACGGCCTGAAATTCTCCGGCGCAGACGCCGGCCCCGCGCTCCCGGAGGTCACCAAGGACATCGAAGCTCGCGCCGCAAGAATCGTTACCCTGCATGGTGGCAACCCCTACGCCAATCCCAATCACGACGCCAAGCACGCCAAGGACACCGGCGAAAGTGTGAATCTCCGCGCGAACTACCTCAAGCGCATCAATGAGCTTGCCCGCTTTGACGTCATCAAACGGGCCGACCTCTCCGTCGTTGTGGACGCGCTTCACGGCTGTGGCGCGGGCTATCTCGACAAGGTGCTCGTCGATCACGGCATTCGCATCAAAGCCATTCGCACTGACCGCGATTGCCTGTTCGAGGGCAGCGGTCCGGACGTTAGCGAGGAAAACCTCGCGATGCTGGCAAGAACCGTCAAGGATTCAGCCGCCAACGTCGGCCTGGCCACAGATGGCGACGCCGACCGTTTTGGCATTGTCGATTCGGACGGCACTTGGATTCAGCCCAACCTGATCCTCGCCCTTGTCTACGACTACCTCGTCGAAACTCGCAATTGGAAGATGCCGGCGGCTCGCAGCGTAGCTACGACCCAAATGGTAGATGCTGTCGCCAAGTCCCACGGACAAACTGCGTATCAGACTCCGGTCGGCTTCAAGTACATCGGCCAGCTTATCCGCGAAGACAAAATCGCACTCGGTGGAGAAGAAAGCGCTGGCCTGACCATCCGCGGCCACGTCCCGGAGAAGGACGGCATTCTCGCCTGTCTTCTCGTCGCGGAAATGACCGCAGCCCGCGGAGCCTCGATCCGCGAGCAGTTGAGCGCCATGTTCAAGAAGCTCGGACGCGAATTTCACCCCATTCGCGAGAATCTCCATCTGAGCGACGAACAGAAGGCAAACACCATCAAGAAAGTGGCCGTGGACGCTTCGACACTTCTTGGAAGAAAAGTTGTATCTGTCGATCGCACCGATGGAGCAAAATTCGTATTCGAGGACGGTTCCTGGATATTGGTGCGTCTAAGCGGCACCGAGCCGATCGTCCGGCTGTACGTGGAAGCGGAGAGCACGGCAGCGACGGATAAGCTTACGCGCGATGCTTCCGATTGGATTCTGAAGGGCGGATAAAGACCGGCGTGGAAGAACAGTTTAAGAAACTAATTCGCTTGTACGGCCGGCAGATGCTCGTCATCTTTGTCATTGTTCTCGTCATACACGACATTTTCGGCCCGCACGGCTACTTGGTCATGCGCCACAAACAGCAGGAGATTCAGAAGGTCAACGCCGCCCTGGATAAACTGAATAAGGAAAACTCTGCCCTCGAGCAGGAGATCAAGGATCTGAAGACCGACCCGCAGACCATCCGCAAAATTGCTCGCGAAGAATTGGGCCTCGCGCAGCCCGGTGAAATCATAATCAAGCTGCCGGCGCCGTCCCCGCATGAGCAGGCCCCGCCCCAGCCGGTAAAGCCCTGACGGTTTTCTTTTTCATCCTCGTACGCACAAGCGATAACGTTAGCATCGCCAGAAAAATCGCGCTCAATCCGAGAGTCGCCTTCGGAATCGAGCACCCGCGCTTCGTCAAAATCGAGAATCGTCCATACACAAATTCGATGTGCACCCAATAAACCAGCAGCGAAGTCTGCCCCAACTGAATCACCGGGCTGAATCCCTTCTGCGCAAATCCCCATCGGCACCACGCATACACCAGACACAGAATGATCAGCAAAACACCACAACGAAGCAGCAGGAAGTTCGGGTTCGAGTGCCAGTAATCGTAAACTGCGTACAATCGGATCGCCGACGCGTCGAACATCATCGACAACGCAACCGCTGCAACCCCCGCGAGACCGAATGCTCCGAACAGCTGCGCTTCCTTCTTTCGCCCAAACTCGCTGAACATCAGCATTCCTGCGGCAAGTCCGGCGAACGCAAACGCCGCCCACGGAAACAGTGGAAACAGCCAATGCTGCGGCTCGTTGAACGTGTGCACACCGTTGATGTACGACTCGAGCGGCCACGGCAGAAACTTCGGCCGCCACGTTGTCCACAACGGTGGAGTCAACATGGCAAACGCTGTGGCAGTGACAAGTGCAGCCCAAATCGTGCGCCAGCGCGCTGTGGATACTTTTGGCGTCCAAGCGATCCAACACAAAACTCCCATCAACATCATCGACAAACCCAGAATGTTCAGCACGTCCACGCGAAGTAGGTCCGTCCACGGTGCCCATTTGTAGCCCAGGAGGAATTCCTGGATGCGGAACAGAATGCCAAAACCGAAAATCTCCGCTCCACGCAGGATCGTTTGCCTGGCGATGATGTTGCGCGCAATTCCCTTCTCTCGGAGTTTCTCTGTCACAAGCGCGAAGGAAACTCCCGCGAGGAAAACGAACAGCGGCGCCGGAAGCGTGCCGCCCAGCTGAGACCACTTGAAGAACTGGCTATCACGCGCGGCAGGGCTAAGCCACGAATCAAAGCAGTGGGTCTGGAACATCAGCAGGCACGCCAAACCGCGCATCCAGTCAATGTAAGAGAGGCGTTTCAAGGGGTAATGCTCTGGGACAAGTGTAGCGTTTTCCCGAACGCAGTTCCCTGCTCCTTGCGCCGGAATGTGCAAAGATGGTCAAGAGCAGAAACCCTATGAGGCCAGCGAAGCGATGAAGCAGATCGGAGTTTGGGCGGCATTGGGAATTTGGGCGGTCGTTTGTGTGGGCGGCGCGCTATATGCCTCGTGGCAAGGTTACGGCGGGCGAGCGTTTGCCGCGACCTTGACGACGTTCGCTTTCCTGCTCCTCGTCACATTATTGCTGGCCGCGCGTGGCGTCGCGGAACGAATCGCATCGAGATTCGGTCCGGGCGGCGGATTATTCCTTGGTGCAATAGTTTTTCTGGTTTACCTGATTTATCTGCTGGGAACAGGCGCGTTCGGGCTCGCCCGAGCAGGAGCAACCGCCGGGCTCGTCTTCGTCCCACTGGGACTTGCCATCTGGGCTGACGGAACAAACGCCGGTGTCTGGCAGGATTTCTTAATCATTCTGGGCGTTTGGGTATTCGTAAAGTTCAGCCCCTCTCACTGGCTTTGGCCCTATCCTGGCGGACGCCTCGCCTACGTCATGACCGTGCTGGTCGCGGTGAGTGTTGCGTTAGCATCGTTTCTATTGGTCAGGCGCTTGAAGGGAACCGGTTACTCGATCGGCTGGGGAAATCGTTGGAGCATTTATGCCGTTGGTAGCTTTCTGGCTTTTGCTTGTGCAGCAATTCCGTTGGCGATCGAGTTGCGTTTCATCGTTTTCGCTCCGCAGTGGCACCGGTGGAGCCATTACGTGTGGCTCTCCGTTGCCATTTTCCTGTTCACAGCGTGGCCGGAGGAATTGCTTTTCCGCGGGTTGCTGCAAAACTGTTTAGCGCGAGCTTCAAGGAGCGATTTGGCCGGATGGTGGACCGCCTCGGTACTGTTCGGCTTCTCCCACATCACGAACCAAGGATTCCCCAATTGGAAATACGTGATCCTGGCAACTATCGCGGGGCTGTTCTACGGTTGGACCTGGAGAAAAACAGGTTCCATTTTCGCATCGGCACTCGTGCACACCGCGGTCGACGCTGTCTGGCACTTCCTCTTTCGCACAATGTAGGTTCGATCCTAGGTCTTAGCCGTATCAGGCAAACCAATCGCTGCGATAGGCGAGCCACCAACTGAAAATCAGGATGGGAATCGTGGCGACGACGGCCCACCAAAAGGGCAGTAGCAAATCAGCGAGCAGTCCCAGGGCAAGGAAAGTGATCCAGAAGATCTTGCGTTGCACGATGCAAGTCTAACCCGATTCCGATACGAGCAGACGATTCTCTGGAGTTTGCTGTTCAATTGCGATACAAGGATGTGCAGGTCTACCGTTTCGCCGCGGAGGAGGCTTTGTGCCGGGTGACCGACCGGGAAGCAAAACGAGGGGATTCCGCGTGCACTGCTACGAGGCGGAGGAGGTCTTGGTTGCCGAGTGCCACGGGAAACTGATCTTTGAGAACACAGCATGGCTGAAAGACGTAGTCCGAGAGAAAATTCCGGCTCACAAGCGAATCCTGATCGACCTGAAAGACGTGCCGCAGGTAGATAGTTCTGGGCTCGGAGTGCTGGTGGGTTTGCACGTTTCAGCGAGGACTCGCGGGTGCCAACTGGAGATTTGCAATGCGACAGACCAGATCTGCGAGCTGTTCAGCATAAGCAACTTGCTGTCGCTCTTCGAGGCGGCTGGACGCCATCACGGCAAGACGATTTGACCTTTCCTCACTCCTGAAAGTGCAACACTAAGCCCTTCTCAGGTTGGGCATACTTGAGGATCGCATTTGTGCCAACCGCTTAGCCGAAGCTAATCAACGGACGACCCCGGTGAGTGGGGAGGATGCGGATGCGTACAAACGCTTGGGCATCCGGCCAGCGAGATAGGCTTTGTGGCCGGCGATGACTGCGTCGCGCATGGCTTCGGCCATGAGGACCGCGTCGGCTGCCTCGGCAACTGCAGTATTCATGAGTACGCCATCCGCGCCGAGTTCCATTGCAACTGCTGCATCGGAGGCCGTACCCACACCGGCGTCCACGATCATGGGAACTTCCGTGATGCGTTCGCGGAGGATGCGGAGATTGGCGGGATTCTGAATGCCCAGGCCAGAACCAATCGGGGCGGCGAGAGGCATGACAGCGGCGGCGCCCGCGTCAATCAGCTTGCGTGCGGCAATCAAGTCGTCGTTGGTGTAGGGAAGAACAACGAAGCCCTCCTTCACCAGGACCTTGGTGGCCTCGACCAGTTGTTCGGTATCCGGGAACAGAGTCTGCTGGTCGCCAATCACTTCGAGCTTTATCCAATTCGAGAGACCCACTTCGCGGGCGAGCCGCGCAGTGCGGATCGCCTCGTCCGCGGAGTAACAGGCAGCCGTATTCGGAAGGATAAATATTTTCTCGCGGTCAATGTAATCAAGAAGCGATTCCTTGGACCTATCAGTCAGATTGACGCGGCGCACGGCAACAGTAACCATCCCGGCCCCGGACGCGGCATGGGCGCGAGCCATTTCCTGAAAGCTACGGTACTTCCCTGTTCCTACAATTAGGCGCGAATTGAATGCGCGACCTGCGATCACAAGTTGATCTGGCATGGGGATGTCTCCAAAGGCATTGTAGCCCTTGAGAGGTGATGGAACAAAGGCGCCTGAACCTTTGGCTGGCACCAGGGCGAGGCCTGAAGTTGTGGGCTAGAGAGGGAAAGGAAGTTAATCGCGGACCAGAGGACGATGCTCGAAAGCATCAGCGTAAAGCTTGTCGATGAGATCGCGATACTGGCGCTCGACAACACGGCGCTTCAGTTTCAAGGTGAAGGTGAGAGTGCCGCTGTCGAAGGTGAAGTCATTGGGAAGCAACGCAAATCGCTTGATGGTTTCGTACTGAGCGAGATGGAGGGTCAAGCGGCCAACTTCGCTCTCAAGCAGGGCGTAGGTGCGAGGGTGTGCGGCCATTTCAGCGCCAGAGGAGAACTTCAATCCCTCTTCGGCGAGTTTGGCGGCGACGGTTACGGGATTGATGACGAGCAGAGCGACTACAAATTTGCGCTGATCCCCCACGACCATGGCATTCAGAATGTACGGGCTGGTCTTCAAGGAATTTTCAATCGGTTGGGGAGCAACGAATTTTCCAGCGGCGGTCTTGAGAAGATCTTTCTTGCGATCAGTAATGAAGAGGTAGTTGTCTTTGTCAAGAAAACCGATGTCGCCTGTTTTGAACCAGCCATCTTCGGTGAAAGCCTCGCGAGTGGACTCCGGTGACTTGTAATAACCCTGCATGACGCAGGGCCCTTTCGCGAGAATCTCGCCGTCATCCGCGATGCGAATCTGAACGTTGGCAATGGGCTGTCCGGAGCTTCCGACGCGGTTCCTCGGGTAGTTTGAAGTGAGAACTGGAGACGTTTCTGTGAGGCCGTAGCCCTGATAGATGGGAATCCCGATGGCCCAGAAGAAATCAGCGAGGTCCTTGGAGAGAGGTGCCCCGCCGGACATGACCACGCGCAGTCGGCCACCCGTGCCAGCGCGAACCTTTGAATACACGAGCGCATCGGCGACAATCCACTTCAATTTCAGGAACAGGCCCGCAGAGCCAGTTCCAATGCGCCACGAGGCCGACTCTCTCGCAGTGCGCATCGAAACATCAAATAGTTTGCGCTTAAGGCCCGTGTTCTTGGTGCCCTTTTCCATGAGCCGGGCATAGATTTTCTCGAAGAAGCGCGGGACCGCGGCAAGAACAGTGGGATGCACTTCCAGGAGAGCCTGTGCGACATTCTCGACGACATCAACGTAGGCAACTGGGCAGCCCCGAAAGATGTACAGATAGTCGAGCATGCGCCCATAAACATGAGCGAGAGGGAGGAAGGAAACAGCAAGGTCGGATTCGGGTTTAAGGTCGAACTCCGCACAGGTATCGGTCACATTTGAACTGAAGTTCGAGTGCGTCAGCATAACGCCCTTGGGCTCGCCCGTGGTGCCGGAGGTGTAGATGATGGAAGCGAGTTGAGAAGGGAGAACCTGAGATGCGCGAACGCGGTAGGAAGTAATTTCAGCTGCGCCGGTCGTGGAGATGAGCGTTTCGTAGCGAAGATACTCCGAGGGCAAGGCATCGCCAGCGCCAGCGACGATCACATGCCGAACGTATTCCAGTTGGTCCCGCATGAGGACAAATTTTTCCAATTGTCGAATCCCAGAAATAAAAATTACTTCTGCACCACAATGATTGAGGATGAAGATCATGCGGTCCGGGGACTCGTTGAAATAGACGGGAACCGTGACTCCCCCAGAACCGTTGATGGCAAAGTCAGCCGTGTGCCATTCGGGGCAATTGGGAGCAAACAAGCCCACGCGATCTCCGGATTTGACGCCAAGCTCGACCAAGGCGTGTGCCAGACCCGCAACGCGGCGGAGGAACTCTTGCGAAGAAATGACTTCCCAACTGTCGTTCTTGCGAACCATCTGCGCCCGGGGAGACGGCAACTCATCCACAGCATGAAGGAAGCGAGAAGGGAGTGAAGGGTAACTCATGCGGTTTTTGAATTTACCCTAGTCGAGAAGGGGACGCAATCCAGCGGGAGGCTAGGAGTACGGAGGGGCATAGTTGATGCGGGCGTCTTCGGAGAAGTGGCTTCTGTTATCGTTGGTCAAGTGAGGTGCGTTAAGATGGAGGCGGGAGCGGATCGAATGAGCGTCACAACACCCGTTATGAATGATCCAGCGATAAGCCGCGGACCATTTCGCGCGCCACGGGGCACGGAAATTTCCTGCAGGGGCTGGCAGCAGGAAGCGGCACTGCGAATGCTGTTGAATAATCTCGATCCAGAGGTGGGTGAGAAGCCGGAAGACTTGGTGGTTTACGGCGGGACCGGAAAGGCCGCAAGGAATTGGGATTGTTTTCACGCGATTGTGAAGTCGCTGAGGTCACTGGAATCGCACGAAACTTTGTTGGTGCAGTCTGGCAAACCCGTCGGGATTTTTCAGACGCACGAGTATGCACCGCGGGTGCTGCTGTGCAATTCAAACCTCGTAGGCCAGTGGAACAACTGGGAGAAGTTCAACGAGCTGGACCGCGCCGGATTGATGATGTACGGCCAGATGACCGCGGGAAGCTGGATCTACATCGGGACGCAAGGGATATTGCAAGGCACGTACGAAACGTTTGCCGCAGCGGGGCAGAAACACTTTGGCGGTGAACTGGGTGGGAAATTGGTTGTGACCGGCGGCATGGGAGGAATGGGCGGCGCACAGCCGTTGGCCGCGACGATGAACGGCGCGGCCTTCCTGGGGATTGACGTGGACCCGGAACGCATCAAGCGGCGCGTCAAGACCGGCTATTGCGATGTGATGGTGACTTCACTCGACGAGGCGCTGCGGATTCTGAAGAATGCAGTGAGGAAACGTGAGGCGATTTCGGTTGGGTTGGTCGGAAACTGCGCGGATTTGATTCCGGAGCTTGCCAAGCGGGGCGTGGTGCCGGATTTGTTGACGGATCAGACGAGCGCGCATGACCCGATTGGCGGGTATGTGCCGAACGGGGTGACGTTAGAACAGGCGCTGGAGCTGCGGAAGAAAAATCCGCAAGAGTACCGAAAGCGGGCCGTCGCTGCGATTGGCGAGCATGTTCAAGGCATGCTGAAGCTGCAGGAACTCGGCGCGGTGACCTTTGATTACGGCAATAACATTCGGACATTCGCATTTGAGGCAGGCGTAAAAAACGCTTATGATTTCCCAGGATTTGTGCCCGCCTACATCCGGCCACTCTTCTGCGAGGGCAAGGGACCGTTCCGGTGGGCCGCGCTTTCGGGGGAGGCATCGGACATTGTGCGGACGGATCAGTTGGTACTTGAGATGTTTCCGAAAAATGAGCATTTGAAGCGCTGGATCACCATGGCGTCAAAGAAGGTGAAGTTCCAGGGCCTTCCCTCCCGAATATGCTGGTTGGGATACGGCGAACGCGACAAGTTCGGCCTGGCATTAAATGACCTTGTGGCGAGGAGCGAGCTGAAGGCACCAATTGTCATCGGACGAGACCACCTTGATTGCGGTTCGGTCGCCTCTCCGTACCGAGAAACAGAAGCGATGAAAGATGGCTCGGACGCGGTGGCGGACTGGGCGCTGCTGAATGCACTGGTAAACACAGCGAGCGGCGCCTCCTGGGTCTCCATTCACAACGGTGGCGGAGTGGGAATCGGCTATTCGCAACACGCGGGTCAGGTTACGTGTGCGGATGGTACCAGAGAAATGGCCAAGCGCATTGAACGGGTGTTGACCAACGACCCGGGCATGGGGGTGGTTCGGCATGTCGACGCCGGCTATCCTGAAGCGATTGAGTTTGCCAAGAGAACTGGCGTGAAAGTTCCCATGCTGTAGGCAATTCAGGTAGAATTCGGCCACCGGTGCAGCTGCCGAATTCAAATCCGCAGGGTTGAACGGGGATCAGCAGAATGTTCCGTCGAGGGAGTCGGACGATGTACACAGTATTAGGTGCGAATGGGAATATCGGCTCCGTTATCACCAAAAAGTTGCTGGAAAAAGGCGAAAAAGTACGAGTCGTGGGGAGGAACTCCGCCAGGCTCCAACCGTTCGTGCAGAAAGGCGCGGAGCCGTTCATCGGGGATGTCGCCGACGCTGAGGCGATGACACGTGCGTTGAGCGGCGCGCGGGCCGCGTTCCTGATGATTCCTCCGGACATGAAATCTCAGGATTATCACGCCGAGCAGGAACGCTTTAGCGACGCAATTGCTGTCGCGGTCAGGAATGCCGGTTTGCATTACGCCGTCCATCTGAGCAGCATCGGAGGACAAGCGCCTTCCGGGACAGGGCCGATTGCAGGGCTGCATGCGTCGGAAGAGAAAATGAATGCCGTGGACAGGTTGAACGTGTTGCACCTTCGCCCCGCCTATTTTTTCGAGAATCATTTAGCGGCGATTGGGATGATCCAGATGATGGGGCTGTACGGCGGGGCGATTAACGGGGCCTTGAGGTTTCCCATGATCGCCACGAGGGACATCGGCGTTTATGCGGCAGACAGGCTGCTCAAGCTGGACTTTAATGGGAAGCAAACACAGGAATTGCTTGGCGAACGGGATCTTTCCATGAACGAAGCCGCCACGATCATCGGGAATGCGTTGAACAAACCGGAACTTCGATACGCGCAATTTCCTTACGAACAGGTGCAGCAGGTGCTGACGCAGATGGGCACGCCGCAGAAAACAGCCGCGTTGTTTATCGAAATGTTCGAGGGCTTCAACAACGGAACCGTGGCGGGGACCGAGGCTAGGTCGGAAAAGAATACGACGCCCACCAGACTCGAGACTTTTGCAAAAGAGGTCTTTGTGCCGGCGTATCAAGGCAGGGCGGTTGGGGCTTGAAGCTAGCTCGCTCCGGCGGAGAGACGATAACCACACTTTGACGCAGAGCCTGCTCATTACAGGTGCTTCGCAACTCCTAACCTTGCGGGGAGGGGGTCCACGGCGAGGTACTTCCCTTTCGAAACTTGGGATCGTGAGAGATGGCGCTATGCTGCTCCAGGATGGAAAGATCGCGGCCGTGGGAACGCGCGCGCAAGTCGAGGCGCGCCTAGATGCCAAACTAGCGGAGCGATTGGACGTTGGTGGGCGGGTTGTGCTTCCGGGGTTCGTCGATTCGCATACGCACCTGATTCATGCTGCGAGCCGTGCGGAAGAATACGAGTTGAAAACTCAGGGCGCAAGTTACGAAGAAATCGCGAAAAAGGGTGGCGGAATTCTGAATTCGGCAATAAAGCTCCGGGCAGCCACGGCGGAGGCGTTGAAAAAGAAGGCGCGGGCAGCACTCGAACAATTTGCTTCGTGCGGCACGACGACGGTGGAGGCGAAGAGCGGTTACGGGTTAGACGTCGCGAGCGAGCTGAAGATCCTGAGATTGCAGCGGGAATTGAAGGGCGAGCAGCGCTTGGGAATCGTGTCTACCTTTCTCGGCGCACACGTTGTCCCAGCGGAATTTCAGGGAAAGCCGAACGGAGCAGAACTGTACATTCGGCTGCTCATTGAAGAGATGCTGCCACAGATCGTAAAGGAGGGGTTGGCCGAGTTCTGCGACGTGTTTTGCGACCGGGGAGCGTTCACGCGCCAGCAAGCGAAGAGGATCTTAAGCGAAGGCAAGCGGCAGGGGCTGGCCCCGCGAATTCATGCCGAGCAATTGTCGCGAACGGGCGCGACCCAGCTCGCGGTGGGACTAGGTGCGGCGAGCTGCGACCACCTGGAACGTGTGAATGAAGCAGACATCCAGGCATTGGCGAAGTCGAAAACCGTAGCCACGCTTTTGCCCGGATGCGATTTTCATCTTGGTTGGAAACAGTACGCGCCAGCGCGCAAACTTATAGAAGCCGGGGCCATTGTGGCATTGGCAACTGACTTCAATCCGGGGACGAGCCCCACGGTGAGCATGCCCATGGTGTTGTCCTTGGCGTGTACTCAACTACGGATGACACCTGCGGAAGCTATGGCAGCCGCCACGATTAATGCGGCGTATGCGCTCAAGCGGCAGAAGACCATCGGATCGCTGGAAGTTGGCAAACAGGCGGACCTGGCGGTGTTCGAGGTGGAGGATTACCGCGAAATTCCCTATTATTTTGGGATGCAGCGCTGCTGGATGACGATCAAGGGCGGCGAGATTATCTACATGCGGGATTGAAGCCGGGTTCCCAGACGGCCAGGGAAAAAGCGGATTCCTCGGGCAAAGAACGCCTTTGGAATGACGATTGGCGCGGACTCAAACTACCCCATAAAATGAGGAAGGTGAACATTTGCACGGGGGGAAGTGCTGGACGGAATGAGCCATGAACCGACTGATTGAGTGTGTACCGAACTTTTCGGAAGGAAGAGACCCGGCAAAGGTCGAAGCGATCGTGCAGGCAATAAGCAGCGTGCCGGGCGTTTACGTGCTGGATCGCGAGATGGACGCAGATCATAACCGCTGCGTGATTACACTCGCGGGGGACCCGGATGCCGTGGCCGAAGCGGCCCTTTTGGGCACCGGGAAGGCCATGGAGCTGATTGACCTTACGATGCATACCGGAGCGCACCCGCGGGTCGGGGCGACGGACGTCGTGCCGTTCATCCCGATTGAAGGCGTGACCATCGAGGATTGCGTGGCACTGGCGCGACGAGTAGGAGACGAGATTTGGAAGCGGTACCGAATCCCCGTTTTCTTCTACGAGGCGGCGGCGACGCGGCCGGACCGAGTCAACCTTGAAAATATCCGTCGCGGGCAGTTTGAAGGACTACGGGAAGAGTTGAAGAGGAATCACGACCGGCAACCGGACGTGGGCGAGCCCAAGTTGCATCCCACGGCGGGCGTGACAGCGGTCGGCGCGCGGAAATTTCTCATTGCGTACAACGTGAACCTGAGCACACCCGATGTGGGGATCGCGAACAAGATTGCCAAGGCGATTCGCTTCTCAAGCGGCGGGTTACGTTACGTCAAGTCGATGGGGGTGGAGCTGAAGGCGCGGAATCTGGCGCAGGTGTCCATCAATCTAACGGACTTCGAACAAACGCCGATGCATCGAGTGTATGAAATGGTGAAACGGGAGGCAGAGCGCTACGGAGTCGTTCCAGTGGGCAGCGAAATTGTGGGATTGGTGCCGAAGAAAGCGATCGAGATGACAGCGGACTATTTCCTGCAATTGGAGAACTTCTCGCCGTCACAGGTGTTTGAGAACAGGCTGGCTGCTTCGCTTGGAGGCGCGCCGATAGAGGTCAGAGAAGGGAAACTCGCGAGCCTGGCAAGGCCCTTTTTGGACGCGGTTGCAGCGCCTACTGCAACTCCCGGAGGGGGAAGCGTTTCTGCCTGCGTTGCGGCGATGGCGGCGGCACTCGGACAGATGGTCGCGGGGCTCTCGCGCAAGAAAAAGTCTCAAGCGGCGTACGTGGACCAGCTTTCGGAACAGCTCGACGATTTGCGGAAGACCGCAGACGAACTTGTGCAGGCAATCGATCAGGATGCGGCTTCCTATGATGCTGTGATGGCCGCCTTTAAGCTGCCTCAGGGGAATCCGGAAGAAACTCGCACGCGCGAATCGGCCGTTGAGAGCGCTACCAAGAGAGCGTCTGAGGTTCCGCTGGCGGTTGCGGAGAAAGCGTCGAAACTTGGCCAGCGTCTATTGCAACTGGAGGCCGTCGCGGCCGCATCCATGAAGTCAGATCTGCAAGTGGCGCGTCTAATGTCAGTAGCAGCGGCGAAGGGCGCCCTAGCCAACGTGGAGATCAACCTGGAAAGCCTGAAGGACCGCACGTATGTAGAGAAGACGAGGGCGCGAGTTGCTGAACTGCGCAATCAAGCCGGGTAGCTTAGATCCCAGTGTAGTAAAATGATGAAAATTGCAATTTCCCTGGCTGCTCGAAAGGAGCTCGAAATGAAGTTGAGGAAGGCCATCACACGATTATTGGCGGCATGCGCCGTGCTTACGTTGGGCATTGCGGGGGCCAAGCCAGCCAAGGCAAGTGGCGTGGGGGCCGATACGATCGCGCTCTTTCCTAAAAGCACGGGTGAAGTCGGCTACGTGGACCTAAAAAAGGCGCGGAGCATGAAATGGTTCCCTGCCCTGCAGGAACAAGTCTTGCCGGAGCGCTTCCGGCAGTTCGAGAAGTTTCTTGCGTCCGCGGGAGTTGACCCGAATAGCCAGGTCGATGAACTTATCTGGGGCCTGGTACCGGATGTGATGGCGAAAGATGAGAAAGGCGTGGCCACGCAGGTTCCGTCGAGCGAAATGACGGTCGGCATCGCCATGGGAAATTACAATCCGGAATCGACGGAGGCCTACTTCAAGCAACAAAAGTTGGCGACAGAGAAGATTGAGACCTACACCTTGTTTGGGTTCGGATCGGGGACGGGCGATTTGTATTTCTTTTTTCTCGATTCGAGCAAGGCGGTTTTCGGACATAAGCCATTGCTTGAAAAGCTCCTGGAGATACATGCGGGACGCGAAGACGGGCTCCTGCGCAACGAAGAGATGTACAGCCTGATCAATGAAGTGAACGGGGGCGGCGTGGTTTGGGCGGTTCTCGACGCGGGATACACGCAACTGGCGATGGGGCAGCTGGCGCCCGAAGTCCAGCAGTTTCCGGAGGCGGCGAAGCTAATCCAGAACATGAAGTCCATGCTCATCAGCGCAGCGGCTAGCAGCGGCGTTGAAGGAAAGTTCCAGGCGGTGTGCGGCACGACGCAGGATGCGAACACGCTGAGTCAACTGATGACCGCAGGACTTCTTTACAAGAAGTATCAGGCGAGCAAGGACAACCCAGAACTGGGACAGCTCCTGGATCGAACCAGCGTGACACCCTCCGGAGACCGGATTGTGATCCAGATGTCGGTCAGCGATGACCAGATGGCCTCGCTCATCCGGCGGAACACCTTCGCGATCAAACTCCAATAGATAGGTTTCTCGCCGACCTGACTAATCTGCCGGAGGATTGGGGGAGACGTACTTGGTCAGGCGCAAAACGGCTGCGTGCTCGCGCGATTCGCATTCGACTTCGTCGATCCCTTCCCAAGAAGGTTTTTCATTGGGCGGAGGCTGAGTTCCCGGCAAGGCAACTTCCACTTCTAAACGATCCAACGAGCGGCGCAGCGTGATTCCACACTGCTCCGACGAAGCGTGGCAATGGAAACAGTGCCTGCAGGCGGAGACGACGGAGGCCTGGAATTGCAGGATGGTTTCATTTCCCAAACCTGCGGCATCAGCCAGGTAGCGCGCCGCGCCACCGACAGCGGCCACGAGGCGATCGTCGGGGTCCATGCGCACGAGAATCTGATGGGGCAGGCTTGACACGGTCACCGGGTATTGGCGAGAGACACTTCGCACGCTTCGCGGCAGTCCGGGCAGTAATAGAGTCCATCGACACAAAGCCGGATGTTGTGTTGGCCCTTGCAGATCGAACAATACTTCTCACAGGTGCAGGAGTCTTCAGGCTTGTCGCACTGCGAGCAGAGAATTTGCTGATATTGCGCCACTCTTTCGCCTCCGAAACTCACTTTACCTGAGCGATTTGTCCCCAGCAAGAGCGGTGCGGGCACGCATTCACAAAGAGCAACGGCAGCGGGCTTGAGCAAAAGGACCGGCGTTTTGACGGCACCAACCTCGCGTGTTAACATCCGAATTTGCCTGAGCGAACGGAATGGAATCCGTAAACTCTCCTGCCAATTCAACTCCCCGCAAGACGCCACTGAACGCGTTGCACCGCCGTCTTGGCGCGAAGATGGTGAACTTCGGCGGCTGGGATATGCCGGTTGAATATCCCTCGAGCGGCGGCTTGATGGCCGAGCATAAGGCCGTGCGAAGCGGCGTCGGATTATTTGACGTCAGCCACATGGGCGACATCCGCATCCATACGGGAAAGAAACCGGGTGGAGCGCTAGAAGCAGTTCAGCACTTGACCATGAACGATGCGTCAAAGCTGGCGATTGGCCAGGCCCAGTACTCGGCGATGCTCTATCCCAAAGGGACATTCGTGGACGACGTGATCGTACACCGGCTTGGCGAGGACGACTATCTGCTGGTGATCAACGCGGGTACGCGGGAGAAGGATGTGACCTGGGTGAAACAAAACACAGCGAAGTTCGATTGCGTGGTTGAAGATCTGAGCGACGCGTACACGCAACTGGCGATCCAGGGGCCAAGGGGAGTGGATTCGCTTCGCAAATTGACTGACGCCAATCTAGATGTGGTGAAGAATTATTGGTTTACTCACGGAACGGTGTGCGGGTTGAAGAACATGTTGATCGCACGGACGGGATATACGGGCGAAGACGGGTTTGAGATTTATGTGCCGTCGGACGTGGCGACGAGCGAAAGAGTGTGGAACGCGGTGATCGAAGCGGGCAAAGAGTTCGGCATTGTGCCCTGCGGGCTCGGGGCGCGAAATACGCTTCGGCTCGAATCCAAGATGGCGCTTTACGGACACGAGATTAGTGAAGCGATCAATGTTTGGGAAGCAGGCCTCGAGCGCTACTGCAAGATGGAGAAGGGAGACTTTACTGGCCGAGCGGCGTTGGAGAGAGCCCGTACCGCAGGAGTGCAGCGCATGCTGGTGGGGCTGGAGATGATGGAGCGGGGAATTGCGCGCGAGGGCTACCGCTGCATGAACGAGAGCGGCGAAGTGATTGGCGTGGTGACCAGTGGGTCGCCTTCGCCGACGCTTGGGAAGAATATCGCGCTGGCGTATGTTCCTCCCGCAATGTCTGAGCTGGGGACACCGGTGTACGTGGAGATTCGCTCGCAGAGATGTAAAGCGCAGGTTGTGGCGACGCCCTTTTACAAGCGGTTAAGGAAAGCGAGCGCAAATTAGGTTCGAGGCGAAATGACATCCAAGGAGTGGCTTTATGGGGTATCCAACAGAGTACCGCTACACGAAGGACCATGAATGGATCGAGGCAAAGGGAGACGTCGGCACGATCGGCATCACGGATTACGCCCAGCACGAACTTGGCGACGTGGTGTTCGTCGAACTTCCCGCTGCCGGCACAAAACTGGAGGCTGGCAAGACCTTTAGCTCAGTGGAATCAGTGAAGGCCGTCAGCGAGATTTACGCTCCGGCGAATGGGCAGGTTGTTGAGGCGAACACGGCCCTGCAGAACAAACCGGAGACCATCAACACCGATCCGCATGGCGGAGGATGGCTGGTCAAAGTGAAATTGTCGAAACCCGCTGAGGTCAATTCCCTGATGGACGCGGCGGCGTATGAAGCGTACGTCGAGGAGAAGAAAAAGGAAGCGTCAGCCTGATGCGCTACCTCCCGAAGAGCCCAGCCGAGCGGCGAGAGATGTTAGCCGCCATCGGCGTGAAGTCCATTGAAGAACTTTTTTCCTCCATACCCGAAACATATCGCCTGAAGAAGCCGCTGAACCTGCCGGGTCCGTTCGCTGAGGCGGAGGTGGTGCAATATTTTCAGGAGCGGGCGGCGGAGAATTCGAGCGGTTACACGAGTTTCCTGGGTGCCGGAGTGTATTCGCACCTGCGTTCGGTGGTTACCGATGCTATCCTGCAGCGCGGCGAATTTCTTACATCGTATACGCCGTACCAAGCGGAAATCTCCCAGGGAACCCTGCAGGCCATTTTTGAATTTCAGACGCTGATGTGCCAGTTGACCGGGCAAGAGGTAGCAAACGCGTCGATGTACGACGGGTCGACGGCGACGACGGAAGCCGTGTTGATGGCGGAGCGCGTGACCGGGCGACGGCGCGTGCTGATCGCGCGGTCGTTGCATCCGGAGTATCGGGAGGTGCTGCGGACGTATGCGAAGAATTCGGGATTGACGCTGGTGGAGATTCCCTACGGGGCGTCCGGCGCAGTGGACCTGGAGGGATTGAAAGCGGCCTTGCGGCATGATGTCTGCGCAGTCGTCGTGCAATCGCCGAATTTCTTTGGATCTATCGAGAGCCTCACACCCCTAGCAGAGGCAGCGCATGCGGTGGGAGGGCTGCTGGTCGTCGCGGTGACGGAGGCGCTTTCGCTGGGAGTAGTGAAGCCGCCGGTAGTGGCGGACATTGTGGCGATGGAGGGACAAAGCTTCGGATTGGCGCCGAGCTATGGCGGCCCCTATGTTGGCGTGATTGCCGCGAAAGAGAAATATGTTCGGCAGATGACGGGGAGACTGGCTGGCCAAACGCACGATCTGGAGGGCCGGC
>DASPTY010000082.1:0-2130 GCA_035623175.1 Candidatus Limnocylindrales bacterium | reverse complement strand
GCGGGCTTGTTCCGGGGACATATACGCAATGGTGCCGACCGTTGTTCCGGGACTGGTGAGAAAGACGTCCCGCGTTCCGGCGATGGTCTCGCCCTCCATTGCGCCCTCGGGTTCGAGGAGCTTGGCCAGACCGAAATCGAGGATTTTGACCGTGCCGCGCTGTGTGAGGAAAAGATTGGCGGGCTTGATGTCCCGGTGGATGATGCCTTTTTTGTGAGCGGCATCGAGAGCGTCGGCAATTTCAATCCCGATGGCGACGGTGCGCGCTACGGGTAAAGGGCCGCGCGCGAGAACCTTCTCCAGAGATTCCCCTTCGAGGAGTTCCATGACGATGAAGGTTTGCCCTTCGTTTTCTTCGATGGCGTGAATGGTGCAGATTCCGGGATGGTTGAGGGCAGAAGCGGAACGTGCTTCGCGCAGGAACCGTTCCATTGCCTCCGCATCTTTGTTGCTGCTTTCCTGTAGAAATTTCAGGGCGACCCGGCGCCCGAGCTTTGTGTCTTCGGCCTCGTAAACGAGGCCCATGCCGCCGCTGCCGAGTTGGCGCAGGATACGGTAGTGACCGACAGTTTCGTTGATCATAGGGCGCGGTGTGAGGCTGAAAAAGTGCGCACAGCGATACTAGCCAAGGCGTTGCCTTGGGTCAATGTGGGGATTCTTGAGATGTTGAATTTCTACAATAGTGAGTGTGGCTGATCTGACGACTGAGAACGGAAAACTGTGAAACGCTCAGCCGCGGGGAGCGCGGGGGGCGTAATAGCCTTTGCGGGCGAGGACCTTGTAGTCCTTATTGTCCACATCCACGCGGATCTTCCGGAACTTGCCGTCGTTCGCACCATTCGTAGGATAGTAGCCTAGAGTGTACTGGCTACGGAGCTCTTCGGAAATCTGATCAAACGCTTCTTCGAGCTTCTTTTCGTTGTTGACGACGATCATGCGGCCGCCCGTTTCCTCGGCCAGTTTGTGAGCCACATCCGGGCGGCCACCACCAAAGCGGCGGTCGGCGACGAGAAGGATATGGATCACGGTGTCGGTCTTCTGAGCCGCTTCAATGGCGTCTTCCAATTTCACCTTGCTGCCTTCGTCCTCGGCGTCCGTAACAATGACAACGGCTTTGCGTCCCGCCTCGCCGTTCAGCTTGTCACCACAAGCCAGATAAATGGCATCGTAGAGCGCCGTTCCGGTCATGTTCTGGCCACCCACGGGGCCCGGGTTGCCGGCAATGTAGCCGCCTCCGGGAGTATTAATGCGAGCCTTGTTGATGGCGCGATCGAGGATGCTGCGGTCATCCGTGAAGTCCGCGAGAAGGTCGACGTCAGTGTCGAAGGAGATGATCATCGCTTCGTCGCCCTTGCGAAGGACGCGATGCAGGAAGCGCGCCCCGGCGTCCTGAATGGCGCCGAGCATGTACTGTTCGCTGCCGGAAGTGTCCAGAAGGAGGCCGAGGGTGATAGGGAGGTCCATCTCCTTGGTGAAGAAGGCGATCTGTTCCTCGTGGTTGTCTTCGAAAACCTTAAAGTTGTCCTGCTTCAAATCGGTGACGACACGCTTGTTCTTATCGCGGACTGTGGCGAAGAGGTTCACAAGTTTCACTTCCGACTTGATGACCGGCGGCTGACCCTGGGATTGCGATTGAGATTGGGTTTGTGGATGCCCCGGAAGGGCAGGCATGGCTAGAGCAAAGGCCGCGACAAAGGCGAGGCCCGGTATTCCTATTTTCTTGAACAAGCTCATCTTCACATTCCCGAATTTCACAGTTTCTGGGTATCCTTAAAGAAGTTCTGGCTCGGTCCGTCGATGTGACCGAGCCAAGACGATGCGCCCTGACCGTCTGGTTGGCTATACATTGGTACGATGCAACGAGCCGCCCAGGGGGATGCGTCGTACTACCAATGCTGCCGGAGTGTAAGTGTAACTGACCATTCTGGCCATGGAAAGTCTGGCCTCCTGACTATGAAAAGTCTACGAAAAATGATGCGACTGGCTCCGGTGGCAGCCTTCCTTTTTCTTCCGTGCGGAATGGGCACGCAGGGGCAGAACCCGCCAGCGCCCCCGCCGCCGGCTCCCGCTCCGCCGGGGCAAGAGAAAACGCCGCCCTCGCCGAGCCATAGTCAAACCACCATTACCACG
>DASPTY010000081.1:0-9960 GCA_035623175.1 Candidatus Limnocylindrales bacterium | reverse complement strand
TTGCTTTCGTAAGGCCTGAGCCAATCCTGGTCGAACCAGTCCTGATCTTCGACAGACTCCCAGCTGAAGAGCTTGTAATCGCTGGGTTCAATTCCAGAGATTATGAACCTGCCGTTTTGGTCGGTGGTTACGACCTTGAACACCCTGTGTTGGTTCCGCCGAGGAGGATCGGGCACGAGTACTACTTGGACACCCACGGCCGGAAGCGAATCGCCGGTAAGCACCAGGCCCGAGACTTGCGCACAATGAGAACTCATGACCAATTCTAGGAGGCCTTCAGGCCTGCCTCGGAGCGTGAAGCCCGCATCCGGTACAGAAAGGCTGCCGTATTTAGCCGACTTCAAAAAACCAGCAGCGCCCTGTTCTGGGCTAGAGACAAAGGGGCGGTACGTGCCCTCCGGAACATTTTTGAAAGTGAAGGATCCATTTGCTCTCACGGGTTGGGACGGGAGAGGCCGGTCGGGCTCATCAACGGGCTCCAACCACACATACAGATCCGAAATTCCACGAGGCGCGCTTCCTTCCCAGGAGACCCGGCCAAAAAGGTCTATTCCCTGGGTGATGATTAATACGACGCCGTCGACATCTATATTGCCGACCTCAATCTCGCGTTTTGTCCACAGCCATCCGCGCGACTCCGAATCGTGAATGCTGGAAAACACAGAGTAAGTGCCGGGAGGAACGTTGCGGATTTGAAAAGTGCCATCTTTGCGGTCCGGGATGGCGTCCAGATGGATTGTTGATTGAGCCAAGCCGGAATCGCGCGGGTAGATTTCAACATTGGCATCGACACCCGAGGTGTTCGGGACAGCGCTGATGACCTTGCCGGTGACCTTCACCATGAGAGCCGGCTGCAAGAAGAAATCAATATCACGGATTTCGTCGCCGGCATGAATCATGATCGGCAGGGCCCTAGCGGCATCCGTAGTATTGGGGAAATAGGCGGGAAGATAACCCTCTTTTGTGTCCCTGACGGGCGAAAAAGGAAAAAAGTGATCACCAACCTCGGGGTGATAGAAGACAGAGACATAGTAGCGGCCGGGATGAAGGTCGAAGATGCGAAATTCTCCCAGATCGTTGGTGGAGATGGGAGCCCCACCCACGGGAAGCGCTTTCCCTTCCCGCGCTGACGCGCGGAAGATGGAGATGTCAGCGCCACGAACGGGAAAGCCATCCTCATCGTAGACATGGCCGGAGATCGCGCAGGTGTGAATGAGTTTAAAGACAAGATCGGTCAGGCGTTGACCGGCAGAGAGAGTGAGAACAGCTCCTGGGCCGCCCGGGCGTTGCTGACCGAATTCGGCGTCAACGTATCCATTGCGGGAGACGATCAAAATGTAAGAGCCCGGGGGGACACTACCGAGAGTGAAGTGCCCCAAGGCGTCCGTGACGTCGTAAACAGCTTTTCGAGAGCCGGAACGCGATTGCAGTTTGACGTCGGCCTTCTTCAGGGGCTCGCCGGTATCAAGACGAAGTACGGTGCCGGAAACGGTCACGAGTTCTTTGGGAGGATTCGAGTCGGCCGCTGACGGAGGTGGAGTCTGACATAGGGATGCGATTGGGCTTAGAAGGAGAAGGCAGGAGACGAAGACGAATCGCATAGTCAGGCTCGTCGGTGAACACGTAACGGGATGATTATACAGGATGCTCGACGATTCAGTTCTCGAACACGGATCATTGGCGGACCGCCTCAAGAGGCGGCCGGTGCACGAGAAGGCCTAAGATGCCGGCCTGAAGGCACGGCGCTACACACCCAAAGAGAGATTCATCGCGCAAACCCCGCGCGATGGGGCAGAGTTCCTCGCTCCGCGGACTCCGCTCGGAATGACGGGTAGGTGTCTTTGTCGCAGAAAATATCAGTGAGGGGCGTAGAGGACGTAGACCATGAAGTAGACGATAACGCCGGTGACGGAGACGTAGAACCAGAGAGGGAGGGTCCAGCGGGCGATGAGGCGATGCTTGTCGAAGCGCTCGCGGAAGGCGCGGCGGAGAGTGATGATGATGAGGGGGACGATGGCGGCGGCGAGGATGGTGTGGGAGATGAGGATGGTGAAGTAGACGGGGCGAATCCAGCCGTGTCCCTGGAAGAGGATGACTTGGTGGACGCGGACGTGGTGGATCACATAGGAGACGAGGAAGGCGCAGGAGAGAAAGAAGGCGGTGAGCATGAGCTTTTTGTGGAGGTCGCGCTTGCCGGAACGAATGGCGGCGTAACCTGCGGCGAGGAAAAGGGCGCTGGCAGCGTTGAGGGTGGCGTTGAGGGCGGCGTGGGAGATGGAGGCAAGCATTTGGGTTTTGGAATGACGTTGAGAGGATATCAGATAATAGGTATCGCGACCGGCGATCAGCGATCAGGCGGCAGGAGGAGAGGCAAGACGCAAAGGTTGAGATCCTTCGCCCGCAGAACACGCGGGCTCAGGATGACAAGTCGTTGGTGTGTTGCCAGAGAGAATCTTCCTGCCAAAAGCGCGGGAAGGGGCAGAGGTCCTCACTCCGCTTGGAATGACGGAGTGAGGACCCGGGTTCAAAAACCTGCCAGCGCCAAGGCTGCGGCAGGCCAGCCGAACCTGGGGACCCGCAGATTGAAGAGAGGAGAGCCGAGGCTCAACTCCGTAAGAGCCCACCCTTACAAACCAAGGGTGGGGCACCCTCAAGTTCATTTGAGGGGAACCGATCCAGACGAGGAGAGAACCCCAAAAGCACAGACTGAAGTCTATGCTACATGTGCTACTAGCGGGGGAGTTTGTCGTACATCATGAGGCCGAGAAGGATGGGGATGTGCATGACGGTGGCGTGCATGAGCCACTTGGCGCGAGTGTTGGTTTTGGAGTGCGCGGCCCAGAGGCAGACTTGAACGAGAGCGGTGCAGGTGACGAGAGCGCCGAAGAAATAGAGCACTCCGGCGAAGCCCATGATGGCGGGAAGCAGGCTGACGGCGACGAGGGTGGCGGCGTAAAGAATAATCTGGCGGAAGGTGCGCGTGCCGTCTCTATCCACGACGGGAAGCATGAGGATGCCGGCCCGGGCGTAGTCTTCGCGGTATATCCAACTGATGGCGTGGAAATGGGGGAATTGCCAGAGAAAAAGAATGGCGAAGAGGAGCCAGGCGCCTGCATCGAGCTTGCCGGTGGCAGCGGTCCAACCAATCGTGGGCGGGATGGCGCCGGGGATCGCGCCGATGAAGGTGGCCCAGACGGTGCGCTTCTTGAGCGGAGTGTAGGCGAGTAGATAGGAGAGGCAGGTGAAGAGGCCGAGGAGACAGGCGACGTAGCCGGCAACGAAATAAAGATCGATGGCGCCGGCGATGGAGAGTGCGACGCCAAAGCGAAGGGCTTCCGCGGGAGTGAGTTGGCCAGTGGGAAGAGGGCGGGAAGCGGTGCGGCGCATGTGGCGGTCAGATTCGCGCTCGATGTAGTGATTGAGCGCGGCGGTGCCTGCGGCGATGAGCATGGTGGCGAAGACCACGTGAATCATGTGGAGCCAGGGCATGGGACCGCGCGCGCCCATGTAGAAGCCCGCGCCGGTGGTCATCAAGACGAGGAAGGAGACGTCGGGCTTGGTGAGCGCGACGTAGGCACTAAGCTTCGCGGAGGCCTCAGGGGCTAAAGCCCAAGCATTTGCGCGCCTTTGCGGCACGGCTAAAGCCGTGCCCTCCCGAAGATGACCCATAGGAGTGTTGCTGGACATTAAGCGGGCACCTCACCTTTGGTGGTGGCGAAAAGCACTTCTTTATTGCGTGGCACAAGACGATAGCACAAAAGCACGGTCACAATGGAAATGGCAAAGAGAACCGCGCCGACGACGGTGTGGATGACCGTGGAGATGACAACCGGCGGAAGCGGCTGGGGATCCTCCGCGGAATTGATGCGCGCCCAGAGCGCGACGAGGCCGAGAAGAATCTGGAGGCCGACGATGGAATGAAGCAGCTTGCGAATACGTCCGATTTCTTTGACCTCGGGAAAACGGCGGCGAAGGACAGCGGCGGTCCAAATCACCATGGCGAGGACGATGGGCGCACCGAAGATGTGCGGCTTGAGGGAAAGATATTTGTGGCGGAAACCGGCGCCGACGAGCACCTGAAGGAAGATGACGAAGGCGTTGAGAGTGACGATGGAGTGGATGGAGGGCGAGCTGGAGTCGGGGTATTGCGGGAGGTCCTGCATGTACCAGTGGCTGGTGAAGAAGGCGATGCTGACGAGGATGGCGAACATGATTTCGGCGAGGCAGGCGTGCATGACGGGGAGCCAGTAATGGAGGAGCTTGAGGACGGTGAGGCCGCCGAGGACACCCTGGAGAACCACTCCGGCAAAGGCAGCGATGCCGAGCCACTTCATCGAGGGGCGCTCTTCGAGGCGCCAGAGGAGATAGGCGAGGATGAAGATGAGGAAGCCGAGGCCAGCGGCGATGAGGCGATGGGAGTGCTCGAAGGCGATGCCGCCGACCATGGGCGGGTTGAGAGTGCCGTAGGAAAGCGGCCAATCGGGGACGGCGAGCGCGGCGTCTTCCGAGGTGACGAGAGCGCCGGCGGTCAGGAGGATGGCCGCCCAGGCGACGACGAAGAGGGCGAAATTGTGTACACCCGGATGAAAGGTAGCTTTCATGAATTTCGGGCCCCAATTCCCGAAATGCATAGTATAGCGCAGAGTGAGGAAAGGCCTGAAACGGGGAGGATTGGAAGTCAGTGGGAATGCAAGAAAGCAGGGACAAGCAGAGCGGAGGAGAAGAAGACACGAGGCGCTAGAGCGTAAGAACCCACCCTTTCCGCAAAAGGCGCGGAAAGGATGGGGCACCCTCAAGGATTTGTGGTCGGAGGCGTGACGAAGCAGCGCGTCGGAAGGATCCCTCGGCAGCCGCAATTGCTCGGCAAGGGATCACGCGCTTGGGTGGATTTCGACGGCGCGGAGGACGAGGTCTTTTAGGGCGGCGATGAAGAGGGAAGAATCGCCGAGGGCCGGCATCATGCGGAAGCGCTCGATACCCGATTTTTTGGCGTCGTGGCGACCTTCGATATTGATTTCGTGAAGGGTTTCAATGTGCTCGGTGACGAAGGAAATGGGGACGACCATGACTTCCTTCACACCTGAGTGGCCGAGGGTGTGAAGCGTATCAACGAAAGAAGGCTCGAGCCACTTCGCGGGGCCGACTTTGCTCTGGAAGCAAAGGAGTTGCGTCCCGGGCCAATTGGGATATTTCTTAGCACCGAGTTCGTTGACCAAGCGGACGGTTTCAATCACATGCTTCGGATACGGATCTCCTTTTTCGACGAGGCTGAGGGGAATGCCGTGAGCGCTGAAGAGGAGGTGGATGCGCGAGGCGTCGGGAAATTGGCGAAGGCACTTGCCGATATTTTGGACGATGGCTTCGATGTAGAGCGGGTGGTCGTGGAAGCATTCGATGGAACGTTCGGGGAGAGTGTCCACGGGCTCGCCGTAGACGCGGCGCCACTCTTTGAGGCTGCTGAGCGTGGTGGCGTAGGAGTAGTGCGGATAGAGCGGGAGGAGGACGAGTTCGTCGAGGCGACCGGCCTGTTGGAGGGCGGACACTGCGTCTTCGGTGCACGGCTTCCAGTAGCGCATGGCGGTGACGACAACAGGATCGAGGTAGGGTTGCAGTGCGGCGACGAGTCTGGTTCGTTGGCGTTCCGTGAGAATGGCGATGGGCGAGCGGTGGCCGATGTCGGAGTAGCGTTCGGCGACGGCGGGAGTGCGTTTTTTGGCGATGTATCGGGCGAGAGGGCGACGGAGGAAGTTGAGTGGGCCGAGAGGAATGATGTCGGGGTCGAGGAAGAGATTGCGGAGAAAGGGTTCGACGGTGGAGAGAGAGTCGGGGCCGCCGAGCTGGAAGAGGACGATGCCGACGCGTTTTCGTTGAGTCATAAGGGGTAAGTTCTAAGTTAAGAACACCGGCCATCCACGGCCTTCGAAAAACCTCAACACCCCACACGCAACAACGGCGTGTGGGGCACCCACAAGAAGAACCCAAAAGAAAGGCTACGAATCATTTCGGTCGCGAAAGTGAGTTCTTGAGGCGCTCGAGTTCGGCGCGAAGATCGGAGGTGCGCTTGGCGATGCTGAGATAGAACAGGAAGAACACGCCCCAACCGATGATGTGAGCCGCAAAAATGCTGCCGAGATTTTTCATTGCGCCTCCACTCCCGTCATAAATGCCGCCCGAATCTGCCGGTCCAAAGACCGGCCGCTACAAACCCAAGAGAAAGGCACGGGTCTGAAGACCCGCCACTACAAAAGCGAAGAGTGCCGGGCTTCGCGACAAAAACCGTCGCGCCCGCACACCTCGCGGGCAAGCCCGGCGCTACAAGAGCCTTCATTGCGCTTCAGCCTCGCGTTGTAATTGTTCGACGTCGTGCCGGGTCTTTTCCAGAATATAGCGTTCCACCACAAGAAATGCGGCCAAGAGATGCATGGCCAAAACGTTAAAGAAGAAGACCTTTTTCATGGTGGGGTCGAGGCCGGAACCTGCGCCCCCCATGATGACGGGGGAGGGATGCTGGGTGCGCCACCAACGGATGGAGAAGAAGACCAGAGGCACGTCAATGAAGGCGAAAATGCCGAACAGGGCGCTGAGGAGAGCGCGGCGATCGGCTTCGTCAATCAAGGAGCGAAGAAGCAGATATGAGACGTAGAGCAGCCATAGAACGAAGGTCGAGGTGAGGCGGGCGTCCCAGGTCCACCAGATACCCCAGACAGGATGGGCCCAGATAGGGCCGGTGATGAGGACGACGGTGGTCAAGACGAGGCCTACTTCGGCGCAGGAGACACCGACGGAGTCGTACTTTTGTTCGCGGCGCCAGACGTAGAGCAAGTTGGCAATGAAACAGACAAAGAAAACGTCCATGGCGGCCCAGGCGCTGCCGACGTGAAAGTAAAAGATGCGCTGGATGTCGCCCATGGTGCGTTCGGTGGGAGCAATGAAGAATGAGGCGTAGGCAGCCGCGATTACAAAGAGGAGAGCTACGGCGCCGAGGATGATGCGTTTCATCATGCAGGATTATTCCTCCAAGAGATATTCGCCGAAAAGCCATAGCGCCGTCAAAAAGATGAGGTCGAAAATGGCCAGGAAGCCAATTCCCTTCCATTGAACGACCGGCTCGCGGTCGAGCAAGGAAACGCTGACGGTGGCGCTGACGATGAGGACGGGAGTGAGGAGCGGGAGAAGGAGCAACGGGAGAAGCAGTTCGCGCATGCGAGCTTGCGCGGAGATGGCGGAGAGGGCCGTGCCAACGATGGAAATGCCGAGGCTGCCAAGGAGAAGAACGAGGAGGAGGTAGTGCAGCTTGGGAAGGATGGGGATGTTGTAGAAGGCAGCAAAGAGCGGAAGCATGAGGATTTCGGTGAGAAGGAGGAAGAGCGTGTTGGCGATGAGCTTGGCGAGGAACATGGCGAAGGGATCGCTAACGGCAAGGCGAAGAGAGCTGAGCGTGTCGTTGGTCTGCTCGCGCAAGAAGCAGGGCTGAAGCATCAGCGACGCAGCGAACAGGATGGCGAGCCAGAGAAGGCCGGGGCCGAATTCGCGGGATTCTTCGGAGGTGGGGTTGATGGCAAAGCTGAAGAGGATCAGGACCACGAGGATGAAGACGACGGTAGTGGTGAGAAGTTCGCGGGAACGAAATTCGGTGCGGAGTTCCTTGCCGAGAAGCGTGGCGGTGTTGGAGAGGAGGCTCATGGCGGGCTCAGGCACCTCGGAAAGTGAGGATGGAGTGGAGGGAGGCGCCGGTTTTGGTATCCGCGACGACGGAGCCGGCGTCGAGTTGAATGGCGCGCGTTGCAAGGGCAGAAATTTCGGACTCGCCGTGGAGGCTCATAACCACGGTACAGCCGGAACGATGGACTTCGCCAAGCGTTTTGGCGAGCCAGGAGAAGCCGATGGGATCGAGGCCCGTGGCGGGCTCGTCGAAAAGCAAGACGGCGGGGCGATGGATGAGCGCGCGTGCGATGGCGATGCGCTGGCGCATGCCGCGGGAGTAGGTGCGGACCAAGGAATCGCGACGGTCGTAGAGACCGACTTCGTGGAGCAGCTCTTCGGCGCGTGCGGCGGGTTGCGGGACGTTTTGGAGCTTGGCGAAGAGGACGAGATTTTCTTCGGCGCTGAGCTCGTCGTAGACCATGGTGGTGTGGGCGACGTAGCCGGGGCGGGGATTGGCGACGGAATCCGAGGTAGCGCCGGGGAAGGACAAATTCCCTGCGGTGGGACGAACGATGCGGGCGGCGATGCGGAGGAGCGTGGTTTTGCCGGAGCCGTTGCGGCCAGCGAGGACGACACATTCGCCGGGAGCGATTTCGAGAGAGACCCGGCGAAGGGCGAAAAGGCCGCCGTAGCGCTTATCTATGTTCTCGAAGCGGAGGCCGGTTGGAGAGAGAGAAGGCAAAGTGTTTGTCCGTGTTGCGGGAGCGCGCAAGATTTCAGTTGTGCCGAGGGCGAAGAGAAGCAGATTCCTCGCTTCGCTCGGAATGACAGATTATTACAGCACCTAGAACATTGAAACGACCCGCCTCGCCGGTTGCACAGTGGCAGGCATAGCCCGTACCCAACAAGAACCAAGCCCAATCTGCCACACGCAAATGCGGGGCGTGGGGCACCCGACCCTGCAGTATAGCTTTCTTCAGGGGCTAAAGCCCTGTCTCCCCAGCTCATCAACGCAGGGGCTGAAGCCCCTGCCTCCTGAAGAAAAGACCAAGAGTAGCTGTGCCACGAAGAGCGCCGGCGTAAAATCCAGCGCTGCAAACCCAAGAGAAAAGCACGGGTCTAAAGCCCCGCCACTACAAGAGCGAAGAGTGACGGGCTTCCCGACAAAAAGCGCCGGGACGCAAACACCGCGAAAGACCCTCCACTACAAGAGGTCGCGAAGGAGCTTGTCGAACTTGGCTTTTTCGCGAGCGTACTCCTCGTCGGAAATCGTGCCAGCCTGACGGCGAAGTTCGAGGCGGAACATTTGATCTTTCAGCGAATCCATGCTGACGGTGACGTGTTCATCCACGGCCGCAGCAGCGTTAGATCGAGAAGAGCCGGTCTGAAGACCGGCCGCTAAAGTCCGCCCGTCTGCACTTGCTGCAGCGGGAGCTGGCGGCGCCTTTTTTGATTTGGCGGACTTGGCCGATTTTGCGGGCGTCGGTTCGAGTGCCGCGGCGTCGGAGTCCGCGACGACGACTTGCTTGCGGGTGAGCAAGATGGCGCCCAAGCCGAAGAGAGCAGCGATGCCGACGAAAAGGTACCACTTCACATCATCAATGCGACTGGGGGCGGCGATGACTTCCTGACCACCGGTGCGGGAGTTCCCTTCTTGAGCGCCCTGCTCACCTTGATCGGCGGCTGGCGGAGCACCGACGCCGGAAAGGCTGACGGCAAGGGTACCCTTCGCAGGAAGCGGGTCGTGAGTGTAGACCATCATTCCCTGCTCTTGGCCTGCGGAGGTTAGACCTTCGCCTGTGATGGTGACACCGGGAGGAACGACAACGAGCATTTTCATGCCGGAGTATGTGGCCGGCAGTTTCAGAGAGGCGGAATTATTGGGGTAAGGAAGTTCGTAGGAAAGGCGGACATTGGTTTGGCCCGGACGAAACGGAAAGGCGATGCTGAAGCGACCTTTGCCCTTGTCAATGGAGGCCTGGTTCACGGACATGCCCATGGACGTGGTGGTGGTGACCTGACCGAGATTGCCGTTTTCCGGGATGGCAAAATCGAAATTGCCTTCGGAACGGAAGTAGGCGGCTGGGGGTTGCGAGGAGTTGTCGACAGCGTATTCTTCAGCGCCAATCAGTTTTTCGCCCTGGGGCTGGAAGATGATGATGTGCGAGTTGATTTTGATGGTCTTGGGATCTTTGGAGATGTCGAAGATTTCGACTTCAACTTCGGGACGACCGGGAGGGGCGAACGTGTTGAAGCTGACGTCGTGATAGGTGGCGCGAACGAGAACAGGAGCCGTGCCGATGGCGTCTTTGGTGA